>JAGXIQ010000119.1 GCA_024635625.1 Loktanella sp. | reverse complement strand
CAACGTGAAGGCGTCGGTGTGGCACAGGCCAGTCGCCTTGATCTCTACCAGCACCTCGCCCGCTTTGGGACCTTCGAGGTTCACTTCCATCACTTCAAGGGGCTGTCCGGCCTTCAGGGCCACGGCTGCTCGGGTTCGCATCAGTCTATCCTTCTTTAGCGGCACAATCATCAAAGTAACTGGGCCGCGCGTCTTTCTTTGCAACGAAAATCACCCGCGTCAACCCGGCGCGGGTGGTCAAAGTCAGGCGGGGAGTACGCCTTTCTTCTTGGCGTTAAAGGTCGCGATTGCGTCCATCAGGGTCGGGGACAGTGCGTCGTACGGCGGCAACCCAAGCTCGTTGAGGCGTCCACGCACGTCGTCCATTTTGTCAGGGTTCACGCCGCCCTCAATAGCCGAGGACACGAAGGCCGCGAATTGGGGTTCAGACCAGCCAGTCTGGTCCGATAATTCTGTATGGATGAAATCGAGGCCGTGGAACGGATGCTCTTTTTCGATCCGGCCATACATGTGCGCACCACAAGCTTTGCAGGCATGGCGCAAAATAGTAGCGTCCTTGTCCACGACCTCCAGCTTTTCCGGGTGAGCCGTGACTTCGACAGCATTCCGGTCGACGACTGCCACCTGACTAAAGTCCGCGCCATCAGGTTTCCAACATTGGGTGCAACCGCAGATATGGTTGTGGGCGGTCTGTGCACCAACTTTCACTTCTACCTTGTCAGTCGCGCAGTGGCAGGTCAGCGTGCCACCGGCAAAGTCCGCCTTGGCATCATGCTTGACGCCATTGTCCACCGCTGGGTGGATCTTTACGTTCTCGTAGGTCATTGTAGGTCTCCCCCTGTAAATGTCCCTTAACTATCCGCCCAACACATGCCTGTGACAATTCAACCTAAAAGGGGAGGCGATGCGCCCCACCCGTCAGGCATTGTCATCGCAGAGGTGCAGGGCCACAACGGCAACACTGGATCAAGAGGACATTATGCCCGCACATTTCAAAGCCCTGCCGAACGCCCCTATCGCCGACTGCCGCCCCACAGTGACCACCGTGCACGGCGTCGATCTGCACGACGACTATGGCTGGCTGCGGGCGGACAACTGGCAAGAAGCGATGCGTGCGCCCGACAAGCTACCGGGCGACATCGCGGACTACCTGCGCGCCGAGAACGCCTACTACGATGCCGCAATGGCCGACACTGTGGCACTTCAGGATACGCTGGTGGCCGAAATGCGTGGCCGGATCAAAGAGGATGACAGCAGTGTCCCCCGGCAAGACGGTCCCTATGCCTATGCGGTGCGCTACAATGACGGAGCAGAGTATCCTTTGTTCATCCGGACCCCCCGTGACGGCGGCGGCGAAGAGGTGATACTTGACGTCAACGCACAGGCCGCGGCGCAGGATTACTTCCAGCTTGGTATGACGCAGGTCAGCCCGGACCACCGTACACTGGCTTGGGCCGCTGACGTAAACGGTTCAGAGTTCTTTCGATTGACCTTTCGCGATACGGACAGCGGGACAGACCGGGACTACCATATCGAGGACGTCGGATCCGTTGCCTGGGCTGATGGGCAGACCTTGTTTTATGTTCGCGTGGATGCGCGTCATCACCCGAACAAGGTTTTCCGCCATACCCTTGGCACCGATCCAACGACCGATGTTTTGGTCTATACGGAAAGCGATCCACGCTATCACGTCGGCGTTGGGCGCATGCGCTCCGGCGCCTATATCGCCATCTCTACCGGCATGAACGACGAGAACGAGATCAGTGTGATTCCCACCGCAGATCCAACCGTCGCACCGCAAGTGATCGAGCCGCGCACCGAAGGGCTTGAATACGACATCGAGCATCAGGGCGATGATTTTCTGATCCTTACGAATGCCGACGGCGCGCATGATTTCAAAGTCATGACGACTGCCGTTGCCACCCCGTCGCGTGCCCATTGGTTCGATCTGATTCCGCATGAAGACGGCCGGATGATCGTGGGACTATCCGCCTACAAAGGTTGGACGATCTGGATGGAACGGCGCAATGCGCTGCCGCGCATCTGCTATGTCGCCAAGGGCCAGCCGATCGCCGCGGCACAGACCATCGCCTTTGACGAACAGGCCTATTCGCTGGGTAGCGATCCCAGCCCGGAATACAACACAGACAGATTTCGATTCACCTATTCTTCGCCCACAACGCCGTCACAGGTCTTTGACTACGACCTCGCCACAGGCGAGCGGACCCTGCGTAAGACGGTGGAAATCCCCTCTGGGCACAATCCTGCGGATTACGTCACGATCCGCACCACGGCCGCGTCCCACGACGGCGCGCAGGTGCCAGTGACGATCCTTTACCACAAAGACACGCCGTTGGATGGCACCGCACCCTGCCTTCTGTATGGCTACGGGTCTTATGGGGCGAGCATGCCCGCCTCTTTTTCAGCCAACCGCCTGTCGTTAGTGAACCGCGGCTTTGTCTATGCCATCGCCCATGTGCGCGGCGGCGAAGAGCTGGGGCGCAACTGGTACGAGGCCGCTAAATTCGGCGGCAAGCCCAATACCTTTCACGATTTCATCGCCGTGGCGCGGCAGTTGATCACCGACCGCTTTACCGCCGCCGGGCGCATCGTAATCCAAGGCGGTTCTGCCGGGGGGCTGCTGGTCGGGGCAGCACTGAACATGGCGCCAGAACTTTGGGCCGGGGCCATCGCAGATGTTCCCTTTGTCGATGTTCTGACGACGATCCTTGACGACACTTTGCCCCTGACGCCCGGTGAATGGTCGCAATGGGGTAATCCCATCACCAGTAAGCAGGCCTTTGACGATATCCTGTCTTATTCGCCTTACGACAAGGTGCGCGTGCAGGCCTATCCACCGACCCTCGTCACGGCTGGCGTATCCGACCCGCGCGTCACCTATTGGGAGCCCGCAAAGTGGGTTGCACGCCTGCGCGCTACTAAATCCGATGACAACATCCTGATGTTGCGCACCAACATGACCTCTGGCCATTTCGGTAAATCAGGGCGGTTCGCGGCCCTTGAAGATGCGGCGCGATCCTATGCCTTTGCGCTTAAAGCCGTCGGCGCAAAGATCGCGGCGACGTGATCTGCGACGTAAGTATGATAGACGCTCGCCGAGGTGTTCAAGATAGTTGAGGGACATGCAATTCTTGGGAGGACCACCATGGCTTGGACTAAACCGATCATCCGCGAAATCGAGTGCGGTATGGAAATCAACATGTACGGCCCGGACAGCGAAGAGGACGCCGGCGGCGTTCTGTTCTGATAATTTCATGTGCGCGGAAGGCAACTAAGTGACTTTCCGCGCACATATTCTGGGTGCCGCTGCAGGAGGTGGCCTGCCCCAATGGAACTGCGGTTGCGAAAATTGCAACCTCGCCCGACGGGGTGACATCCCGGCGCAGACCCAATCCTCGGTCGCCTTTACGGCGAATGATCGTGACTGGGCGATTCTAAATGCATCCCCCGACATTCGCGATCAACTGGCCCGCACGCCGGCTTTGCATCCGACCGACCTGCGTCGTTTGCCGCTTCAGTCCGTTTTGCTTACGAACGGCGACATTGACCATATCGCGGGCTTACTGACGCTGCGGGAACAGCAGCCTTTCACACTTTTTGCGACGGCGGATATTCACCAGACTTTGGCTGACAATCCCATTTTCGCGGCCTTGAACCCGGCGTTTGTGACCAGACGAATTATCGCGCTTGGCGAGTCTGTCGAGATCGCATCAGGTCTGACTGCCACGCTGTTTGCCGTACCCGGTAAGGTGCCATTGTATCTGGAAGGTGCAACGGTACAGACCGACCTGATGGGCGAACAAACCGTTGGTGTGCGTTTGCAGGCTGATGGCAAGGATGCTTACTACATCCCCGGTTGCGCCGCGTTTCCCGCCGATCTGGCGGATCGCTTGCATGGTGCTGCGGCGGTATTTTTCGACGGCACCCTTTGGCAAGACGACGAGATGGTGACGGCTGGCCTAAGCCTGAAGACCGGCAAGCGGATGGGCCATATGTCGATGTCAGGCCCCGATGGGTCGATGGCGGCCTTTGATGGTCTGGACGTGGGTCGCCGCATCTACGTCCACATGAACAACACAAACCCGGTCTTGCGTCCGACATCGGACCAGCGCCGCATCGCAGAGGATGCGGGCTGGACTATTGGCCAGGACGGGATGGAGATTACGCTATGACCGCATCAAAAGAGGCCTTTGAGGCCCGCCTACGCCAAATCGGCGCAGAGCGTTACCACGACAAGCACCCGTTTCATCATCTGCTGCATTCAGGGGGCTGTACGCCTGATCAGGTCCGCGCATGGGTTATAAACCGGTATTACTATCAGGCCAGCATCCCAATGAAAGACGCTGCCTTTATGTCCCGCGTGACCGATCCTGCCCTGCGCCGCGCGTGGCGTTCAAGGATCGAAGATCATGACGGTACGACGGAAAATGAAGGTGGCATAGCCCGCTGGCTACGGCTCGCGGATGCCGTGGGCCTTAGCCGTGACTACGTTGCCAGCACCGAAGGTGTGATGCCCGCCACCAAGTTCGCCGTCGACGCCTACGTCCGCTTTGTGCGGGACAAGACGTTGCTAGAAGCGGTGGCGGCCTCGCTTACGGAACTCTTTGCACCGAAAATCCATGCCGCACGCATCGAAGGTCTGTTGCAGCATTACGATTTTGCTGACGACAGCAGCCTATCCTATTTCAGAAATCGTCTGTCAGAGGCCCCAAAGGACGTGGCCTTCGGCCTCGCTTGGGTCTTGGACCACGCGGATACGGATGAAAAGCAGGACGCTGCCGCAGCAGCCCTGACGTTCAAGACTGATGTGCTGTGGTCCCAACTTGACGCGCTACATGCTGCCTACGTGACACCGGGTGCCATCCCACCCGGCGCGTGGCAACCAGACACGCACCTTATGCCTGCCCGTGCGGCGGCATCGTGAACGCAGATTTCATCCCCGTCATTCCCCGCGGCGTGCGCCTGCATTTCGACCGGGTGCGTGATATATGGGTCCTGCTTGCCCCAGAACGCACGATCAACCTCGACCCGATCGGTCTTGCGATTTTGAACGAAGTCGACGGCGCGCGATCCGTGTCAGAAATTGCGAACGATCTGGCGGCCCGCTACAGCGCACCCGTAGACCATATTACCACAGACATGCACGAATTCCTGACTGGCCTTATGAACCGCCGCATCATGGAGGCACGCCCATGACTGTCCAGACTGCAGCAGCAAAAGCAGGCACGCTTGTAAGGCCAAATCCGCCCATCGCGATGCTGGCGGAACTGACCCATCGGTGCCCACTGTCCTGTCCCTATTGTTCTAACCCATTGGAACTGACGAAGCGTGACGCCGAACTGCCAACCGAAGTTTGGGTGGACGTGTTCAAACAAGCGGCCGATCTTGGTGTGCTACAACTGCACCTGTCGGGGGGGGAACCCGCGTCCCGGCGCGATCTGGTAGACCTCGTGAAGGGCGCACGCGATGCGGGGCTTTACACCAACCTTATCACCTCGGCCATTGGCCTGACAAAGCGACGGCTGACGGAGTTGGACGACGCGGGCCTTGACCATGTGCAATTGTCATTACAGGGCACCGACGCCGATATGGCGGATCGCATCGGTGGATACCGGGGCGGTTTTGCGCGCAAGATGCAAGCGGCACAGTGGATCGTTGAGGCGGGCTTTCCGCTGACGTTGAACGCTGTCGTTCACCGCCAGAACCTGCACCAATTGCCACGCGCCATCGAAATGGCGGTCGAGATGAAGGCCCGGCGGATCGAAGTTGCTATCGTCCAATTCCACGGCTGGGCGATGGAGAACCGTGCCGCCATGATGCCGACGCGCGAACAGGCCGCCGAGGCAGGTCGCATCGTCGCTGAAGCGCGGACACGGCTAAAGGGGCAATTGGTCCTCGACTACGTCCCCGCCGATTATCACAGCGATTATCCTAAGCGATGCATGGGCGGCTGGGGCACTACGGGCCTGAACGTGACGCCTGAGGGCAAAGTCCTGCCGTGCCACGCGGCTGAGACGATCCCTCACCTGACATTTGACAACGTCCGCGACAAGCCGCTGTCCGAGATATGGTACCAAGGTGCTGCCTTTCAGGCCTACCGGGGCGAGGACTGGATGCAAGAGCCTTGCCGCTCTTGTGATCGGCGCAAGCTCGACTTCGGTGGCTGCCGTTGTCAAGCCATGGCCATCGCAGGCGACCCGGCTGCGACTGATCCAGTCTGCATCAAATCACCGCTTCACGCCCGGATGGAGGCCCTTGCCAACGAATTCGCAAGCGACGAGGCCGCGACCTTGACCTATCGAGTGGGACCTTAGGCCCTTAATTCACCGCGGGCCACTTAAGGCCACATGATGCTTTGATTTTGTCCAGGCTGCGCGCATCAAAGCATTTGTCGATGTGCTATGATGCCCGGCGCATTACCATCCTTTCCTGTGCGTTCCTGACACCCTCCGTTTTTAATACCCACCTTAATTATCCCGATAGACTTTCCCGGAAGGTCACATGCGCCCAACAGCACTGTTCTGGCGTTACAACGAAAAGAGCAGACGACCTTATCGACACCCGCTTTTAAAGTCCGACACCGCACCTCGTGTCGCCACAGGAGAAACGATATGAAATTGATCCCTCTTACCGAACAACCGACCAACGACGCCTCTGCCGACTACTTCACCGGAAATGTCCGACTTGATGGCTTTTTCACCCCGCCACCCCCTGCCCGCGCAGGAGGCGGTCTGGTCACTTTTGCCGCCGGGGCGCGAACTGCATGGCATACCCACCCCGCTGGTCAGCGGCTTTATATCTTGTCCGGCCTTGGCTGGGTGCAGGTCGATGGGCAGCCCCGCCAGACTGTCAGGGCAGGCGATACCGTCTGGTTCGAACCCGGTGAAAAACACTGGCACGGCGCAACCAATACCCACGCCATGAGCCATTTCGCCATCGCAGAGGCGATAGAGGGACGTTCCGTCGACTGGTTAGATCATGTCACCGACGCTGCTTATCTGAACCAGAACGACTGACCTGCCTTGCAAGATCTAATGGCATTTACCGACCCGCACTGCGAAAGGTGCTGCGTTAGGCGGTCGGCGTGACGCCATGGGCGCGACGGAATCGGCGGGCAAGGTCGGCGGCATCGGAAAAGCCGCAATCGGTTGCAATCCGACCGATGGCCGTGTCGGTCTGCACCATCATCTGACATGCACGACCCAGCCGAAGCTGAAGCAAATAGGCGCTGATCGACATGCGAGCGCTGCGCCTGAAGACGCGCTGCAATTGGCTGGGCGTCAAATGAACCAGATCGCAAAGCGGTTGAAGCCGGACAGGCTGATCGTAATGCAAATGCAAATAGTCAAGCACGCGCCCCAAACGCACCCGGTCGCGCGGCAGATCACTGACGGTAACCTCGCCTGTCGCCAGCGGCGTGCGGTCAGTAGCCGCGGCCAAGTCAATCAAAATGGCCTGCAGCGCCATAACCTGTTCCAAGGGCACATGGCAAAGAGGTTACAAGCAAGCTCGCCGAGTGATCAGATCCATGACACTGTTCATGAGCGTGGCGAATGCCCCTTGCCGCGTTTCCAATGCCAAATCTAGAAAACCTCTTTTCTCTACGGCCGCTTTCTGAATCGATGAGGACCGATGCGAGGCCCAGAGTGGGAAACCGGTGATGGCTGCCGAAGACTCAGCCATGTCATGCAAGCGAGGTTTGCATCCGGCCCGGGTCGGCGGTCAGACCCGTGAAAAGTTCAAAGTCGTGGGCGGCACAAAATACGGCAAGGCCTTCCCCCGACAAAGTCGGACACCCCGAGGCCTGAGCGCTTTCCAAAAGTTGATTTCCTGAGGCGTTTCCGTTGACGTCACCAACCCAGTGACGTTCCTGCAAAAGACCGGTTGCGATGACTTCGTCCGTCGCACTCGTCTCGCCCGCTGGCGTGGCGTTAACGATTCCCGTAGCACGGCTCGTCGCCAACATAAGGTCGGTCACGACTTCGGCCCTACCTGATTTTGCTGCATTGATCTCCGCCGACAGGTCGGAAGCCGCCAGTACAACGGTGTCATAAATCAAAACACGCTCTGCGCCAGCGTCCAGCAATGCATGGGCCACCGCTCTGCCAGGGTAACCCGCACCCAAAAGAAGGACGTCTGATAGATCTGCTTCTGGCAACCTATAACGCAGGCTCGCGGCAAAGCCTGAATACCGTGTGTTATAGCCAAATCGGTGGCCGGCGCGAAAGACCACGGTATTTACTGCGTCCATTGCCTGGACCCCAATCGACACTTCATCAAGAAAGGACATGACCTGTTTCTCAAAAGGGAAGGTCACGTTTACCCCGGCGTAGCCTTCCGCCTCTGCCTGCATCAAAAGCTCTTCGAGCGGTGGCGCGGGCGACATCAGGCCGGTATCGATCAGGTCATATGTTAGCGATAGACCATGCATAGCGGCCGCAGCATGGTGCATTGCTGGCGCGTTAGAGTTTTGAATATCACTCCCAATAAGACCTACACGTGTGTCGCGCTTGTCGTCGTGGCCCATCGGTTCGACAATAAAGGTCATAGATAACCCTACCCTTCCAGCCAGTATTCCCAGCGGTCATTCGGATTCCATGGTCGCAATGCGATGACTGCATCTTAACCGAATTAACCATTTTCGCAACGTTGCCGTTTGGCGTAACCGGCCACAACCAATAGAAAAAATTTGATGCCGTTAAATCCACTTGCTGTAGAATTTTTTGATTTGCCGTTTTCCGGGTACAAGCAGCACCCGTGTAAGCCAGTATTTAAGAAGTGAGCGCGGCCAAAATCCCGGGGGGTTCACACCGAAACGCCATATTAGCCCTCTACAAACGAAAAACGCCCCGCCAAAATGGCGGAGCGTTTCAAGATAGTCCGATAAAGGCGCTGCGCGCCTTTAATCGTTAGCCGCGCTCTTCGATGATCGCGACGAGGTGCGGGATCGAGTTGACCATGCCGCGTACGGAGGGGGTGTCCTCCAGCTCCCGCGTGCGGTGCATCTTGTTCAGCCCAAGACCGACCAGCGTTGCACGCTGCTTGGCGGGGCGACGGATCGGGGAACCGATCTGCTTGACGACGATAGTTTTAGCCATGATCAGGTCTCCTTACGCGTCAGCCGAAGCTTCAGCTTCGGTGGCGTTGTGGGCCACGTCGCTTTGCTCGGTCACGTGGTCGTCACGCTTTGGCAGAATGTCGGCGACTTTCTTACCGCGACGCTGCGCCACAGAGCGGGGCGATTGTTCTTTGTTCAGGCCGTCGATGGTGGCCCGGATCATGTTATACGGGTTCTGAGAGCCCAGCGACTTGGACACAACGTCCTGAACGCCCAGCATCTCGAACACAGCACGCATTGGACCACCGGCGATGATACCGGTACCGGCTGGGGCTTGGCGCATTACGACGCGACCTGCGCCATGACGGCCTTCCATGTCGTGATGCAGCGTCCGACCGTCGCGCAGGGCGACCCGGATCATCTGACGTTTGGCTTGCTCGGTAGCCTTACGGATGGCTTCGGGGACCTCTTTGGCCTTACCTTTGCCAAAACCGACGCGACCCTTCTGGTCACCTACGACGACAAGAGTGGCGAAGCCAAAGCGCTTACCACCCTTGACCGTCTTCGACACGCGGTTGATCGCAACAAGGCGATCAGCGAATTCCGGTGTCTGCTCTTCACGACGGCCACGACCGCCGCCACGATTGTTATCACGTTCTGCCATGTTGGCATCCTTATCACAGGTGGCTTGCGCCATTGTATCGATCGCAGTGGGACGACAGCCCCCCGATCATCGAGGCGGGCACTCGAAAGGCACCCGCCTACACTTTAGTTTAGATCTTCAGACCAGCTTCACGTGCGGCGTCGGCAACTGCCTTGACCTTCCCGTGAAACAAGAAACCGCCACGATCGAAATAGGCGCTTTCCACACCGGCAGCCTTCGCGCGCTCTGCAATTGCAGCGCCCACTTTCTTGGCTGCTTCGATGTTGTTCTGACCAACGACGCCCAGAACCTTTTCGAGCGTGGAAGCAGACGCAAGCGTCACGCCGTTCACGTCGTCAATCAGCTGGACGCTGATGTTCTTGTTGGACCGGTGAACCGACAGGCGCATGCGCCCGGAGTTCACAGCCCGCAGTTTGTTCCGGACGCGCATGCGGCGCTTCAGAAACAGAGTTCTTTTGCTGTTTGCCAT
>JAGXIQ010000118.1 GCA_024635625.1 Loktanella sp. | reverse complement strand
CGGATGGCGAAGCGCAGGCCGTCTTCCATGGCGATCGGTGCAATCAGCTCGACTTCGAACTTCAGGTTGTCACCAGGCATCACCATTTCCGTGCCCTCGGGCAGGATCACGGTGCCGGTCACGTCCGTCGTACGGAAGTAGAACTGTGGGCGGTAGTTCGCGAAGAACGGTGTGTGACGACCGCCCTCTTCCTTGTTCAGGATATAGGCCTCGGCCTCGAACTTGGTGTGCGGCAAAACCGACTTGGGCTTGCACAGAACCTGACCACGCTCCACGCCTTCACGGTCGATACCGCGCAGCAGGATACCCACGTTGTCGCCAGCCTGACCGGAGTCCAGCAGCTTGCGGAACATTTCAACGCCGGTACAGGTCGTCGTCTTGGTGTCCTTCAGACCCACGATCTCGATGCTGTCGCCGACGTTGATCACGCCACGCTCGATACGACCGGTCACAACCGTACCACGACCAGAGATCGAGAACACGTCCTCGATCGGCATCAGGAACGGCTTGTCCACGGCGCGCGTCGGCGTCGGGATGTACTCGTCCACGGCGGCGATCAGAGCCTTGATCGACTCTTCGCCGATTTCAGGACGGGTGCCGTTCATGGCGTGCAGAGCGGAACCGCGGATGATCGGGATGTCGTCGCCCGGATAGTCGTACTTGGACAGCAGCTCGCGGATTTCCATCTCGACGAGCTCCAGCAGCTCTTCGTCGTCAACCTGGTCGACCTTGTTCATGTAGACGACCATGTAGGGGATACCCACCTGGCGGCCCAGCAGGATGTGCTCGCGCGTTTGCGGCATCGGGCCGTCGGCTGCGTTCACGACAAGGATCGCGCCGTCCATCTGGGCGGCACCGGTGATCATGTTCTTGACGTAGTCGGCGTGGCCGGGGCAGTCGACGTGGGCGTAGTGACGGTTCGCAGACTCATACTCGACGTGTGCGGTCGAGATAGTGATGCCGCGGGCCTTCTCTTCGGGGGCGCCGTCGATCTGGTCGTAGGCGCGGAATTCACCGAAGTACTTCGTGATCGCTGCGGTCAGTGTCGTCTTGCCGTGGTCAACGTGACCGATAGTCCCGATATTCACGTGCGGTTTGTTCCGTTCGAACTTTGCCTTAGCCATGATCGGCCCCCTTAAAAATGCGGGGCCGTCCTGACCCCGTATGAAGCATCGCGGGCGATGTATGGCGGATTGTACAGGAAATCAACCCGCGTTTTCGGGGCTTGCGAACAGCGACCGCAAACCTGCCCGCCAGCAACTACCGATACCTGTCCTATTCGGTGGGCACTTAATTTGCGAAACAGACCTAAATTGCCTCTGGTGCCAAAGAATTCGAAGCCTTCGCCCCATTCAATCGACTGCGACAACGACCCTATTCGAAGCGGTTGGACTTAGGAAAACCATGAGGCGCCCGCTTGCCGACGCCGCCACGTGTGGCCTTCCACTCGGACATGTCGCTTTCCGTGCGGGTTTTGCCGCCGCCCATCGTCCACGACAACCCAGTCGCCCAGTCGAAGGTCGTGACGTCGCCAAGGCCACCGTCCAGCTCTAGCGTGCCCTGACGGCCGATAACCTTACGATATTTCTGCAAACGCACGCCTTTGCCGCGGCCCATCTCCGGCAATTCGTCCAAGCCAAACACCAGGAAACGCCCATTCTCGCTAACGATGGCGACATGGTCGCCCGCCACGCGGTGCACGACTTTGGCCACGCCGTCCTTGACGTTCAAGACTTGCTTGCCAGCACGTGTCTGCGCCACAACATCATCTTCTGGCACAACGAAACCATCGCCTTCGGTGGAGGCGACAAGCAGTTTACCCCCGGGCTGGTGAATCAGGATATCGAGAATTTGCGCCTCGTTGGGCAGGTCGATCATGAGGCGCAGAGGTTCCCCCATACCGCGACCACCTGGCAATGTACTAGCTTGCAGCGTATAAAAACGGCCGTTCGATCCAAAGACTAATAGCCGGTCAGTCGTTTCCGCATGGAAGGCGAAACGCGGGGCATCGCCATCCTTAAACTTCATGTCACGGTCTAGCGGAATATGACCGGTCATGGCCCTGATCCACCCCATCTGCGAGCAGACGACCGTAATCGGCTCTTTCGCGATCATCGCCTCTAGTGGAACATCTGCCACTTCTCCAGCTTCGGCAAAGGTGCTGCGGCGTGCTCCGCCGGGGCTATCCTTGCCGAATTGCTTACGGGTTTCGCGCAACTGTTCAGCGATTCGCTTCCACTGCAGGCCTTCGTCGTCCAGCAAATCCTCAATCCCAGCGCGCTCTTCCATCAAGGCATCACGCTCTGCAATCAGTTCAAGCTCTTCCAAACGGCGCAAGGACCGCAGGCGCATGTTCAGAATCGCTTCGGCCTGCACTTCGGACAGGCTGACCTCGGGATCGGCCCCAACCACCAGTGGCGAGACGTAGTCTTTTTCATTGACGGCCCGGACGTGGGATTTTGCCCAATCCTCTATCATCAAAGCCTTTTTCGGGTCATCGTCATAGCGGATGATGTCGATCACCCGGTCCAGATTCAGGAAGGCGATGATAAAGCCTTCAAGCACTTCCAATCGGTGGTCGATCTTTTCCAGACGGAACTGTGCCCGGCGCAGCAACACGTCGCGGCGATGATCAAGGAACGCGCGCAGCACTTCCTTGACGCTGCAGACCTTGGGCGTCAGCCCATCAATCAACACGTTAAGGTTAAGGCTAAACCGGATTTCCAAATCGGAATTGCGGAAAAGCATCCCCATCATGACCTCGGGTTCGACGGTCTTGGCGCGAGGTTCCAGAACGATTCGGACGTCATCTGCAGATTCGTCACGCACATCCGCCAAAAGCGGGACCTTCTTGGTCTGTACGATCTCTGCCAATTTCTCGATCAGACGTGATTTCGGAACTTGGTAGGGGATTTCGGTAACCACGACCTGCCACTGGCCCCGCCCTAAATCTTCGACCTCGTAACGCGCCCGCAGACGAATACTTCCGCGACCAGTCCGATACGATTCGGCTAGAGAGGCGGGTTTTTCCACAATCACACCACCCGTCGGAAAATCCGGGCCGGGTATGAATTGCATCAACGTCTCGTCGCCTGCGTTGGGCGACTTGATCAGATGTAGGCAGGCGTCAATCAGCTCGTGCAGGTTATGTGGCGGGATGTTCGTCGCCATACCAACGGCAATACCCGACGAGCCGTTCGCCAGAAGGTTCGGGAATGCGGCAGGGAAAACGACCGGCTCTTCCAGCGTACCGTCATAGTTTGGACGGAAGTCGACGGCGTTCTCGGTCAGGCCTTCCATCAGCGCTTCAGCTGCGGCGGTCATCCGCGCCTCGGTGTAACGGGCGGCGGCCGGATTGTCGCCGTCGATGTTGCCGAAGTTACCCTGCCCGTCAACGAGCGGATAGCGGACATTAAAATCCTGCGCCAAACGCGCCATCGCGTCATAAATCGCGGCATCGCCGTGGGGGTGATAGTTACCCATCACGTCGCCAGAAATCTTGGCGGACTTTCGGAAACCGCCGTTCGAGGCCAAACGCAGCTCCCGCATGGCATACAAAATGCGACGGTGCACCGGCTTCAACCCATCGCGCGCGTCAGGCAGGGCGCGGTTCATGATCGTCGACAGCGCATAGGTCAGATACCGCTCGCCAATCGCATGGCGAAGCGTCTCCGTGACGTCGTTCGGGTTCGGTATGTCAGAAATTTCGTCGGTCATGGGCCAAAGCCTTAGCGAAGCGCTTCTTGGCCGTAAAGGCAGCAGTCGTCCTGCACGGACCGAATTTTCTGACGCAAGGAACAAAGAATCACGTTATAGTGTTTCTGCTTTATCTGCTGTCGGGATGAAAAAAACACTGGGGGGCTCTTCGTGGGCAAGTTTATTATCGGGACGTTCGCCATCATGGCGTGGGCGTTTTACGTCATGTCCGGCGGCGCAAATTTCGTACCCGAAGCCCGCATGGCCAGCGCTGATACATCCAAAACGGAAGTAACCCGTGCGCGGTCAACTGAAATGATCGCAGTGATCAAGCCCGTTGCCGTAAAGCCAATGCCAGCCGTTGCGATCACCCCAGCGGCGCCTGCAACCGCACCTGTCCAAGATGTGGCGAACTTACCTGTGTCACGCGAAACTGCGCCCGCCTTTGGCGGAACGAACGACAGCATCGTCAGTATCGATCCAACCCTCACATCATTGTCCGCGCCTGCCCCCGCGGCAACCGCAAGCCCAGATTTGCTAACGATCCGCGAGGTTGCAGCGCGCGCCGTCAACATGCGTGAGGGTCCCGACACGAGTTACGCCGTGATCGATACACTGCCACAGGGCACGCAAACCCAAGTCGTCGAGACTGACGGCAACGGGTGGGTCCGTGTCCGTATCATCGGCACAGGTCAGATGGGCTGGGTGGCAGAGCGGTTACTCACTGCGGGCTGACCACCACTCTTGCGGCGTAAGGCGATCTGCGCCAATGACCGTGCATGAAAAAACGTTCAATCTTAATTACCGGTTGCTCCTCCGGCATTGGTTACGATGCGGCTTATGGTTTGCGCACTGCGGGTTGGCGCGTCTTTGCGTCTTGTCGCCAGCTTGTCGATTGTGAACGCTTAAGAGCCGAAGGGTTCGAAAGCCCACAAATCGACTACACGGACCACGATAGCATCACAGCCGGCCTAACCGAAGTCTTGCAGGCTACCGGTGGCACCCTTGATGCGCTTTACAATAACGGCGCCTATGCCTGCCCCGGTGCGGTAGAAGACTTGCCGCGTGGGGCATTAGAGGCAATCTTTCAGACCAACCTTTTTGGTGTCCACGATCTGACCCGGCAAGTGATTCCGGTGATGCGGGTGCAAGGTTATGGCCGCATCGTCAACTGCTCTTCTGTGTTGGGGTTGGTCGGTTACAAGTGGCGCGGTGCCTATGTTGCCACAAAGTTCGCGCTTGAAGGATTGACCGATGTCCTGCGGCTCGAGATGCGCGACACAGGCATTAAAATCATCTTGCTTGAACCCGGTCCCATTGCTTCCCGCATCCGCGAGAATGCGATTCCGCATTTTGAGCGTTGGTTCGATCCGGCCACCTCGGCGCGCGCATCACAGTACCCCGAACTTACAAAGCGATTGTACGAAGGTGGCGAGGACAAGTTTCAACTTCCAGCCAGTGCTGTCACTGCCAAGTTGCGCCATGCCTTGGAACATCCGCGCCCAAAGGCGCGCTATTTCGTCACAACCCCGACCTATATGGCCGCGATAATGCGTCGTATTCTGCCGGTTTGGGCGCAGGATGCGCTTATTTCGCGCAACTGACCGGGCTGGCCTTCGGGCCACCCTCTGCTATGTCCGAACACAACAGATCAGGGGACATCATGGCTAACGATCCACTTTTCATTCTGCTGGCACTGGCCTGCCTTGCCGTTCTTGCCATCCTTCTGCTGGGCATCGGCAGCTTTGGCAAAGGCGGAGAGTTCAATCGCAAGAATGCCAACAAGATCATGCGCTGGCGAATTGGAATGCAGGCGGTAGCCGTCGCCCTGATCCTTCTGTTTGTCTACATGAGAGGGACCTAACCCATGGTCGTACTGAACAAAATTTATACACGCACCGGCGACGCGGGCGAAACTGCACTTGGCAACGGAAACCGCGTCAAGAAATATGATGATCGCGTTAATGCGTACGGCACCGTTGACGAAACCAATGCCACCGTTGGCCTTGCACGGCTGCATGCAGACGGGGAAACTGACGCGCAACTTGCCATGATACAGAACGATTTGTTCGATTTGGGCGCGGATCTATGCCGCCCTGACATGGCCAATGACGCAGATGCCAAATACCCCCCCCTGCGCATGAGCAGCGCGCAGGTTGACCGCCTTGAGACCGAAATCGACGCGATGACCCAGGCCGTGGAACCGCTGCGCAGTTTTGTCCTGCCCGGTGGTTCTGCGTTGTCGGCGCATCTCCACCTTTGCCGTACTGTGTCACGCAGGGCAGAGCGTTTGTGCGTGGCTCTTGCGGCGCATGGCGATGTGAATCCCGCCGCATTGAAGTACCTTAACCGGTTGTCGGACTGGTTCTTTCAGGCCAGCCGGATCGCCAACGACGATGGGAAGGCCGACGTTCTGTGGGTTCCGGGCGCGAACCGTTAAAAGAAACGGCCCGTCATGGCCGACAAAAACCGCCATGCGGAACCCGTTAGCGCTAAACCGCACCTGATGCGCCCGGAACGCAGCGTTTGGACCATTTTGCCCTGTTGCCTTTCAGACGGGGTTGCTATCTCAAAAGGCGATATACGCAATAAAGCATGGGAGTGATGCGCGATGAAGGTGCTTGTACCGGTCAAACGCGTGATCGACTATAACGTGAAGGTTCGCGTCAAAGCGGACGGTTCGGGTGTCGATCTGGCCAACGTCAAAATGTCGATGAATCCTTTCGACGAAATCGCCGTCGAAGAGGCGATTCGTCTGCGGGAAGCAGGCAAAGTAGAAGAGGTCATCGCCGTTTCGATCGGCGTGAAGCAGGCGCAAGAAACCCTGCGGACCGCTTTGGCCATGGGTGCTGATCGCGCCATTCTCGTCGTCGCGTCTGACGACGTGCACAACGATATCGAACCACTTGCGGTGGCCAAGATTATCAAAGCGATCGTGGACGAAGAACAGCCGGGACTTGTGATCTGCGGCAAGCAGGCCATCGACAACGATATGAACGCGACCGGGCAGATGCTGGCGGCCCTACTGGGCTGGTCTCAGGCGACCTTTGCGTCCGAAGTGGGCATCGATGGCGACCATGCAACCGTCACGCGCGAAGTCGATGGCGGTCTTCAGACCATCAAAGTCAAGATGCCGACAATCGTGACCGTAGACTTGCGCCTGAACGAGCCGCGTTATGCATCGCTGCCAAACATCATGAAGGCCAAGAAAAAGCCTTTGGATGAAAAGACGCCCGCTGATTATGGCGTCGACGTCAGCCCGCGTCTGACCATCATGAAAACGACCGAACCGGCGACACGCTCTGCAGGTATCATTGTGAAATCCGTCGACGAACTGGTCGAGAAACTTAAAGAAGCGGGGGCTGTGTAATGGCTGTTCTTCTGATTGGCGAAGTGACCAACGGCGCGCTGAACGCCGACGCGACGGGCAAAGCTGTTGCCGCAGTCAAGTCGCTGGGCGACGTGACTGTGCTTTGTGCTGGGGCCTCTGCCTCTGCCGCTGCTGCTGAAGCGGCCAAGATCGACGGCGTATCGAAGGTTCTGTGCGCCGAAGATGCAGCGCTGGGTCATCGACTGGCGGAGCCGACTGCCGACCTGATCGTAAAGCTGGCAGGCGATTACAGCCACATCGCAGCACCCGGCACGACCGACGCCAAGAACGTTATGCCCCGCGTGGCAGCCCTTCTGGATTCTCAGATCATTTCGGAAGTGACGGCAGTGGTGGACGCTGACACGTTCGAACGCCCGATCTACGCTGGCAACGCGATTCAAACCGTCAAATCGTCCGATGTGACCAAGGTTATGACAATCCGGACTGCTGGATTTGATGCCGCGGGAATGTCGGGTTCTGCCGCAGTCGAAAACATCGATGGCGCGGGAAATTCCGGTCTTTCAGAGTGGATCGAAGACAAGGTCGCCGCATCTGATCGCCCCGAACTGACAAGTGCGGGCATCGTTGTGTCCGGAGGTCGTGGCGTTGGGTCCGAAGAAGACTTCGCCATGATCGAAAAGCTGGCCGACAAGCTGGGCGCGGCTGTCGGCGCATCGCGGGCTGCGGTCGATTCCGGCTACGCCCCGAACGATTGGCAAGTCGGTCAAACTGGCAAGGTCGTTGCACCAGAACTTTACATCGCTGTGGGTATTTCCGGCGCAATCCAACACCTTGCTGGCATGAAGGATAGCAAGATCATCGTTGCGATCAACAAGGATGAAGAAGCGCCAATTTTTCAGGTTGCTGATTTCGGGCTCGTCGCTGACCTGTTCGAAGCAGTGCCAGCCTTGACCGAAAAGCTGTAATCTTCCACTCATCGAAGCGAAGAAGGCCTGCCGTCATGGCGGGCCTTTTTTAATTATGCTGCCCGCTTTAGGATTTGGCGTAAGGCCGCTGTCAGCTTCGCGGCAGCCTCTTGATGGCAAGCGTTATACCAAGCCGCGTGAACGGAGACTCACGTGGGGGATTCCCGTTGGGCTGAAAGTATGAATCTTTGATGGTAAGTCTGGGAGGGCTTCATCATGGGTTTAGCGATAGCATTACGGACGGACTTTGACGGGGCGACAT
>JAGXIQ010000117.1 GCA_024635625.1 Loktanella sp. | reverse complement strand
TGCCTATGGTGTGCGGTTGCTCGGACGACGCTCCGAGGGGCAGCTATGCGGGACAGGGACGAAACCGCTCCTGCGGTAGGGGCATGGGAGGACGCCGCACGATACGTCGAACAAACGCGGCCCTTCATTGCGTAGACGCCGAACTAGTCGGTGCGGCCACCTCGTCGAAATATGCGCGGCGACAGGCCTGTCGCGTAAAGCTGGGAGATCATTCGGCCAAATCAGGTCGGGTAAATCAGCACATTTGCACTGCTTGGGCTCGCGCAATCGGTAGCCCTGCTGATCGATCACCGCAGCCGTAGCCCACAACACGCATAGCGCCGAAAGCTGCCCGCGCTTTCTTCCTTGTCAGATTTGTCGCCGCTGCATCTCGCGATGACAGCAGCCACAAACCTTAGACAAAACTGCATTAGAGGATCTGTAATGCCGTCATTGACAAACGTTAAAATCCATAGTCAATTTTTTTGGGCGAACTCGAGATCCGCGGCGCGCTCCGACGAAGGTAAATTTGTCCCATCTGAGGTTATCGTCATTGAGTCCTGCGTTTCTCACCCGTAGTTCCAGTCATCTCAATACCATTCTTGTGTTTGGCAGCGGCGTGCTTCTCGTGACAATCTGTGTCGCTCTTCTTCAGTTTAATGGATTTGACGCTGTCGCGGCACTGCGGGACGGCGCATTAAATGATAAACCAGAAGCTGGCGTAATCA
This sequence comes from Loktanella sp., assembly GCA_024635625.1. Classification (GTDB taxonomy): domain Bacteria; phylum Pseudomonadota; class Alphaproteobacteria; order Rhodobacterales; family Rhodobacteraceae; genus Loktanella. The sequence continues at coordinate 4,532 of JAGXIQ010000117.1, read as the reverse complement.
GCGACTTTGGCATCTTGCTGATGGGGTCATCAGCGCTTTTTGCTTTTTTTCGAGGTTGGGTTGGAAAAAATCTTTCGACCGTTGCATTGGGCGCATTTTGAGGATTTTTTGCCCTTGATGACGCGCTACTTATTCATGAAAAGCTTGGTAATTTTGAAATTATATTCTTTGCTTTTTATGGCGTGTTCCTCCTTTTCATATTGACGATATTTACGCGCGCAAATAACGGGCTAACCGTTTGGCCAATTATCTATACATTCATTGCCTTTGCATCGTCCGTCGCCGTGGATGTACTATGGGGGCCATTGCTTGAACTCGGGCCGTTTGGCCTTGGGCTGTCAGACTGGCATCTCACGCGCATTGGCTATTGTCTCGAGGACATACCGAAATTTGGAGGTATCGTGCTTTTGTCCAGCTTTGCCATCGGCGAAGGCCAGAATGCAAAATATCTGGCGTCAAAGGACGAGCCTGCCCTTTGAACGGGAGCCAGTGGCAAAAGGCTTTCTTGTCACAACGGGCTCAGAGTCGTCATCTGACGGTTTAGCTCGGGAATAAGAATCTGTGTCCTTTACCCTGCTTCCAAGGGGAATCTTATGTCAGGTGGCGAAAATTAGGTCCCGGACATAAAAGCCCTGTGCCCCATTCTGGGACACAAGGGCGGGATCGTCTTACTGTGTGGTGTCAGATCTGCCGCTGCTGCTTGCTGCCAGCAGACCCAGACCTGCCAATGTGGCAAGGCCGATCCCTGTGCCGGCACCGCCGAGCAGCGGCACAGACCCGGTAACGTCGTCACAGACTACTTCAAGCTGACCTGCGTCGGTATAAGCGGCAGAGATGACGGCCTGTTCGCCACAGGCATTGGCGTTGGTGGCGACCAGCAGGTCGTCCTGTCGGGCCTCGGCGACCTCGGTGGCCATGCCACCTGCAGTTGCGGCCAGCGGCGCGAAAGAACCCATGGTCAGAGTGGACGTGAGGACGAGCGTAGTGATGCGAGTTATCATGGTTTAATCTTTTGTAATTGTTGAATTTTACAAGAAACGTTGCTGCATACAGCTTTGCCAAAGCTGAAAAACAGGCCAAAATAAAAAAGACCGGCAGAATTCTGCCGGTCTTCTTGGGGCCTGTAATAAGTGTCTGTCCGCAGGGGCGGACCCTAAATTTAGGGTCGGTCGAGCTGGATATAGCCTGAATCGGGGGCCACGGCCTGCAGGCTGCGCACCATCGCACCGGTGTCGTCGATCCAGTAGCTGTTGGTGAAGGCCAGATTGTCGGATTGGCAAGCCTCGCCAAAGCGTTCGGTCGCGATTTGGCGACCAAGGATGCCGATCGTTTCGCGGCCCTGTGACGCCAGCGTGCAGGTAAAGCTTTGCGTGACGATCTGGTCGGTGTCTGACAGCGTCTCGTGTACGCGGGTGGCGGTGCCGCCGCCCGCGATCAATGCGCGCATCACGCCGTCCACATCAGCGGCCATCAGATCGCGGGGAAAGCCGCGGGTCGCCACCATGACGCCGTTCTGGGTCGTCACCGAGGGGCCGTCTGCCGACAGCCAGGTGACGCGGTTGCCATTGCGTGCACCTGCGGCCATCGCGGCCACCATCGTGCCGTTATAGGCATTCAGCACCAGAAAACCGCCGGGATTAGCGTCGGCCTGCGCGCGGGTCAGGACCGCCGCCGTGGGTGCCGGTTGCGCCGGGGCGCCGCTTAAACGGCCTTTGACCACATCCAACACGCCGTTCGAGACGTTGCTTTCGTTCAGTGGGCCACAGGCGGTTAACGCCAGTGCACAGGCCAGTCCAAGTGATGTTTTGCAGATCGTGGTCATCGCCAGAACCGTCCCCATGTGTCAGTCAGATCGGAAAGTTGCCCGCTGCGGATCGTCTCGTACAGACGACCATTAACCTGCAACTTGGCACCGCCGTCGCGTGCCAGCGACTGCAGTACGGTGCTGGTTGTCTGGCGTGTCGGCGTACCGATGAAATAGTCGTAGGGGATCGTGATCCGGATGCCCTTGTCGAAAGACCCTTCGCCGAACTCATCAAATGGCATGTCGGTCAGGGTAAAGTATCCGCCCACCTTCCAGCCGTTTTCGTATTCACGGTCCAGCGCGAAGGTCGCGCCATAGTCGCCTGCCAGATAGCGGCCCACATCGACCTGTGCCTGATAGCCGCGACCGATGTCGTAATAGGCCGACACTTGCCCCGTCACAGTGCTGTAATCGCCGTCTTCGACCCGTTCGCGGTTGGGTAGCGTTTTATACTTGGCAAAGCCGAAGCCCATGTCTTGGTCGCGCAGCATGACGTAGTTCAGTTCTGCCCCGACGGCGACACGGCTGGCGACAGGCGCCCACAGCATTTCGGTCGACACGCCACCGTACATCTTTTCCAGATATCCGGCCGTGATCCGGCCATACACCTGTGGTGCCACACGGGTATAATAAGCCCCATAAAGCGAGGTCAGGACCGGCCCGCCGGTCAAGCCGAAATAGGCCTGATCGCTGCGCACGTTGACGTAGTCGTTCTGGTTGTCGAAAAAGTTCAGCGGTTCGCGTTCGCCAAGGGCGGTTTGCTGCACACGACCCGCCAGGATCAGATTGCGGCTGACCTGATATTCGGCTTTCGCCTCTAGGCCCACATCGGCGTTCAGCGGACCGGACCCGTCGAACACGGTCAGGGCCAGATAGGGCCCGATGCCCCAACGAAAGCGCGGATCGGGGTCTGGCAGAGTTTCAAGACCGGCCGACACACCGGCCTGCCCAAAGCTGGCGGCGGTGTAGATTCCACTCGTGCCGCCGACTCTGTTTTCCAAACCTTCAAGCTGCGTACGCGGCAGTGTCACTTGCGACAGCGGCAGGCCAGCTTGTACCGGTTCCATAATGAAAGTCTGGACTGAGGGCGGGATGATCTGCGTCATCATCCGCGCGGCCCGGCCCATGGCCTGCGCCTCTGACCGATAGCGGGTGTTCTCATAGCGTAGGCGGGCGGTGCGATCGGTCAGTTCCAGACCAACCAGTTCGATGCCCTCAATCGCCAGCAGATCGGACAGACCCTTGCGGACCGCCGGTTCGGGCTGTTGGGCGCGGTCCCATGTGGCGGCGGCGCGCTGATCGGTGGTCCGCACTCTCACCGGTGCGGGTGCGGGATCAAGGCCGCTGGCAGTGGCCCGCGTCGTGGGGTTGATGATGAAGGTGCCGCGCAGACCAATCTCTGATCCGTACATGTAGGACGCACCCAGTTCGACGCCGGGCTTGTAGCGGTAGGACAGGCCTATGTTCACCGGAGAGACATAGTCCACCGCCGGATTGAACACGTCACGGGGGTAGTTGATCGAGGAATACTCTGCCTTGATCCCTAAGGTCGGCGTGATCTGGTATTCGGCGCCAAAGAACAGCGCCGCATCGCCGCGGAACCATTGGTTGGTGGACAGTTGACCACCCAGACCGACGGTGGGATCGTCGCTAAACTCGCGGTCCTGATAGACAGGGCGGTCATCGAAGTAGTCACTGACCACGCCCAGCGGATTGCCAAAGCCGTCCTTCTGGCCCATCCGGCCCCAGCCAAGACCGGCGGTCACGACCAGCTTGGACCCGACGGATTTCGACGCGACGATATATTCAGAACTGTAACGCCCGGTGCCCAGAAAGTCGCGCAGGCCGACCGCGATTGCGGGCAGATAGCCGCTTTCGTTCGTCAGGCGGTATTGGACGTCAAAGCTGCGGTCGAAGGTTTCAAACGCGTCGGGATTCGGGTTGGCGGCTGTAGGCTGACCATACTGGTCGAAGACGCCATAGCGGAAACTTCCCGACAGCCGGTCCGTCAGCTGATAGGTGAACGAGGTCCGGTATCCGCCGGTCGGCGAATAGGCCAGCGTGACCGCTATATCATCAGGGGCGGCACTTTCAGCGGTCGGCATTTCCAGCAAGCCCGGCGTGCCAAAGCTCGTATAGGACGGCCCGTTATCCTGCGCTGATGCCGTGCCTGCCAGCATCACCAAGAGTGCCGTATGGCCAACCGATCTACGCATCATGAACCCCCGTAATGTCCTTAGTCTGCTTAACAAGTCTGTCCCGTGAATGGAAATGCCGATTTGCGCTATGGGCGGCCTATGGCAAACTGCTGCGCTAAGGTGTCAATTTTTGCGGGGCGGCATGTTTAACTCTACTGTAAATCTGGATCAAGTTGGGGCGAGGCTGCTTTGATTGCGTGATGTAGTGTCTGAAGTTTTGTCAGCCTCTAAATGTTGATCTCCTTGGGTTATTCGCTAAAACGGGCGAAAGCTATGTCTGCAAGGCGTTCCAACCAGCTTCGGTTTCCTTGCCCAGACCGATGGTTCGTTTGACCGGCGTAACGGTTTCTGACTTCGGTGTTGGAAACCAAGGTACTCGGCGAGGTCTGAACCCACATTCCCCAAGTAATTCGCTAATTTTGCTGTCGTGAACGCCATAATTCCTCTATATTTCATCACATTACAGACGATGAAGGACGGGTTTTATGGGTCACCCAGCGGGTGCAGTTTCTGAGCGGGGTGATCGGGTG
>JAGXIQ010000015.1 GCA_024635625.1 Loktanella sp. | reverse complement strand
TGATGGTTATCGCGCTGGCAATCGCCGTGACGCGCCCCACTGTGGGTGAAGCGGTCGGCTCTGGCCCCGTCGCGGCCCATGGTGCCGCTGCTGAGGATCATGCCGAGGGTGTTGTTGAGGCGGAAGCCGATGCGCCTGCTGCGGAAGCTGCGCCTGCTGAAGAAGCTGCACCAGTCGAGGAAGAAGCTGCGCCTGCTTCTAACTAAGCATCGCGAAAGATCGACATGGATGGCGCGTCCCGCAGGGGGCGCGCCATTTGCGTTTTGGGTGCGGATTTTGGGTGTGGGATACTTGCAACAGGGCGCGCGGCCTCCCACATTTATAATGAGGCCCGAACACGGGGTGTGCCGCACAGCGGGCGCCTCAGGACATCGGGTGCTTTAGAGGAGAGACACCATGAACCTAGAGAAATTTACGGAACGGTCGCGCGGTTTTATTCAGGCCGCACAGACCATCGCGATGCGCGAAAATCACCAGCGTTTGCTGCCGGAACACCTGCTGAAGGCCTTGATGGACGACAGCGAAGGCCTTGCTGCGAACCTGATCAGCCACGGCGGCGGCGATGCAAAAGCCGTGCGCGAACATGTCGACGCGACAGTCGCGCGGATTGCCAAGGTAACAGGCGACGCTGGCCAAACCTATATGGACAATATGACGGCCAAGGTTTTGGACGAGGCTGAAAAGCTGGCGACCAAGGCGGGCGACAGCTTTGTCCCGGTGGAACGGATTTTGACGGCTTTGGCTGTGGTGAAATCCAAAGCCAAGGATGCGCTGGACGCTGGCAAAGTCACGCCCATGACGCTGAATGCGGCTATCAATGACGTGCGCAAAGGGCGGACGGCGGATAGCGCGAGCGCCGAGGACGGCTATGACGCGCTGAATAAATACGCTCGCGATCTGACCGAGGCGGCCCGCGAGGGTAAGATTGACCCGATTATTGGCCGGGACGAAGAAATTCGCCGGTCGATGCAGGTGCTATCGCGCCGGACCAAGAATAACCCGGTCCTGATTGGCGAGCCTGGTGTCGGTAAAACTGCGATTGCCGAAGGTCTGGCCCTGCGGATCGTCAATGGCGACGTGCCAGAGAGTCTGCGCAATAAGCGCCTTATGGCGCTGGATATGGGAGCCCTGATCGCCGGCGCGAAATATCGCGGCGAGTTCGAGGAGCGGCTGAAGTCGATCCTGAAAGAGATCGAGGCTGCGGCGGGCGAGGTCATCTTGTTCATCGACGAGATGCACACGCTGGTTGGCGCGGGCAAAGCGGATGGTGCGATGGACGCTGCGAACTTGATCAAGCCCGCATTGGCGCGGGGCGAGCTGCACTGCGTGGGTGCGACGACGCTGGATGAGTACCGCAAATATGTCGAAAAGGACGCGGCGCTTGCGCGGCGGTTCCAGCCGATCATGGTCGAAGAGCCGACCGTCGAGGACACGATCAGTATCCTGCGCGGTATTAAAGAGAAGTACGAGCTGCACCACGGTGTGCGGATTTCGGACTCGGCGCTGGTCGCTGCGGCGACCCTGTCGCACCGCTATATCACCGACCGCTTTTTGCCGGATAAGGCCATCGACCTGATGGACGAGGCCGCCAGCCGTCTGCGGATGGAAGTGGACAGCAAGCCAGAAGCTCTGGATGCGCTGGACCGCGACATCATGCAAAAGCAGATCGAGCAGGAGGCGCTGCGTAAAGAAGATGATCAGGCGTCGAAGGACCGCTTGGCCAAGCTGGAAGAAGAACTGGCCAACCTGCAGGAGCGTGCGTCAGAGATGACGGCGAAATGGCAGGCCGAGCGGGACAAGCTGGAGTCGGGCCGCGAGTTGAAGGAAAAGCTGGACCGTGCGCGGGCCGAGCTGGAGATCGCCAAGCGCGAGGGCAATTTGGCCAAGGCCGGAGAGCTGTCTTACGGTGTGATCCCGGAGCTGGAGCGTAAGTTAAGCGAGTCCGACGGCAACGAAGATCTGATGGTTGAGGAAGCCGTGCGGCCAGAACAGATCGCCGAGGTCGTCGAGCGGTGGACCGGTATCCCGATGTCCAAGATGCTGGAAGGCGAGCGTGACAAGCTGCTGCGGATGGAAGACGAGCTGGGTAAGCGCGTCATCGGTCAAAAGCAGGCCGTGCGGGCGGTTGCCAATGCGGTGCGCCGGGCGCGTGCTGGTTTGAATGACGAGGGGCGCCCATTGGGTAGCTTCTTGTTCCTTGGGCCAACAGGCGTCGGTAAAACAGAGCTGACGAAGGCGCTGGCGAACTATTTGTTCGACGATGACAATGCGATGGTGCGGATCGACATGAGTGAATTCATGGAGAAACACGCTGTGAGCCGTCTGATTGGCGCGCCTCCGGGCTATGTTGGCTATGACGAGGGCGGTGTGCTGACCGAAGCCGTGCGGCGCCGTCCTTATCAGGTGGTGCTGTTCGACGAGGTCGAAAAGGCGCACCCCGATGTCTTTAACGTGCTGTTGCAGGTTCTGGACGACGGTGTGCTGACGGACGGGCAGGGGCGGACGGTTGATTTCAAGCAGACGCTGATCATCCTGACGTCGAACCTTGGGGCGCAGGCGCTGAGCCTGATGCCGGATGGGGCTGACCCGGCAGAGGCCAAGCGCGATGTGATGGACGCGGTGCGGGCGCACTTCCGGCCCGAGTTCCTGAACCGTCTGGACGAGACGATTATCTTTGATCGTCTGGCGCGGAGCGACATGGCTGGGATCGTCACGATCCAGATGCAGCGGCTGGAACAGCGGCTTGCGGGGCGGAATATCCACCTTGATCTGGACGCTGGTGCGCTGGGCTGGCTGGCGGACGAAGGGTATGACCCGGTGTTCGGCGCGCGGCCGCTGAAGCGGGTGATTCAGCGGGCGTTGCAGGATCAGCTGGCCGAGATGATCTTGGCAGGCGATGTGCATGACGGGGATACGATCCCGGTCAGCGCGGGTGTTGATGGTTTGATCGTTGGTGACCGGGTGTCGGGCAGCAACAGGCCAAAACCGGATGACGCCGTCGTCCACTAAGGTTGATGGCGGGGGAAACCCCGCCATTTTCATTTACGGATCAGTCGGGTTTTGCGTCGATTGTTTCACGTAGGGCCAAGACACGGTCTGCAAGGGTGCGATCCTCAATGGTCGCCAGATCATCAATCTCCTTGAAATATCCCATCGTGCGTTTTTCGTTCCATGCCATGTTGGCTGCATCGCCGCGCCGCATTTTAGATGCGCGAAAGAACATTTCGCTCTGTATCTGGTAGTGGTTAAGTTGAAATGTGTCATTATCGGTCAAAGTCCGGCCAGAGCAGGTGTTTTTAATATGGTGCAGGCCCACGTTGCGGGCACGGCGCAGCGCCTTTGTGCGGCATATCCATTTGCGGCTGCCACGGTTGCTGGCGGGGGATCGGTCCTGCCGCAGGGTGAAACCGGTGCGCAGGCTGTCGGGGTGGTCGATGTGACCGTTGCTGCCGAAGACCGACCAGCTGGTGTAGATGACATCGGTCTGCGCTTCGTAGGCTGCGAGCGTGTCGGCCAGTGTGCAGCCATCGCGGCAAAACCAGAATTCGTCGATATCAGCCATGGCAAGCCACCCGCAGTCACGCGCGATGTGCAGGCGCTTAATCGCGGTGATGTAGTGGGCGCGTTGCTGTCCCGGTTCAGTCAGGGTGATCAGTTGAAGCTGACCTCTGTCAATCCACGGCTTCACCAGATCGCGCGATGCATCGGTACTGCCGTTGTCGATCAGATAAAGCTGTCCGGCCCCTTGCCACAAGTAATGGTCGACCCATTCCTCAATGTTTAGGGCCTCGTCCTTCATGATGCCAAGAACCCCAAAGCAGTGGGGATATGTCGCTGCGCGTCTTTGTTGAAGCCGGGCGTGATTGTACGACTTGAGGGCCTTGAAAGGATTCATCGACACGACAAGCCTTTTTGATGAAAACAAAGTTTATAGGCCCGGAGCCTGCCATGCCGCATGCCGGAAGGGAAGCTAGGTTGGTCGGGCGGCACATGTAAAAGGGGGCCAGATTGCTCTGCCCCCCACTTAGTGCAATCCGTCGTAAACTTCCCAATTACATCGGCGGCAGGATGACGGAGTCGATCACGTGGATCACGCCGTTTGATGCGGCAATGTCTGCAGTGCTGACCGTGGCGTCGTTCACCATGACGGTGTCGCCGACGGTAAAGGTCACGTCCTGGCCTTCGACGGTGGCGGCGGTCATGCCATCGGTCAGGTCAGCTGCCATCACGGCACCGGGGACAACGTGGTAGGTCAGGATCTTGGCAAGCGCTTCGGGATCCTGCAGCAGACCTTCGACGGTGCCTTCGGGCAGAGCAGCAAAGGCTTCATCTGTGGGGGCGAACACGGTGAACGGGCCTTCGCCCTTCAGCGTATCAACCAAACCGGCGGCTTCAACGGCGGCGACAAGGGTGGTAAAGTTACCGGCTTCGATGGCGGTATCGACAATATCCTTGTCAGCGGAGTGGGCGGCAGCGAAAGCGCCTGTGCCTAGTGTGATCAGGGCGGCGGTCGTCATGAACGTACGGCGTAGCATAATGGTCGTCTCCTTGGTGTATGTTGATGCGCGCCGATCCTTGGCCGCATAATCCGAATATGGGTGGCGAAATCGCCCCGACCAGACCGAAAATTGCGGCGTTCTGTCACTGGTCGATGGATAGTTTCGCTCTATGGTTGTTAATTGTGTCAGATGTTTCACGCATGTGTGAACGTAGATGGGGGCGTTGGGCTAAGGTTGATGCCTTGATTACGGGTCGCCCTCGTCAACGTGAGAAACCTTTCAACAGTTTTATGCGTATATCCTTTGAGACATTTGAATCGGAGAGACCTATGGCCCACCGCTGGACAAACGATATGACCCCCGCCGACGTGACACCGAAGTCGCTGTTCTTGAATCGGCGGCAGCTGATTGCGGGAACGGCTGGCCTTGGGGCGATCGCGATGGCTGGCGGTGCGCAGGCGCAGGATGCGATGACGCCGAACACGCTGGAAGAGATCACGACCTATAATAACTTCTACGAATTCGGCACCGGCAAGAGCGATCCGGCCAACAATGCAGAAGCGATGGTGATCGACCCTTGGACGGTGACGGTTGATGGCTTGGTCGATAATCCCGGCGACTATTCCTTGGCCGACCTGACCGAAGGGCTGACGATTGAAGAGCGGATCTATCGTTTTCGCTGTGTAGAAGCGTGGTCGATGGTCGTGCCGTGGCAGGGGTTCGAACTGGCAGACTTGCTTGCCAAGGTCGGCGTTCAGGGGGATGCGAAATACGTCGGATTTGAAACGGTCGTCCAGCCAGAGAACATGCCGGGCGTGCGCAGCCGCGTCATCGACTTTCCCTATGTCGAAGGTCTACGCCTAGACGAGGCAATGCATCCGCTGACTATGATGGCGACGGGCCTATATGGAGAGCCGCTGCCAAAGCAGTCCGGCGCGCCGCTGCGTTTGGTGGTGCCATGGAAGTATGGATTCAAATCTATCAAGTCGATCGTCAAGATCAGCCTTGTGGCCGAACAGCCAGAAGCCACATGGAACAACATCAACCCGCGTGAGTACGGTTTCTATTCCAACGTGAACCCCGGCGTCGATCATCCCCGGTGGAGCCAAGCCACAGAGCGGCGCATTGGCGGCGGATTGTTTGCCTCGCGTCAGGATACGTTAATGTTCAACGGCTATGACGAAGTCGCCAGCCTGTATGACGGCATGGAC
>JAGXIQ010000116.1 GCA_024635625.1 Loktanella sp. | reverse complement strand
ATACCATACTCACCCCGGTGAAATAAGTGCTGACACTTACATTCCCAAAGACTTCCCAAAGAATGGTCCGCTCGTCGTTGTGCTACATGGGAGTACCCAAAGCGCAGCGAGCTATAATGATGGATTTGGCTGGTCTGCTCTTGCCGACGAATGCGGAGTAGCGCTTTTATTTCCGGGTCAAAAACTGACAAGTAAAGCTATGGACAGCTTTAACTGGTTTAAGTCTGGCGACAGCAATCGCGGCTACAATGAAGCAGTATCTATTCGTCACATGATCACGCAAGTTGTCGAAGATCACGATATTGACCCATCGCGCGTCTTTATCACAGGGATGTCGTCGGGTGGCGCCATGACAAATGTGATGCTGACGACCTTTCCAGAAGTCTTTGCGGGGGGTGCGATCATTGCGGGGCTGCCCTCTCGCTGCGCAAAAAGCTTGATAGAGGCGTTCTTTCGCATGAACAGTTTCGGCACCTCGTCTGACCGCAAGCTTGACGCGCTTGTTCGCGGCTCCTCGAAATTTAAGGGCCGCTGGCCTACGATTTCGGTCTGGCATGGTGACAGCGGTATGACTGTCGACAGATCAAACGCGGCTTCCATCGTCGCGCAGTGGCAACGGATTCATAAAGTAGAGGGACCGCCAACACGGGTGGAAACGTTCGACAGCTTTCCCCGGCAAGTTTGGTGCAACGGCGCTGGCCAAATGGTCATCGAGGAATACCTTATCGAGGGTATTGGCCACTGTACGCCGATTAGCGCGGGCTTAGACGACGACCTTCGCGAAGAAGGCAAGTATATGCTGGACGTCGGCGTTTCCTCGACCCGCCTTATCGCAGATTTTTGGGGACTTACCCATTAGGAACAATAAGGTCCGTCCGCAGATGGGTCAGCGGCAGTCGCAGATTTATTAAATAGCGCAAATGCAACTACTTAGAATAGCGCGCCTTTTTCTAGGAACCTTCGAGTTTTTGCCACTGGGTTCTCAGAAATGAAGCATTGACGTCAAAATCGAGTGTCAGCCGCAATGGCCTATTCGACGGAATACCTTGCACTGCTGATGTTAGTATCGAAAGGTATGATTGTCTATTTAGGCTGGTCGGACGCTATTGCATCGCACCATTGCGAAACACAAAAGCTTCCAATGGCTTTCTTTCCCATTGGTGCCGCCGGGCACCGTGCACGTTTTGGGGCAGCGCAGACCTTGCGCATTGCCAATGACTGATGATCCTGAAGAAATTGAGCAACGTGATAGACTAAAATTCTGCGTTAGAGGTGAACGAAACGGCCTATCCCGACATGCGTAGTGACGATCGTGAAATATGTGCAAAAACGTTGCAAGCGAGGCCATTCATAGCGGCGTCGTGCGGGATCCAGTCGTAAGCCTATTCCTACGATGAAATTTTCGAACTGATGCTGAACGTAAAAGAGCCAAACGCGAAGAAGCCATGGATGACCGATGTGGGTGGAACCATCGAAGTGACATGAAAAATCCCAGCCATGCCGACGGTACAGCAAGCAACGCGGCGTGGCGCGAGCAGGATAATGGGTGCGCTGTTAAGTATGTTGGGGAAGCTGTCGGGTCGCCGCTGACGTATTCATCATAGGCATCGCTGGACAAGGCTACGGTAACGATGTGGGCCGGTGATGCGAGTTTGATATCATGTCTCCTTTGTGTGACGCAGGGCATGTCATCAGGGACTGACGTAGCGTCTTATCGCGTGTTGACGTAGCGTCATCCTCGTCGGATTGCATATTGATCTGCAGGAATTGGGTCAGTCCGATGGTGGAGCTGGCCAAGCATGATTTTAGCGCAACGCAACCTGCAGCTTGCCCCATTGTGGAGCAGGCTAGGTGACGGGAGCAGTGTGAGATCAGCGCATCGCACTATCGCTGACGGCGGGTGCATCCCTGACATGTCTGTCGTTCGCAATATTACCCAACGGTTGTCTTGATGATCGCGCTCTTGGCAAAAGTGATCGCTGTCTTGCTCCTCGGCCTTTTGGCATTTGAATTGGTATCGCAGGCCGTGCGGCTTTGGCTAGAAGCGCGCATTCCCCCTGATGGCGTGATGAAAACGGTGGCGGGCACGCGTATCCATTACGTGGATCGCGGCGCGGGGCGTCCCATCGTTCTAATTCACGGCTTGTCAGGGCAATTGCGAAACTTCGGTGCGGCGCTTGTTGATAAACTGTTGGTGGATCACCGTGTCATTCTGGTCGATCGTCCCGGGTCCGGTTATTCAGCACCGTTGGCGGGTGGCGTGAATACAATCGCAGGGCAGGCAAATGTAGTGGCGGGCCTGATCGCCGCACTTGGTTTGGATGCGCCGCTGGTCGTGGGTCATTCGTTGGGCGGCGCAGTTGCATTGAATCTTGCGCTGAACCACCCCGGCGCGCTTGCCCTGATCGCGCCCGCCAGTCAGCCGCGGCGCAGGGTCTCATCTGCCTTTAATACGATGGCCATACAATCGGATGCTATACGGCGCTTCATTTCGCTGACCTTTGCTACGCCACTCGGCCTGATGATTTTTGCCCGCTCTGCCAAGGCTGTGTTCGCGCCAGAGCCTTTGCCAGCAGACTTTGGCACAAGAGGCGGCAGCCTGCTGGCCATTCGCCCGCAAAGTTATTTTGTTGCTGGCGGCGACATGATGGCGCTGGGTCATGAATTACCTGACATGGCTGCCCGTTACGATGCCCTACGGATGCCCACGGGAATCCTGTTCGGCACCGCAGATCAGGTGCTTGAACCGGCCCAGCACGGTGTGCTGTTGTATGAAGCCGTCCCCGGCGCGACGCTGACGCAAATCGAAGGCGGTCATATGATCCTATTTACGAGGCTTAAGGCGGTCGCAAACTGGATCTTGGCGCAAGACATTTAACATGAATTGGCTGGAAAACAAAATGGATGAGACGCAGGTCACCGTGAACGACCACGCCGCTGCGGCCTTTGCGGAGCAAAGTGCTGGCGTTGTGGCGCGTCGATTGAACTTTGGCCTTGCGGACCGCCGCGCTGCGCTTAGCCGTTTGGAGTCTGCCATCCGGCAAAACGAGGGGGCGTTGGTCGCCGCAATGGCCTCGGATTTTGGCAAGCCCGAAGCAGAGGTGATACTGACCGAACTTGTCCCCGTGCTGCAGGAGATCCGCCATGCGTCGCGCCATTTGCGACGTTGGATGCGACCAAGGCGTGTCGCACCAACATTAGTGTCATTGGGCACCGCAGCGCGTGTTCGGCCAGAGCCGCGCGGCGTTTGCCTGATCATCGCCCCATGGAACTATCCTTTCAGCCTTGCTATCGGCCCTTTGGTCTCGGCGCTGGCGGCGGGCAATAGCGCGATCATCAAGCCGTCAGAGATGACACCTGCCACATCCGCTGTGATTGCACGATTGGTCAAAGATACATTTTCGCCCGACCTCGTGACGGTCATCGAAGGAGGCGTCGAGGTTTCGCAAGCGTTGCTGGCTTTGCCCTTTGACCACATCTTTTTTACTGGCAGCCCGAAGGTCGGCAAGATCGTCATGGCGGCAGCGTCCAAAACACTAGCGTCCGTTACACTGGAGCTGGGCGGCAAATCACCCGCTATTGTCGGCCAAGACGCCGACCTGAAGCGTGCGGCGCTATGGATTTCTTTTGGCAAATTCGCGAACGCCGGGCAAACCTGTATCGCCCCCGACCATGTCTTTGTTCACAGTTCCGTCAAGGCTGACTTTTTGACCGCCCTCCGCGCCCGGGTCACCAAGTCCTATGGCGAAGGCTTCAAAAGCCCACATCTGACGCGGATCGTGAACGATCGGCATGCGGAACGCCTGTCAGACTTGCTGAAAGATGCCGTGGATAAGGGGGCAAAAGTGACGTTTGGCGGTGCCGCTCAAGATTGCCGTATGAGCCCGACAATCATCGAAGCGATGACCCCCGAAATGGAAATTGACCATGAAGAGATCTTTGGCCCGATCCTGCCGATCATTGTGTACGAAGATATCGAAGAGGTGACCCGTCGGATCAACGAACGACCAAAACCGCTGGCGCTGTATATCTTCGATAAATCCCTGCCGCGGGTCGACCAGATCATCGCTGCGACCAGTTCCGGCAGCGTTGGGGTGAATTTGACAATGGCCCAGTTTACACACACTGGTTTGCCATTCGGTGGCGTGAACACCTCTGGCATCGGCGCGGCACATGGCCTCGACGGGTTTCGCGCCTTCAGCCATGAACGCGCCATCCTTTCAAATCACTTCTCTTCTTTGCCTATGGTATTTCCGCCTTACACACCGGGCGTGAAACGGCTGATCAGCGTCATCAAGCGCATTCTGGGGTAGGCCATGTACGACTATATCATCGTCGGCGCAGGTTCCGCTGGGTGCGTCCTTGCAAATCGCCTGTCCGCGGATCCGCAGAATCGAGTCTGCCTGGTCGAGGCCGGCACCCGCGACCGCAATCCCCTGATCCACCTGCCACTTGGGCTGGCCCTGTTGGCGCGTAGCAAAAAGGTGAATTGGGCCTATGCCACTGTGCCAGAGGCCGAACTGAACGATCGTCAGCTTTATTGGCCTCGTGGCAAAACGTTGGGCGGGTCCAGTTCGATCAACGCGATGATTTATGCCCGCGGCCACCCCGCCGACTACGACGGATGGGCTGACGAAGCTGGCCCCGCATGGGGCTGGCCACGCGTGCGCTACCTATTCCTGAGGATGGAGGGAAATACGGCTTTTTCAGACGCGCATCACAATACCGACGGCCCCTTAACTGTCAGCAATTTGCGTGACGTAAACCCGATGAGCCGTGCTTTCGTGCAAGCTGGTGTAGAATGTCATTTCCGGGAAAATCCCGACTTCAACGGTGAAAGTCAGGAAGGTGTTGGTCTTTTTCAAGTTACACAGCGCGACGGTAAACGTTTCAGCGCCGCCCGTGCCTTTCTTGATACGGTGCGACACCGCGCCAATCTGACCATCAAGACAGGTGCGCAGGTTGAACGCGTTCAGTTTGAGGGGCGGCGTGCTATCGGCGTACAGCTGCGTGAACATGACATTCGACTGAACCCTGGTGGAGAGGTGATACTGTCAGGCGGAGCCGTGAATTCGCCGCAGCTGCTGATGTTGTCAGGCATCGGACCTGCAGCCGAATTGGCACGGCACGGCATCCCGATGCTGCACAACGCGACCGAGGTCGGCGAAAACCTGGCCGATCACCTTGATATTACGGTCATGGCATCGACGAAGGGGCGCGAGCCCATTGGGATCGCGCCAAGTTTTTTACCGCGCGCGATCAGGGCCGCGTGGCGCTATGCCACCAAGAATTCGGGCGAGTTAACCTCGAACGTCGCCGAGGCCGGTGGCTTCGTGAAATCCGACCCGGCGCAGTCCCGCCCGAACCTGCAATTCCATTTCCTGCCCGCCTTCTTGCGCGACCATGGTCGCCAGATATCTTGGGGTTATGGCGTCACGCTGCATGTGTGCGACCTTTTACCTAAAAGTCGTGGCAGGATTGCGTTGAACAGTGCTGATCCAGTTGCCCCCGCACGGATAGAGGCGAATTATCTTAGCCACCCCGACGACATTGCGGTTCTGCTGGAGGGTCTGAAAATTGCCAGACGTGTGATGGCCGCACCGTCATTGGCGATGCGGATTAATGCCGAGGTTGCGCCGGGCGAGGCCCTGCAATCTGACGGGGACCTGATTGCTGACATTAAAGCGCGTGCCGAGACGATTTATCATCCGGTTGGCACGTGCAGGATGGGGCAGGACAGCGCGTCTGTCGTCGATCCGAAAGCTCGCGTGCGTGGCGTGGATGGTTTGCGGGTTGTCGATGCATCGATCATGCCAGCGATTATCGCCGGGAATACAAATGCCCCCACGATGATGATTGCAGAAAACGTGGCCGACATGATCTTAGGTGTCGAAGCTGGTTTGGGACAATAGTGTCGGACGATGGATCAAGAGTGGGCATCTGCCGGGCAAGACGACATCTACTGCAACGGGTTGCATAGATTTAGTGCCCTCGTTCTTTGTTCGCAGGATTGATGTGGAACAGAGTGGCCGTGCTGGAATAAGCAGCCACGACGCTTTGGTCTGCGTCAGTTGCTGCTGAATAATCATGACAGATCGCTGCTTCGATCGCACTGCCGAACATTGAAAAATGCTTGCATCCGTTGCGTTTGTTGCGCTGATACAGACTGTATTGTTGCGCTGGGAGGCTGCGATGCTAAATATTGAACCAAGGCAAAGCGCTTGTTTTCTGGCGGCTATGCAATGTGGAACGGTGCGGGCGGCGGCTGAACACCTCGCTTTGGAACCCTCGACGATCAGCCGCAACATCGCGGCATTGGAAACAGCTTTAGCTACAACTTTGATTGAACGCGGTCGCTCTGGTGTTCGCGCGACCGAGGCTGGTGTACTTTTGATGGCGTTTTTGAAGCGGCAAGATCGAGAGTTGGACCTGCTTCAGTCCGAATTCGACGCACTGGCAAACATGAAGCGTGGCAGTGTTTCGATAGCGGTGGGCGAAGGATTTGTCGGCGACCTATTTGACAATGCGCTCGCTAATTTTTCGTCTATGTATCCAGAGATTACATTCGCGCTGACGGTCGGTTCTACCGAACACGTCATACGTCAAGTCACTTCTGAGCAGGCCCATCTGGGGTTGGCCTACAATGTTGGAACGGATTCACAGGTCCGGGTCGAGGCGGCCTCGACCCAGCCGCTTGTCGTTTTAGTCAAGCGAGGCGGGGTGTTTGACACGCAAAAGTCTTTTGATCTAACCACACTGGCGACGATCCCCTGTGCCATTCCGCCAAAAAGCTTTGGCATTGGTTCCATGATTGCTGCCGTTGAAGTCCAGCAAGGCGTGCGACTGCGCGCGGTGATCGAGACCGGCTCCATCTCAGCCTTGAAGGCTTTTGTGCGAAACGACATGGGCTGCACGATCCTCCCTCAGTTTGTTGTCGAAAGCGAACTGTCGGCTCAGACGATGGTGGCGCGTTCGATTTCGTCCGGCATTTCTGCTGATGGTGTCTCTTCGCTTTTGCGTAAAGAGGGACGGAAGCTTCCGCAGGCAGCACGACTTTTGATTAAGCATCTAAAGTCGATGTCTGCATTTACAGAGTGACGACTTTGTTGCGTTGAGCGCAACAAAGTCGACCATCGCCAGGCATTCGCCGCATGTTGCTTTTGCAGCATAGATTGCAGAGTGATGTGAAAAATGGTGGCGACTATGCGGCTTGGGTTGATCGGATGCGGCAATATGGGCGGGGGTATGGCTGCGCAACTTCTCGGCAACCAGTGTGCGCTGATGTGCTATGATCCAAACACCGATATCCTTCGGAAAATGGAAAAGCTTGGTGCAACGACCGTATCATCGTTGATTGAAGTGGCTCGGGCCTGTGACATCATCATCCTGTCTTTGCCAAAAGCTGCTATCGTCAATGCAGTGATGGAAGAGATCATGCCGGACATTCAGCCCGGAACAGTCATCCTTGACACGTCGACATCGGAACCGGCCACGTCTCAAGCCCTGTCGGCCAAAGGCGAAGCTTGCGGCTTTTCGTTCGTGGATGGCCCGGTAAGCGGCGGCCCTGCCGCTGCCAATGCGGGCACCATGACCATGCTTTTGGGCGGCGCTGCAGGCGCGATCACGCAACTTAAACCGGTCCTCGATATCCTCACCGCGAAGGCCGTCGTCGTGGGTGGTTCAGGGGCGGGCCACGCTGCCAAAATCGCCAACAACATGCTCTGCGCCGCTAACCTTGTTTTGGTCAGCGAGGCCGTCCGCCTTGGGCAGGCAGCAGGTGTTCGCCCAGAAGATCTGCTTGAGGGGATCAATGCAGGTTCTGGCCGCAGTGGTGTAAGCGAGGTGAATTTTCCAAAGTGGATATTGAACGAGACTTTTGATTCCGGGTTCACAATGGGGCTTATGCGCAAGGATGTTGGCCTTGCGCTGGATCTTGCCAAGCGCTCGGATGTCGACCTCGCTGGTTTTGCGAAAATTGCAGATATCTGGCTGACCGGAACGGCAAATATTCCTGACTGCGCGGATTTCAATGAAATCGTCAAATACGATGCAAAGGCAGTTTAAGATGACCGATCGTCAGAAGAAGCTGTTGGATGCAATGGCGGTCCTTGGTCTGGGAACGCAGCCCCAAAGCCTGATTGATGGTGTGCTAATGGATGGGGCAGGGGCCGCAATCGAATTGGTCGATCCTTACACGGAAGAGGTTCTGCTGGCCTACCCTGACGCTGATGCCGCACTGGCCACCTTGGCCTGTGCGGCGGCGCAGAATGCCCAAACTGCATGGGCAAAAGGCATTTCTGCCGCAAAGCGCGGGCAGGTTATGCAAGATGTGGCGCGTGCTGTGCTGGCCTATGTTGAACCGCTTGCCACGATCGAGGCTATCGTTGCCGGGAAGCCCATTCGCGATTGCCGCGTCGAAGTGACAAAGGTTGCCGAGATGTTCGCCTATTACGCGGGCTGGGCAGATAAGCTGCATGGAGAGGTCATTCCCGTGCCTTCAGGTCATCTGAACTACACGCTGCGTGAACCGCTTGGTGTCGTGTTTCAGATCACACCTTGGAATGCGCCGATATTCACGGCTGGTTGGCAAATCGCGCCAGCCATTGCCACTGGCAATGGTATCGTGATCAAGCCCAGCGAACTGACGCCAATCACGACTGTCGCGCTCGTCAAGATCGCAGAGGCTGCCGGTCTGCCGATTGGTCTTGTAAATGTTTTGTGCGGTCTTGGCCCGACGTGTGGCCAAGCCGCAATCGCGCACCCTATTGTTCGCAAAGTGGTTTTCGTCGGTTCGCCAGAAACAGGCAGGCGCGTCGCCATGGCGGCGGCTGCAGCGCTAAAGCCTGCTGTCCTCGAACTTGGGGGCAAGTCTGCCAATATTGTCTTTGATGACGCCAATCTTGAACATGCATGTTTGGGGGCGCAGGCCGCAATTTTTTCTGGGGCGGGACAAAGCTGCGTCGCTGGATCGCGGCTGCTGATCCATGAAGCGGTGCACGAAAAACTGTTGGATATGCTGGCGCGTGGCATGAACAAAATCAGACTGGGTGATCCGCTGGACGAGGCGACCGAGGTCGGACCGATCAGCAATGCCCGGCAATACGCCCATATCACTGGCATGGTCAGTCAGGCCAAGGACGCAGGTGCTGCTATCCTGACCCGCACAGGCACCCAAGATAGGGGCTATTTCGTACCACCCACCATTCTGAACAACCTGCCCAATTCATCTAACGCGGCACAGCAAGAGATTTTCGGTCCCGTGGTCACAGCGATCCCGTTCAAGGACGAGGCGCATGCGATTGCACTGGCCAATGATACTGCTTTTGGATTAGCGGGCGCCGTCTGGACGGCTGACGTCGGGCGCGCACACCGGATGGCGGACGCTGTCCGGGCAGGTACATTTTGGATCAATAGCTACAAGGCGATCCATGTGTCTTCGCCCTTTGGCGGTTCACTCAGTTCTGGTTTCGGGCGTTCCAGTGGTACTGACGCTTTGATGGAATATACGTCCGCCAAAAGTGTCTGGCTGGACAGCGCGCCACAGCCGCGTATCGCCTTTGGCTATGTATCTTAGGGAGACGTGATGGATCTCGTAGACGATGTGAAGGCTCTGCTGAACGCGGAACCTGATGTGGCAGCAGTTCTGCAATTGGACCCATTCGAGGACTTTGCCGAACTGGCGGGGGGGCTGTTGGGACGGATTTGCAACAACTACAGGGTCGGCAAGACGGTGCACGCAGTCTATGCCGCCGACGCGGGTCTTCGTGATACCGCCCTCTATGATATTGTTGAAACGTCACGTCGAAATTTTGAACCGGGTGGCCCGCCCGCGACGCTCCTTTTTTCGCGCGGTGTCCACGCCATTATGGCGCACCGCGTTGCGCACAAGCTTTGGGTCGATGGTGATTTCAATTTGGCACACGCCGTCAAGTCGGCTTTCGGTCGTGCATTTGCAACAGACATTCATCCCGCCGCACGGATCGGCGCGGGGCTGTGGCTTGATCATGGGTTGGGGTTCGTCGTGGGTGAAACGGCTGTCATTGCCGATGACGTCTCTATTTGGCACAACGTCACCCTTGGTAGCACGCTGAGCGACAGTGGAACGCGCCGGCATCCCCAAATCGGGACAGGTGCTGTGATCGGGGCGGGGGCAATCCTTTTGGGCGGCATCACCATCGGTGCGAACGCCAACGTCGCCGCAGGTTCTATTGTCGTCGAAGACATCCCTGCGGGCATGCTCGTCGTTGGATCAAAAGCAACCGTGCGCGGTCCTGCCCGTGTTGGATTTGCCAGACCAGAGGGTACTGTTTTATGAATGCATCCTTCGGTATTGATCACCCGCTGTTGGCAACACATGACATTGAAGGGTTGCGTGCAACGCTGATCTCAATTGGCTTTAACATGACAGACATTGGCAAACACCCTTGGGGGACCAGCACAAGTCTTGCCATGTTTGACGGCTGCTTATTGGAAATCATGGGCATCTATGATGAGTCCCTTTTGGATGAAGTGCCTGCAGGCGATTTCCGTTTTGGTCGGCATATCTATGATCATCTGCAAATCCGCGAAGGTGTCGCCTTGTCCGCTTTGCATAGCACCAATTCAATTGCAGATGCCGAGCAAGCTGAGGCCGCCGGGTTTACGGTGGCAGGGCATTTGGAGTTTGGTCGGGATGTCACACTTCCTGACCAGAGCACGGGGCGCACAAAAACGACCTTGGCGCTGCTGCCCGACTGCCAGTTTCCGCGATTATCCTTCTTTCTGTGCCAGCAACACCGCCCAAACTTGATTTATGTACCTGAATGGCTGGAACACCCCAACACTGTCAGGGGGATTTGCGGTATAAATATCGAGGCAAACATCAAATACCACGCGGCGCTTAAGGCGCAGTTCGCTGGATTGTATAGCGGCTTCGAAGAATTTGACGGCGGCTTTCAATTCCAGACGGCTAATGGTGCCCTTCGTATTTTGACGGCCGATGCGTTTGAACAGGCGGTTGGCCCTCTTCCAGACGCGTGGTGTCCGGAAGACCTACCAAGCATTCTTGGCATGGATTTTTATGCGACGGACTTAAGCGCGCTGAATTCTTTCATAGCTGAAGCAAAGCTAGATTGCTGCATTATCGAAAATGGAATTTTCCTTGCAAATTCTTCGTTTGCAGCAAATACCACTCTTCGGTTTTTCAATATTAGGCCAGATATTTAATTCGACCATTTGTTGCGAAATCACGAACTTCAATCGAATGCTTGCCATTGCGTAGCCGTAGCATAATTCAGGACGGTCTGCTCGTTCGAACATGAAAATAATCGACGTATAGGCCAGAGATTGCGCTGAAACCACAGGCGAAATAGCACTTCAGCACTTTTTCGGCCATGTTTATTTGCCCTGTTATTCATCTGTAAAACACACGAACAACGGCAAGATGTCGCCGTTAGTCATCAATTCGAAAATTGAAGATTCAGGTGTCTGGGACGCGAGGAAAGCATAATACTGCGGTGTCATGCCGCGTGATCGGCCATATCTCTCAAATTTCATTATGATGTTTTTCGCTGGTAATGAGAAAAACATTCTCCTGATCTTGGCTGTAAGAAAGCCATCTCTAATCCTTTAATGTTTTTCGTTGTTAGGGACATTCTTTGCGCTCCACACGTTACGCTAACTAAGCGAGTGGCCCCGAAAACCGCTGGGATAAATGCTGACGCCCGTTCAGCTCCGGGCGCGATGTTGACGGAGAATTTCAATGTATCGTTCTTCCAGATTTCCCCTGAAAGAGTGGATGCGTTTCTGGCATCTAGCCAAGTCAGCATTTGCTGTGCAGAAATAAGCGCGACGCCGTATTGATCGGCGAGGCCTATGAGGCGCTGCGCATAGTCATCTGTGAAATCATAGTGGGTGCCAAATGCTCCGAAATACTGGTCGGGGCCCAGTGCCCCTTCTAGAAGCTGGGTAATCCCTTTTTCTTGCGGGACGCCGTCCTCGTTCACCAAGTGGCTCGCAGCTTGATAGATGTCGATGGGATCACCGTTGCGCATTGCGAACGGCATTGGAAAACCTGACCCTGTCAAAAATATTTGCCGCCCGGCAAGCCAATTCGGAGACCAAAGATAGTAGTTTAGGTCAAAGCGGATTCCCATTTCGAGCTCCTCCAAAAGTACATCGTCCCACCCTGTCCAAGAAAGACAGTGCATCCGGTGCGTATGTTGGACTGGTAGGTAGGGGTAATTGTCCTGAAAACGACTGATCTGCATGTGCAGCATTTGGATCAGTGAATCGCGGGTGATTGGCTTTTCGCAGCCGGTATCGACGTGCGCCCCAATTTCGAAACCCTTGCGCGCATAAAACGTCGCAAGCTCTGGTGTAAGGAGTGTATTTAGCGAAAGGTAGGCTGTTGCGCGTCTGCATCCCCATGCGTCGACGTCGCAATTCGATTCACTCAGTAAATCGAGCCACTTGAAAAGGCGGGGCGCGCCACCGTCGGTCGCGTGGTCGTCGCCAGCCATAATCAATACTGCCGAACGTTCGT
>JAGXIQ010000115.1 GCA_024635625.1 Loktanella sp. | reverse complement strand
GGTGCGACCAAGGCCGTCTCTTCTCTGTGGCGCTTTCCCTGGGGTTGCCCCCGCCGGGTGTTACCCGGCACCGTTGCCGTCATGGAGTCCGGACTTTCCTCGGAGGTTGCCCCCCGCAGTCATCCAGCCATCCGCACGACAGATCGCCTAAGCGAGGCCATTGTCTGCGTCAACGGGAAAGCGTCGCGCAAGATCGGCGATCAGCGCCATATCTGCGGCAGACACGGGGCCGGACGCGCGTGGGCGGAACCGCAGACGAAAAGCCGACAGCAACGTCTTATCTGGCACATCGGCTGAATAGCCTATCCGCGCCATCAAGGATCGGAACGCGTCCAGCGGTGGAGGGTCAGCAACAGCGACGGGCCAGATTGATAGGCCCAGTCGCGCCAGCCTGCGCCAGTCGAACCGCGCACCGGGGTCGATTTTGCGCCCAGGCGCCATGTCAGAGTGACCGATGATGCGCGCGGGCGGTATACCCCAGCGATCCTTGATCCCCAATAATAGGGTACAAAGCGCGTCCATCTGTGGCGCTGCGAAAGGGCTGCTACCAGGGTTCGCAAGCTCTATTCCAATGGACCGGCTGTTAACGTCCGTCACACCACCCCAGCGCCCTGCCCCAGCGTGCCAGGCGCGCATTTCTTCCGGGACAAGGCAATGCACCGTACCATTTTCGGCAATCATATAATGCGCCGACACCTGCGACGCGGGATTACACAGCGTATTGCAGGCAGCATCAGCGCTTGTCATCGCAGTGTAATGGATAACCACCAGATCAGGGCGCACGTCGTCACGACGCGGCCCATGATTGGGCGAGGTGCGATCTGTAAGGATCAGTTGCCGCCCGCCGCCAGCAGAAAGGGCGCAGGATCCCAACCGCAGGCAAAGCCGTCACCATCCGGGTCCAGTCCGCGCGGGTCCTTTTCAGGGCCACCTCGGGCTAAGAAATCACGCTGGGCCGCGTCGGGAGAATTGTAGCTTGCGCAATTGCGCTGAAACTTTCCCTGTCCTGCAAAGATGGAACGGGAATACCATTCCTGTCCCATCTTGTTGGGGGCGTTCAAGGCGTATTGAACGATATTGGGACCCGTGTCTGACGGACGCTGCGGCAAAGCACTCGGCATCACAACCTGTCGCGCCGCTGCTTGCTGCGCCCGACGCTCTGCGTCGCTCTCGATCGATTCGCGGTTCGATACGGCCTCGAACGATTGCTCATCCGATAAGCCGGGGTTGTTGGCCATCACCGGGGCAGCATTTGTCGGTGACGCCTCTAAGCCCTGCGGCCGCGTTGGATCTAAGCCGCCATTCAACGGATCCCGCATAGCCTGATCCTGCGCCAACCCCACCGGTCCGCCACCGATTCCAAGAGCTGCCAACTCTGACGACGCGACCACTGAACTGGATTCCGTCGGCGGATTCGACATCCCGGTGCTCGCGGACAGCGGCTGGGCGGACATTTGGGCTGGTACCGAAAAGGTCGTTGTTCGGTTGGACGCAAGTTGTGCATCGCGCGCCGCCTGTTCGCGCTGGGACTGCGCGATGGCCGCAGGGCGTCCACTGTCCGGCACCTCCTGCGCGCAGGCTGCAAGTGCTGTCAGAATACCGAACACGGCGACAGATCGAATCACGGCAAGGCCCTTTGTAAAATGCAAGATGACAGTGGTGTTACCACCAGCGATCCGGCTTTGCGACGAAACCCGCCGCACGTTCCAGTGAATAAGCGACATTCAGCAGATCGCCCTCTTCCCACGGCCGTCCGATCAGCTGCAGACCTAATGGCAAGCCGCTGGCGTCACGGCCAGCTGGAACGCTGATGCCCGGCAGGCCGGCAAGGTTGACCGTCACGGTAAATACATCGTTGAGATACATTTTAATCGGGTCTGCATCGGCCATCTCTCCCAACCCGAAGGCGGCAGAAGGGGTGGCGGGCGTCAGGATTGCATCCACGCCGTCCGCAAAAACATGATCGAAGTCGCGCTTGATCAAAGCACGCACCTTACGGGCGCGGTTGTAATAGGCGTCGTAAAAGCCAGCCGACAGCACATAAGTGCCGACCATGACGCGGCGCTGCACTTCTGGACCGAAACCTTCAGCACGGGTTTTTTCGTACATTTCGGTGATTCCTTCGCCTTGCGCCAGCTTGGCACGGTGGCCAAAGCGCACGCCATCGTAGCGGGCAAGGTTCGAGGACGCTTCTGCCGGTGCAATAACATAATAGGCTGGCAGCGCGTATTTCGTATGCGGCAGACTGATATCACGAATCTCTGCGCCGGCGTCGCGCAGCATCGCGGTTCCGTCTTCCCAAAGCTGCTCGATCTCTGCGGGCATCCCGTCCATGCGGTATTCTTTGGGGATGCCGATGACCTTGCCGCGGATATCGCCGGTCAACGCAGCCTCGAAATCGGGCACGGGAATGTTGGCGCTGGTCGAATCCTTGGCGTCAAACCCAGCCATAGCCCGCAACATGATCGCAGAATCGCGGACATCCTTGGTCATAGGACCGGCCTGATCAAGGCTGGACGCAAAGGCCACGACACCCCAGCGACTGACACGGCCATAGGTCGGCTTTATGCCGGTAATGCCGGTAAAGGCAGCGGGCTGACGGATCGACCCGCCAGTATCGGTGCCAGTCGCGCCTAGGCACAGATCGGCTGCCACGGCGGCGGCGGACCCACCAGAGGACCCTCCCGGTGTCAGCTTGCGGTCATCGACTTTCCACGGGTTCACGGCATCGCCATAAACGCTCGTTTCGTTGGACGAACCCATGGCGAATTCGTCCATGTTCAGCTTGCCAAGCATGACAGCCCCTGCGTCGAACAGTTGCGTCGTCACAGTGGATTCGTATTCAGGCTTAAAGCCTTCCAGAATGCGGCTTGCGGCCTGCGACGGTACGCCTTTGGTGCAAAACAGATCCTTGATACCTAAGGGGATACCGCACAAATCAGGTGTATCACCCGCCTTTAGCCGCTGATCTGCTGCCTCGGCTTGGCTTTTCGCAACATCTGGCGTTTTATGGACAAAGGCATTCAGCGCGTCCGCCGCGTCGATGGCTGTCAGACAAGCTTGTGTCAGATCCGCGCTCGTGATGTCACCTTTGCGCAGACTGTCACGTGCAGCAGCGATGGTCAGTTTCGTCAGATCGGTCATTATTCTACCACCTTCGGCACGGCAAAGAACCCTTCACGGGCATCGGGGGCATTGGCCAGAACTTTGGCCTGCTGATTGCCATCAGTCACCACATCTTCGCGGCGATAAAGGCGCTGAGGCGTCACGCTGGTCATCGGTTCGATGCCCTCAACGTCTACCTCGTTCAGCTGCTCGATGAAGCCAAGGATTGCGCTAAATTCTTGCGCCAGTGCAGGAAGGGCTGCGTCCTCGACCTTGATGCGGGCGAGTTTCGCCACGCGGCGGGCGGTGTCTATGTCGATGGCCATGCGCACTCCGAAGGGATCGTTGCGGGAATTTCGCCCCGCATTTACCCCGCCGCTGCGTCCGCTACAACCGCTTGCCCGCCAATGGCACCACAAGACAACTTGTCGCAGCTTCGCCACCGTCCTACGTTTATGTAGGAACGTGGCCCACGCCGGGCGGCGATACACGCTACAGGACACGCCATGGGACTTTGGAATTTTGTAAAGAACGCCGGTAAAAAGCTGACTGGCCACGGTGACGAAGGCCCCTCGGCTGACGCACTGAACAAGGAAGTCACCGATTTGGGACTGCATGCCAATGATGTGGACATCAAGATCGACGGTGACAAGGTAACGGTAAAGGGCAAAGGCAAGGCGCTGACCCCAGAAGCCCGCGAAAAGCTGATTCTTGCCGTTGGTAACGTCGATGGCGTCGCGTCTGTCGAGGACGAGGTCGAAACAGAGACGGCAGTTGAGCCGGTCTTTTACACCGTAAAAAAAGGCGACACCCTGTCTGAGATCGCGCAGCATACGCTTGGCAAAGCCAGCAAGTATCACGCCATCTTTGAGGCGAACAAACCGATGCTATCGCACCCAGACAAGATCTATCCCGGTCAAATGTTGCGGATTCCGCAGGACGCATAAGCGGCGCGCGCTACAATGCTCTTTATGGGGCGCGCCATTCCGGTGCGCCCTGTCCAATCAGAGAGTGACCCCATGAATATAATCTGGCTTGGCCACGCCAGCTTTCGCATCGAGATTGAGAACGCTGTTCTGCTGATCGATCCATGGCTGGAAGGCAATCCATCCTTCCCAGCCGATCGGCGCGCAGATGCGCTAAAAGGCGCAACCCACATCGTTCTAACCCATGGCCACGGTGACCACGCTGCCAATGCCAGTGCAATCGCCCGCGAGACCGGCGCAACACTGGTGGGCATCCCCGAATTGTGCGGCCTGCTGGGCGGCGACGGAATCGAGACTATCGATCTCAACAAGGGTGGCACCGTCGACTTAAACGGCGCAAAGGTCACGATGGTTAACGCGACGCACTCATCCTCGATCGGCACCGACAACGGACCTCGCTATGCGGGCCACGAAGCTGGTTATATGATCGCGGGCGAAGGCCACACAATTTACGTCAGCGGTGATACAGACATCATGGCAGACATGGATTGGATGGGCGACCTGCACAAACCCGACATCGGCATTCTATGCGCCGGCGGGCATTATACGATGGACATGGCGCGGGCGGCTTATGCGGCAAAACGTTATTTCAATTTTTCAACCGTGATCCCGTGCCACTACAAAACCTTCCCGGCCTTGGCACAAGACGCACAAGTGCTGATTGATGCCCTACCCGGTGTCGACGTGAAGACGCCAGAAGTGATGGACATCGTCAGTTTCCGACCCTGATTTGCGATGATGGGTCAGCGGCGCTTCGCAAAAAACGCCTTTAAAAGGGTCTCTGAAGGTGTCGCATTGATACCGTCGTAAACCTGCGGCGCATGATGGCATTGGGGCTGCGCAAAGATGCGCGGCCCCTGTGCGACACCGCCAGATTTCGGATCAGCGGCCCCATAATATAGCCGTGCGATGCGTGCATTGGATATGGCGGCGGCGCACATGGGACAAGGTTCCAGCGTCACATAAAGATCGCAACCCGTCAGCCGCTCTTGCCCCAGCACGCCGCAGGCGGCGCGGATTGCCAGAACCTCGGCATGGGCAGTTGGATCGCACAACTCTCGCGTTCGGTTCCCCGCCTGCGCCAGAATGCCGGCCGGCCCCACGACGACAGCACCGACCGGCACCTCGTTCCGGGCGGCGGCGGCCTTTGCTTCGTCCAACGCGATGTCCATGTAACTACGGAATGTCATGTCCCCTGCATGCCCGTCAGCGGCACGCTCTGGCAAGCCCCGACGAAAGCGGCTATGCGATAGGAATGACCGATACCCCCCCTGACGGCGACCGAATCGCCAAAGTCCTGTCCCGCGCTGGCATTGCCTCGCGTCGTGACGCGGAACGCATGATCGAAGAAGGCCGCGTGTCGGTGAATGGCAAGACCATCACCAGCCCTGCCCTCAACGTGACCGAACGTGACCGCATCGTCGTCGACGGCAAACCCGTGGGCCAGCCAGAGGCTGCGCGCCTGTGGCTTTATCACAAGCCTGCGGGCCTTGTGACATCGGCTAAGGACGAAAAGGATCGTCAAACCGTCTTTGATGCGATGCCAGACGATATGCCACGCGTCATGTCCGTGGGACGACTTGATATCAACTCCGAAGGATTGTTGCTGCTGACCAATGATGGCGGCATCAAACGAAGGCTAGAACTGCCATCGACCGGATGGCTTCGCCGCTACCGTGTGCGCATCAACGGGTCCGTATCAGAGGCACGACTGGATGAATTGCGCAAAGGCATCACCGTCGATGGTATAAAATATCAGCCGATGATCGTGACCTTCGATCGCCAGCAGGGCGCCAATGCGTGGCTGACAATCAGCATCCGCGAAGGTAAAAACCGCGAAATCCGTCGGGCGATGGAGGCCGTGAACACGACCGTCAACCGCCTGATCCGCGTCAGTTACGGCCCGTTCCAGTTGGGTAAACTGGAAGCGGGCGCCGTAGAAGAGGTGAAGGGCCGTGTGCTGCGCGAACAGCTTGGATTGGAAACACCAGCACCGCAAGAAGCACGCCCCCGCAAGCCAGTGACGCGCGTCATGAAATCTGATGCATCAGGCCCCGGCACTGCGCGTAAGCCCGCCGGAAAACCCGGTGCCCCCAAACGCGGCCCACGCTGAGTTTAATGGCCTACGGTAAAAGCTACTCGCAAATGGCATAATGCGACCTTAACTGTAGTGTGAAGATAGGCAGACGCGGATAAGGCGAAACATGGCACGATTAATCCTGTTTATTGTGCTTTTGGCCGGTATGGCGCAGGCCGTGCTGGCCGGACTGGCCGCCTTGCGCGGGTTTTCGGCGGCGGACGACAGCGAGTCGGACCCCACAGGCCTTCCTGCACCACTGCGTGCGATTTCCTATACCTTTATGATGGTGCTGTTGCTGGGTGTCAGCACCGGCTGGTTGGGGGCAAGCTAATGGCGAAGCCCTATGGCGGAAAATTTAGCCCCGGCGCCCCCCCCGCCCGTGGCGTGACGGAACGGCCTATCGTCGATCCTGTCGGCGCACGGGCGAACCTGTTGTTCGTACCACCCGTTATCTTGCTGTTCCGATCTTTGGCTGGTGGCCCTGTGGTGCTGGCCGCAGGGTTGGCCGGTGCTGCGTCTTTGGCGCTTGGGGCGTGGCTGTTGCGCGGCGGTCTGCGTGCCGATGCCGCCTACCGCGCCCGCCCCGTCGCCCGCCGCCCCGCGCTGCCCCGCAAAATTCTTGCCGCGTTGTTGACAGGGCTTGGCGTCACGCTCGCCACGGCGACCGGCGACAGTGGGATGATCGGTAGCATCATCTATGGTGTCGTTGCCGCAGTGGCCCATATCGCGGCTTTTGGCCTTGATCCGCTGCGCGATAAGCGCTTGGCGGGTGTCGACACCTTCCAACAGGATCGCGTGGCCAAGGTTGTGGAAGAGGCAGAGGCGCATCTGACGGCCATGGCTACCCGTATCACACGCCTGAACGACCGCCCTTTGCAAACCCGCATCGCGGAATTCCGGACCACCGCCAGCCGTATGATCCGAACGGTCGAGGAAGACCCGCGCGATCTGACCGCTGCCCGCAAGTTCCTAGGCGTTTATCTTCAGGGTGCCAGCGACGCGACAACGAAGTACGTTGAGCTGATGCAACGTCAGCCCACACCAGACGCCCGCGCCGACTATATGGCGCTACTGGACGATCTGGATCAGAATTTCGCCGCGCGCACCGAGCGTTTGTTACGTGATGACCGCAGTGATATGGATATCGAAATCAAGGTGCTGCGCGACCGGCTGGCGCGCGAAGGCATCGCAGACAATCAGGAATGACCCATGGCTGAAACGATCCGCGACCGCGCAAAGGCCAGTTTGGCCGACGTCGAACGCATGACCGCAGTGGTTCTGCCGGAACCCCAGTCCGAGATGGTCTCTCTCGACACTGCAGATAAGCCGACCTCTGAAGCGATCACACGCCGAATGAACGAGATCGACCTGACGGACACAAATTCCATCGTAAGTTTTGGAACGGCCGCTCAGGCAGGACTTCAGCAGATTTCTCAGGACATGCTGTCAGGCGTGCGCAACAAGGATGTAGGGCCAGCAGGTGACAGCCTGCGTAGTATCGTCAGCACAATCCGCGGCTTTTCGGTTCAGGAACTGGACCCCAACCGCAAGCGGAGTTGGTTCGACAAACTGCTGGGCCGTGCCACACCGCTGTCAAAGTTCGTCGCCCGTTACGAGGACGTGCAGACCCAGATCGACAAGATCACCGATGACCTGCTGGGCCATGAAACTGCGTTGATGAAGGATATCGAATCCCTCGACCGACTGTATTCTAAAACACTGGCCTTCTATGACGAACTTGGCCTGTACATTGTCGCCGGAGAAGCGCGCCTGACACGTATCGATGCCGAGGAAATCCCAGCCAAAGAGCGGGATGTCGCCGCGGCGCCAGAATCAGACAGCGTCATGGACGCGCAGGAACTGCGTGACCTACGGACGGCACGCGACGATCTGGAACGCCGGGTGCATGACCTGAAACTGACTCGCCAAGTCACGATGCAATCGCTGCCCTCTATCCGGCTGGTACAGGAAAACGACAAAAGCCTCGTGACCAAAATAAACTCCACACTCGTGAATACTGTGCCGTTATGGGAAACCCAGTTGGCCCAGGCGGTGACAATCCAGCGGTCTGCGCAGGCCGCCGGTGCCGTACGAGAGGCGAATGACCTTACCAACGATCTGCTGAAGGCCAACGCAAAGAACCTGCGTGACGCAAACACGGCGATCCGGACGGAAATCGAACGCGGCGTTTTTGACATCGAAGCTGTAAAAGCCGCCAACGCAGATCTGATCGCAACCATCGACGAAAGTCTTGCAATTGCCGACGACG
Source organism: Loktanella sp. (assembly GCA_024635625.1). Classification (GTDB taxonomy): domain Bacteria; phylum Pseudomonadota; class Alphaproteobacteria; order Rhodobacterales; family Rhodobacteraceae; genus Loktanella. Next base: position 16,383 of record JAGXIQ010000115.1, on the reverse strand, counting down.
GCAAGCGCAAGCGGGCTGCAGCAGAGGTCGAATTGCAGAAGATGGAACAGGAATTAAAAACCACGCTTTCATCGGCCAAGTCACGCAATACCCCTGCGAAAGGCGTCTAGTTATGCACCAGCGGCAGCTTGGCAATCGGATCGCGGGGGCAGTGGCCTTGGCGGTGCTGGCGGCCTGTTCGACTCCAGTTGAAGTTGCCGCACCTGCCCCGACGCCAGCGATCCAACGCCCCGTTAGCCGCACACCACAGCCAGCCCCGGCACCACAGACAGCCCCCAAAATCAGCGCTGAAAGTGCCGTACTCAAGATCTACTATAGGCGGTTACAGAATGATCTTCTGACCCAAGGGCTGTTGCGGGGCGACGGCGGGGGACCGGACACGCCATTTACTGACACCATGCTGGCGCGGGATTTCATTCGCATCGCACTTTATGACGAATACGTCAGCGACGGTGACATGCTGCGAGCACAGGCGACGGAATCGCGGTTACGGCGCTGGGATCAGCCAGTCCGCATGTCAGTAGAATTCGGTCCTTCCATTTCAGAAGACAGGCGGACGAAAGACAGTGCCAGTGTCGCGGCCTATGCGGCGCGTTTGTCGCGCGTGTCTGGGCTTTCAATCAGTATGACAGACACAGATCCCAACTATCACGTGCTGTTTTTGTCCGAAGACGACCGCAAAGGCTATGAGGCCCGTCTGAAAGAGATCGTACCGGGGATCGGCGGCAGCAGTCTGCGGGCGATCATGAACTTGCCACGCGATCAACTCTGTATCGTCATCGCTTTTTCAGCAGGGGGATCGTCAAGCTACGCCAAAGCCGTCGCCGTCATTCGTGCAGAACATCCGGAACTGTTGACGACATCCTGTATCCACGAGGAATTATCGCAGGGTCTTGGACTTGCCAACGATAGCCCACAGGCCCGCCCCTCGATCTTTAACGATGACGAAGAGTTCGGATTGCTGACCACGCATGACGAACTGCTGTTAAAGATGTTGTATGACAAGCGCTTTACCACTGGCATGTCCGCAATGGAAGCCGCCCCCATCGCCCGCGAAATCGCGGCGGAACTTGTCGGCGGCAATAGCTGACCATCAAAAAGGAACCTCCTTATGGGCATTCTCGATTTTCTCTCTGGCCAGTTCATCGACGTCATCCAATGGACCGACGAAACCCGCGACACCATGGTCTGGCGGTTCGAACGTCAGGGCCACGAAATCAAGTACGGCGCGAAACTGACGGTACGTGAAGGTCAGGCGGCCGTTTTTGTGCACGAAGGTCAGTTAGCCGACGTCTTCACCCCCGGCATGTATATGCTGGAAACCAACAACATGCCGATTATGACGTCCTTGCAGCATTGGGATCACGGCTTCCAAAGCCCGTTTAAGTCGGAAATCTACTTTATCAACACGACCCGCTTTACCGACCTAAAGTGGGGCACCAAAAATCCAATCATGCTGCGCGACCCGGAGTTTGGACCGATCCGCCTGCGTGCCTATGGCACCTATGCGATTAAGGTCAGCGACCCCGCCGTATTTATGCGCGAAATTGTCGGCACCGACGGCGAATTCACTGCGGATGAAATAAGCTTTCAGATTCGTAACGTCATCGTGCAGGAATTCAGCCGCGCACTGGCTGCGAGTGGCATTCCTGCGTTGGACATGGCAGCGAACACCAAGGACCTTGGCGCACTTGTCGCCAAAGCAATCGACGCCACGATGATCGCATACGGTCTGTCGATCCCAGAGCTTTACGTCGAAAACATCAGCTTGCCCGAAGCCGTTGAAAAAGCGCTGGACGACCGCACCAGTCGCGGTATCGCCGGCAATCTGGATGAACACATGAAATGGAAGGCCGCCGAAGCGATGGCGCAGCCCGGTTCTGCCGCAGGACAAGCGATGGGCATGGGTATGGGGGCTGGTCTGGGCATGCAAATGGGTAACATGGTGCAATCCGGCCCATGGGGACAGGCGCCGCAACCCGTAACACCCGCTGTCGCTCCGCCGCCTCCGCCACCGTCAGAGCATGTTTGGCATATCGCTGTGGCGGGTCAGGTCACGGGCCCGTTCTCTAAGGCCGCAATGGGGCGCAAGGTGACAGAGGGCGCGTTGAACCGCGACACCATGATCTGGACCCAAGGACAAGATGGTTGGAAACAGGCAGTTGATACAGAGCTTGCACAACTTTTCACCGTCATGCCACCACCACCTCCGGCTGGTTGACGTCATTGGATGCCATCGGCGGATATTGAGTTACCCTAGGTGAAATCAAATATCCGCCCCAATGTGAAAGTCCGCCCCAATGAAAAAGCCGCCCCGCTACTCCCGACTGCAAATTACGTTGCATCGGCTAATTGCCATTATGATCCTTGCGACATGGTGGGTGTCAGACGGTATGGGTCGCGCCTTTCGCTCCCGGTTTGAGGAAAATTAAACCGGGTTCGAGGAGAATACATGGCACGTCTGGCTGGGCAGTGCGGTCCTGCTGCTTGTTATCATCCGCCTTGTCGTACGCTTTGTTCATGGTGCCCCCGCCCCCATCGCAGAGTCTTCACCCTTGATAGAAGCCGCTGCAAAATGGGGCCATCGTCTGCTGTACTTGCTGATGATCGCCGCCCCAGTGATGGGCGCGCTGGCATGGTACGCGAAACTGGGCTGGATCGGCGATCCCCATGGCCTTGTTGCGAACGCATTGATGATTGTGGCGCTTGGCCATGCGGTCTTGGCATTGTACCACCATTACGTCCTGAAAGACGGTACACTGCGGCGCATGATACGAGGCACTTCGGCCTGAAACCATTTGCTTTAATGGCGCGTGTCTTAAATATGATCCGACCCGCAAAACAGTTCTGTTTCCCCAACCGCCGCACATGGCTAAAGGCGCTTCACGGCGTCATGATCCCTTTATTCATCTGGTTTCTGATCGTCACGCCGTCGGATGTACTGCCGTTCGGTCCGGCAGCTTTTCAGGCCCATTCTCTGCTGGCACTTGTTTTCGTGACCTTGGTCTTGATCTGGTACGCCGATTATCTGCGTCGCGGACTAGCCGGGCGTCCGGGGCCAAAGCTGTCACCGTGGGGTCGTCGGCTACACCGGGCGCTGCACGTCACGCTGATATGGGGTTTATTTGGTGTCGCACTGACAGGTTTTCTGCTGGGTCTAACATCTGATCGCCTTCTAAAAGCTGGCGGAATCCTACCCTTTGCCCCGCCGCTAGATTTCAAGGCGGCCAACACAATCATTGGCACCGTGCATATCTACGAATACTATCTGGTCGCCGCGATTGCCGCCGTTCATGCGGGATTTCACATTTGGCGCCACTATGTGTTACGGGACAACGCTTTGCGCATCATGGCACCGAAACGCTGGCATCGCATGCTGTAAGGCGCTGGCAAGCCCCTGTCAGCGGGGCTATCCATGACCGGACACGACTGACATTCCGAGGGGCCAATGCCTGAAGTGACGCGACCTGCCCAGACAAGCGAACACCGTTTTCCATGCGGCACATGTGGTTCTGACCTGCGATTTGACCCCGGCAAGGGGCTTCTGGTGTGCGACCATTGCGGAAATACCGAAGCCATCGGCAGCACCGCAGGTCCATTTTCCGCTGTGGCGGAACTTGATTTCCAACGCGCTTTGGATGCCACCCTACTGCAGACCGAGATCGAAGAAACACGCGTCCAGACCTGCCCCAACTGCGGCGCTCAGTTCGAGTTGCAGGGCGACATGCACGCAGCCGAATGTCCGTTCTGCGCGACCCCAGTTGTCACCGACACTGGAACGCATCGCCATATCAAGCCGCGCGGCCTGCTTCCATTTGCCCTTGACCAGTCCCGCGCCCGTGGCACCATGACAGATTGGCTCGGCAGTCTGTGGTTTGCGCCAAACGGTTTGACGGAATATGCGCGTAAAGGTCGCGCCATGGACGGCATCTATGTCCCATACTGGACGTTCGACGCCCAGACCCAAAGCCAATACATCGGCCAACGCGGCACGTATTACTACACCACCGAAACCGTCATGCGCGACGGCAAGCGCGAAACCGTTCAGCGACGCCATACCCGCTGGACCGCCGCCGCAGGCCGCGTTGCGCGGTTCTTTGACGACGTCCTCGTACTGGCGTCCCACAGCCTGCCCAAGCAATATACCGACGGGCTCGAACCTTGGGATCTGTCGGAACTGGAACCTTATCAACCGCAATACCTCGCTGGGTTTCGGGCCGAAGGGTATCAAGTCGAAATCCAGGACGGCTTTACAGAGGCCCGCGGCTATATGGACCGCATGATCATGCGCGATGTCCGGTTCGACATCGGCGGCGACGAACAGCAGGTCACCAATGTGCAGACCGCCGTTTCTGCCGTGACTTTCAAGCATATCCTGCTGCCCGTTTGGATGGCCGCCTACAAGTATAACGGCCAGACTTATCGCTTTGTTGTAAACGGTCGCACGGGCCGGGTTCAGGGCGAACGACCCTATTCCAAATGGAAGATAGCCTTTGCAGTCTTCCTTGGGCTGGTGGTTGCGCTAACAGTCGGCTATTTCTATGCGATGAACCAGTAGGGGGGACATCCGATGATCATCTGTTGTGGTGAGGCACTAATCGACATGCTGCCGCGGGACACACCCGCAGGCGAGGCCGCATTTGCCCCCTACGCCGGTGGTGCCGTCTTCAACACGGCGATTGCCTTGGGGCGCCTAGGCAGTGACGTGCAGTTCTTTAGCGGCTTGTCCTCTGACCTATTCGGCGAACAATTGCGTACTGTGCTGGCTAACAGCAAAGTCGACAGCAGCCCCTCTCATATTTCTGATCGCCCGACGACGCTGGCGTTTGTTCGGCTGACCGACGGTCACGCATCATATGCGTTCTATGACGAAAATACCGCCGGGCGGATGCTGACCCCAGATGACCTGCCAACAATCACCGCCGACGCCCTGTTTTTCGGCGGTATCTCTTTGGTCGGTGAACCCTGCGGAGAAGCCTACAAAGCCTTGATGCTGCGGGAAGCCACAACAAAGCTGACGATGATCGACCCCAATATTCGCCCCGGCTTCATCACCGACGAAGGCGCCTACCGTGCCCGGTTAACTGCCATGCTCGCCGTCGCGGATATTGTCAAAATCTCTGACGAGGACTTGTTATGGCTGACGGGTAACGCCGACGGGGCGGCATTGTTGAAAAACAGCGCCACGCAGATCGTTTTGATGACCAAAGGCGCTGAGGGCGCCACGATCATCACCCGCCGCGGCCAGTTCGATGTGCCCGCGGTCAAGGCTACCGTCGTGGATACCGTCGGCGCAGGCGACACCTTCAATGCGGGTTTCCTCGCAGGTTTGGATCAGGCTGGCCTGCTGACCAAGGACGGTGTGGCAAAAGCGACCGACGATCAGCTGCGCACCGCTGCTGCCCTTGGTGCCCAAGCCGCAGCAATCACCGTTGCCCGCGCCGGGGCAAACCCACCGTGGTTGCACGAGCTTTAGGATGCGCGCGCTGATCCAACGGGTCACGCAGGCAAGCGTCGCTATCGACGGGACGACCGTCGGTGAAATCGGGCCGGGCCTGCTGATCCTGATTTGTGCCATGACAGGCGACGCAGCCGACGCCCCTGCCCGCATGGCCGCAAAAATTGCCAAGCTGCGCATTTTTAAGGACGACGCAGGCAAGATGAACCTGTCCCTGCTGGACACCCATCGCGCCGCCCTGATCGTCAGCCAGTTCACGCTGGCGGGCGATACCAGCCGCGGCAACCGCCCCGGCTTTTCCACCGCAGCCCCACCAGAAGTGGGGCGTGCCGCCTATGGCACCTTCATTGCAGAGGTCGCCGCATTGGGGATTACCACAGCAACCGGGCAATTCGGCGCAGATATGGCCGTCAGCCTAACGAATGACGGCCCCGTTACCCTTTGGATCGATCTTTAGCAGCATTGCAAGGGGCGCACGAAATTGGCAAGGTAAGGTGACCAATTCAGCGAGATGCCCCATGCCCGTCATCACGACCATCGACGACCTCAAGCGGATGCACCGCCGCCGCGCACCAAAAATGTTCTTCGACTACTGTGAAAGCGGCAGCTGGACCGAACAGACCTTCCGAGAGAACACCTCTGACTTCGACAAGCTGCGCTTGCGGCAGCGAATCGCTGTCGACATGTCGAACCGCACACTGGCCAGTACGATGATCGGCGAGGATGTGACGATGCCTGTCGCCCTCGCCCCTGTCGGGATGACAGGCATGCAGGCTGCCGACGGTGAAATCAAGGCCGCCCGCGCTGCGCTAAAATTCGGCGTGCCTTACACTCTGTCCACAATGTCGATCTGTTCAATCGAGGATGTCGCACAGGCGACAAAGGCCCCTTTCTGGTTCCAGCTTTATGTAATGCGGGACGAAGAATTCGTCGACAATATCATTCAGCGTGCCAAGAACGCGGGCTGTTCAGCCCTCGTGCTGACACTGGATTTGCAACTGCTTGGCCAGCGACACAAGGACCTCAAAAACGGCCTGTCCGCGCCGCCCAAACTGACACCAAGAACGATTGCCAACCTCGCGACTAAATGGCGCTGGGGGCTGGAAATGTTGCAGACCAAGAACCGCAGTTTTGGTAACATCGTCGGCCATGCTAAATCCGCAACCGATATGTCATCGCTATCATCTTGGACCGCCGAACAATTCGAACCCAAGCTTGATTGGGATATGATTGCACGCCTCAAGGAAAAATGGGGCGGCAAGCTTATCCTCAAGGGTATTCTTGATGTCGAAGATGCCAAAAAGGCTGCTGACCTTGGCTGCGATGCCATCGTCGTATCCAACCACGGCGGCCGCCAACTTGACGGCGCGCTTTCGGCGATCCGCATGCTGCCAGCCATCGTAGCGGCGGTCGGTAATCGGGTAGAGGTGCTGATGGACAGCGGCATCAGGTCTGGCCAAGATATCCTCAAGGCCCGTGCTCTTGGCGCCCATGGCGTCATGATTGGCCGCGCCTATATCTACGGCCTCGGTGCTATGGGCGAGGCTGGCGTCACCAAATCCCTCGAAATCCTGGCGCGTGAAATGGACCTGACCATGGCTCTGTGCGGCAAGCGTGACATCGCGGACGTTGACCGCGATATCCTGCTGGTCCCCAAGGATTTCGAAGGCGACTGGGCCTAGACTTTACCCGGTATCTGACCAATCAAACGCCTCCGTCGCACGTGTCCGGCGGAGGCCTCTTGCGATGACCCTCCGAGCCGTCATAGTGGATTCGACGCAGGAGGACCCAATGGCCAAGACACCCCGCCCCACCATCACCGACGACGCCCTATTTGACCTGCGCTGGGACAGAGGTCGCCGTGATCTGATGGGACCAATCCGCAGGCTTTATGGCGACACTGTCGATGCCGATGCCTTCCTTGATCGCCTCAAAGACCAGTTGCGAACACACTGGCGCGACCGCCCCGACGATCTGCGCATGCTTGACCTGCGGCGCGACCTGAACCCTGACTGGTTCCTGTCGGAAAAGATGGTCGCCTACGTTTTCTATATCGACAAGTTCGCGGGCACCCTCGGTAAGCTGCCTAAACGCATTCCCTATCTACAAGACCTTGGCGTTACCTACGCCCACATGATGCCCTGCCTGAAACCCCGCCCCGGCGCTAACGACGGCGGCTATGCGGTCATGGACTACCGAGAGATCAACCCAGCACTTGGGACCATGGCGAATTTTCAGGCCGCTACCCGTAAATTTCGCACTGCGGGCATTAGCCCCGTCATTGATATGGTGCTGAACCACACGGCCAAAGAACATGATTGGGCTATGAAGGCTCGCGCCGGAGATCCATTTTATCAAGCTTTCTACCGCATGTTTGACGACGAAACGTTGCCGAAAGAGTACGAGAAGACACTGGTAGAGATTTTTCCGGCACAGGCCCCCGGCAATTTCACCTACTACCCGGACATGAAAAAATGGGTCTGGACCACCTTCAATGAATACCAATGGGATTTGAATTGGGAAAACCCAGAGGTATTTCTTGCCGTCCTCGACACGATCTTGTTCCTCGCAAACAAGGGCGTTGAAGGTTTCCGGCTCGACGCGGTTGCATTCATGTGGAAGCGAATGGGAACCGGCTGTCAGAATCTGCCAGAAGTTCACGATCTACTGCAACTTCTGACACAATCCACCCGCATTGCCGCCCCCGCCGTTATCCACAAAGCAGAGGCGATTGTCGGACCGTCTGACCTTGTTCCCTATCTGGGCAGTGGAACCCATGCAGGAAAAGTAAGCCAACTGGCTTACCATAATAACCTGATGGTGCAGTTTTGGTCGTCGCTGGCCTCTGGCGATACACGCCTGATGAATTACGTTTTAAAGGCACACTTTCCGGAAAGCTTTCGCCGGGCGTCCTTTGCCCCTTACATCCGCTGCCACGACGACATCGGCTGGGCGATCACACCAAAAGATACCGTGTTCATCCCCGACATGGATGCCAAGGCACACCGCAACTACCTATCAGACTTCTACAATGGCAGCTTTCCTGACAGTTGGTCGCGCGGTGCTGATTTTCAAGTCAACGCAGAAACCGGCGACCGCCGCACCAACGGTAGCTTTGCGAGCCTTGCAGGATTAGAACAGGCGCTGGAGTCTGGCGAAGACGCAAAGATCGAGCTTGCCATAGCTAGGATCCGCCTTGGACATGCACTGATCGCTGCCTACGGGGGCATCCCCCTAATCTATATGGGGGACGAAATTGGGCTGACCAACGATCATAGCTATCTGGCCGATCCGGCACTGGCCGACGATGGGCGCTGGATGCAGCGCCCGGCCATGAATTGGAAGACAGCCAAGGCCAGCACAGGTCACGCTGCCCGCATACGTGACGATCTCAAACACATTTTGGCGACGCGTAAGGCGACGCCGCAGTTGGCGGGCGACATCCCGACCCGGGTTCTAAATACAGATCACCGGGCGCTTTTTGTCTGGCAACGGTTAGGTGACGACCGGACTGTCACCTGCATCGCAAACTTTACTGCGCATCCACAGCACCTTTGGGTCGAGGACGCAGAAATCATCGACGTGGCGCAAATCGATCTGTTGACCAACCTGACGCTGACTGTCGCCCACGGCCAGATCGCCTTGGCACCGTACCAAATGATGTGGTTACGGCCAAACTAGGCAGGGCCAAAGGCAAACCTTACCCGATGGGCGCCGCGCCGAATCCATCTTTTCTTTGTGCCAAATTCCTCCTATAGGGACCGCTCACACAGGCCATGCACCCTTGGAGGATGGCCGCAATTTTGGAGAATACCAATGGCTGACAAGATCCCAGATCTGCACGCCGAGGTCCGCGCGGGGACAGGCAAGGGGGCCGCCCGCACAGCTCGTCGCAATGGAATGGTACCGGGAATCGTTTATGGTGGTGGCGTCGATCCGCTACCCCTGAACCTTGATTTCAACAAGCTGCTGACGCGTCTGCGCAAGGGCCGCTTCATGTCCACGTTGTTCAACCTGAAGGTCGAAGGCCAAGACGACGTCCGCGTCATCTGCCGCGGCATTCAGCGCCACGTGGTCAAGGACCTGCCGACGCACATCGACCTGATGCGCTTGAAGCGTACAAGCCGCGTCAACATCTTCATCCCAGTTGAATTCATCAACGAAGAAGAGTGCAAAGCGCTGAAGTCCGGTGGTGGCCTGCTGGCTGTCGTGCGGAACGAAGTAGAGATGAACGTGCTGGCCGGTGATATCCCCGACCACATCACGGTTGATCTGGCTGGCCGCGAAATGGGCGACACCATCCACATCAGCGACATCCCGCTGCCCGAAGGTGCGAAGCCAGTCATCACCGACCGCGATTTCGTGATCGCCAACATTTCGGCCCCGCGCACGCTGGTTGCCGATGATAGTGACGATGTGGCCGAGGACGAAGTTCCGACGACCGAAATGGGCGCGCCTGACGGCGAATAAGCCTGCTACGATTTTGGATTGGGGCCCTGTGGGGCCCCTTTTCATATGAGGTATCATATTTATCGCATCCCACCCGCTTTCCTCTGTCCGACTGACACGCTAGCGTCCCGACATGAAACTTATCGTTGGCCTCGGCAATCCCGGCTCGCAATACGCGGGTCATCGTCACAATATCGGCTTCATGGCGCTTGACCGGATCGCCGCCGACCACGGATTTGGTCCGTGGCGTGCCAAGTTCAATGGTGAGGTGTCAGAGGGTCGCTTTGGATCCGAAAAGGCCCTTTTGCTAAAACCCACGACATTTATGAACGATTCAGGACGGTCCGTGCAGGCCGCCTGCGCCTTCCACAAAATTGCCCCAGCAGATGTGATCGTCTTTCATGATGAGATCGACCTCGCCCCCGGCAAAGTTCGGCTGAAAACTGGCGGCGGGCATGCCGGGCACAATGGTCTACGCTCTATCCACGCGCACCTTGGCCCGGATTACGACCGGGTCCGCCTTGGCGTCGGCCATCCGGGCCATAAGGACCGCGTGCCGGGTTACGTCTTGCATGATTTCAGCAAGGCCGATCAAGATTGGCTAGACGACGAATTGCGCGGCATTTCTGACGGAATTGCCGAACTGGTCACCGGTCATGGCGACAAGTTCCTGAACGCGATCGCCTTGCGCACCGCACCGGCACGGTCATCGACGACCAAGCCTGAAAAGCCAAAGCCGGCGCCAGCGGATACACCACCGCTGGACACCCGCAGCGCGATGGAACGGCTGAAAGATCGCTTTCGGTGACTCCGCCGATCATCGCAGAGGCTTTTCTGACGCAAGCCAGCCATTGCGCGAACCTCGAATCGCCCTTCATGGCGCGTCTTTGCACATTGCTGGCGACACGGGACTGGCCAGCAGGTCCGTTGAGCCGTCGCATTTTCCAATGGGCGGGCAATCCTTCTCATCGGGCTGATGCTGTGCCGCTGCGCCTGTGTGGGGCCCTGCACGCTTTACGCCTGAAAGGCGACGATGGCTTAACCCTCACGTATCCTCCGCATGACGTCAGCGATGACGCGCTATGGCGGGCCGTATGCGCTGCACTGACAGATCATGCCACTTTTATCGACCATTTTATCGACAGCCCACCGCAGACGAACAAAGTGCGCCGCGCAGGTGGACTGATCGCCGCCGTACATTTGTTACACGCGCGTTACCCGCTGCCGTTCCGGATAACTGAATTGGGCGCCAGCGGTGGATTGAACTTGATGTTCGACCGCTTTGCCCTTGCGCTGCCTGGCGTAACCCTTGGACCCAGCGATCCAGCCTTGACGCTAAATCCAGACTGGTCCGGTCCTTTGCCCCCCGCCAAGGCCCCTATCATTGCAGATCGCGCGGGCGTCGATCTGAACCCGCTTGATCCGAAAAATTCAGACGATGCCTTACGACTGCAAGCATACCTATGGGCCGATCAACCACATCGGCTTGCGCTGACGGGCGCCGCCATGACCGTCGCGAACGCGCCGGTCGAGCGCGCCGACGCAATCGATGGACTGACGCCTCGCTTACGCCACATCCCGGGACAATTGCACCTGATCTATCACACTATTGCTTGGCAGTATTTTCCGCCGAATCGCCAAGCTTTGGGACGCGAACGCATTACTGCTGCCGGCGCATCAGCGGCTCGGAACAGCCCTCTCGCTTGGTTGGGGATAGAGGCGGACGGCACAGAGCCGGGCGCCGCATTGACGCTGCGCCTTTGGCCAGGGGATCTGACCGTTCAATTGGGCCGGATGGATTTTCACGGTCGCTGGATCGACTGGACCGCGACCGACTGACCCTTTCGTCTACTCTGCGTCAGCGTTAGGATGGGGCATGGAAAAAGATCCCTCATTCAACGTCCTCGGCAGCAGTTTGCAGCCTTGTTCGACCGATCCCATCACTGGCTTCTTTAGAAACGGAGCATGCGATACCTGCGCCGCAGATCAGGGCAGTCATACAGTCTGCGCCGTGATGACCGCAGAATTCCTCGCGTTTTCGAAATACGTCGGCAATGACCTTTCGACACCGCGACCAGAATTCGGTTTTCCCGGTCTCAATCCCGGCGACGGCTGGTGCCTTTGCGCAAGCCGCTTTCTGCAAGCCCACGACGAAGGCTGCGCACCTAAGGTCGATTTACACGCCACCCATGTGCGCGCTCTTGAAATCGTGCCGATTGACGTCCTCCGCCTTTATGCGGTGGCGGTATGATCCGCAAAGCACTTGTGGTGGGCATACTGTCGTTCTACAGCGCACCGCTTACTGCGCAGGACGCGACGTCTTCTGATACGCCCCCCGCAGACGGGCCACCTGCGTTGCAAGACAATGGGTTGCGGCCCGCTGACACAAAAAGGCTGGTTTCCTTCGACGCCGCCGCAGGTAAGGCACTAAAACAAGCCCTCGCAACTGGCAGCCGTGGCGATGTGGATATGCTACAAGAGGTCATGGCAGGCACTCCGGTTTCACCCATTTCGACGACTTTGCCCGGGGAATGGAAATGCCGCATGCTAAAGCTGGGCGGTGACCTGAATGGCCTCGTGGTTTACGCGCCATTCGCCTGCACCATGACAGCCGAAGGCCCCGAATTCGATCTAACCAAGACAAGCGGTTCGCAGCGCTTGAATGGGCGTATTTCGCTAATCGACGGTCAGATGGTTTTGACCGGTACAGGATATGTCGAAGGTACTGATCCCCTGCCCTACAAAGACTTGCCTGCGGATCTGCAAAGTGATGGCACGCAGTGGCCAATCGTGGGCGTCGTAGAGCAGGTATCTACCGACCGCGTCCGAATCTTGATGCCAAATCCAGTTCTGGAATCCGATTTCAACATCCTAGACTTGCGCCGCGTCCCCGCGCCAGAGATCGAACAGATCCCTGACGCGGAACCGGCAAATTAGATTTTCATATCAAATCCAAGGTGCTTGGCGACGGTAAAGATATCCTTGTCGCCCCTGCCGCACATGTTCATCACCAACAGGTGATCCTTCGGAAGGGTCGGTGCTATTTTCATCACATGGGCAAGCGCGTGGGATGGTTCCAGCGCGGGGATGATCCCTTCGAGCGCACATGATAGCTGAAATGCCTCTAGCGCTTCGACGTCCGTGATCGACACATATTGGGCGCGGCCAATGTCGTGCAGCCAAGCATGCTCTGGCCCAATGCCGGGATAATCAAGACCTGCGCTGATGCTAAAGCCTTCAAGGATCTGGCCGTCATCATCCTGTAGCAGGTAAGTGCGGTTGCCATGCAGCACGCCGGGGCGACCGCCGGTCAAAGAGGCGCAATGCTCCATCTTGGCATTCACGCCTTTGCCACCAGCCTCGACGCCGATGATGTTCACCGATTTATCATCAAGGAATGGATAAAATAGTCCCATGGCGTTCGACCCGCCACCGATAGCTGCAATCAACGTATCAGGCAGACGACCTTCGGCGGCCTGCATTTGTTCACGGGTTTCCTTGCCGATGATAGCCTGAAAGTCGCGAACCATTGCGGGATAAGGATGCGGCCCCGCCACAGTGCCGATGCAGTAGAAGGTGTCGCGGACGTTCGTGACCCAGTCACGCAGGGCGTCATTCATCGCGTCCTTCAGCGTGCCGCGGCCAGACGTGACTGGGATCACCTCTGCACCCAGCAGGCGCATACGGAAGACGTTAGGGGCCTGACGTTCGACGTCGTGGGCACCCATGTAAACGACGCACTGCAAACCGAACTTCGCACAGACCGTTGCGGTCGCGACGCCGTGCTGTCCTGCGCCCGTTTCAGCAATGATCCGTGTCTTGCCCATGCGGCGGGCTAGGATAATCTGGCCCAGCACGTTGTTGATCTTATGGGCACCGGTGTGATTTAGCTCGTCTCGCTTCAGATAGATTTTAGCGCCGCCAAGGTGATCGGTAAGCCGTTCAGCAAAGTATAGCGGACTGGGACGGCCGACGTAATTTGTCCACAGATCGTTCATCTCGGCCCAGAAACTATCGTCCGTCTTGGCCTTCTCGTATTCCTCTTCGAGCGACAGGATCAACGGCATCAGCGTTTCGGACACGAAGCGCCCGCCGTAATTGCCAAAGCGGCCCTTTTCGTCCGGTCCGTTCATGAAGCTGTTGAAAAGATCGTCAGGCATGGCCTGTCCCCCGTGAAAGTGTTGGCATAGCAGTAAACCCGCCACGCGGCGTCGTAAAGCGGGCAGCGCGCCGCAGGCCTAGGCTTCGCGCACTGCCGCGCAAAAATCACGGATCATGTCCGGGTCCTTGATGCCCGGGGCGCTTTCGACGCCGGACGATACGTCGACCTGGGGTGCCCCCGTCAGCCGGATCGCCTCGGCAACGTTGGATGGACGCAACCCACCAGCAAGCATCCACGGCACAGACCAACGACGCCCTTCTAGCAAGCGCCAATCAAACGCCAGACCGTTCCCGCCGGGCAAGACGCCACCACGCGGGGGTTTCGCATCAACCAATACCGCCTCGCAGACAGCCATGTAGGCATCTAACGCCTCCAGATCTTCAGGCTCTGCTATACCAACCGCCTTCATTACAGGAACGCCGGTCTTCTTACGTATTTCGGCGGCGCGTTCGGGTGTCTCGTGCCCATGAAGTTGCAACAAATCGACTGGCACACGTTCCAGCAACGCATCCAATTCCGCATCGGTCGCATTCACGGTCAGGGCAACCTTGCGCACGCCCAGCGGGACGGTCTGCGCAAGCTCGGCCGCTTCGTCCAATGACAAATGACGCGGAGACTTTGCGAAAAACACGAGGCCAATATCATTGGCCCCGAAGGCCACGGCAGCAGCGACGTCCTGCGTCGTCCGCAGACCGCAAATCTTAATTCGGGCTGACAAGGATCAGGCGATCTGGCGTTTTGGCGCGTCGAGCAAAGCAAGTACATCATCGCCCTTTTTCGGACTCGCACTTGTAGCACGTAATTGCGCGACTTCGGTCCGCAGACGCTCAATCTCGCGGGCGCGAGCGCGAGCTTCTACACGTTCCGGGTATTCGCGAATCCATTCCCAGATCAACCCCAGCAGTAGCCCTACCCCAACGGCCAGGAAGATCACGATAAACAACGGCAGCGTCACCTGCGGCGAAATGCCGAAAAGGTTCGCGAAAGCCGTCGGCATCGCCTGCAGTGTGGTCGCGTCCCGGTTAGCAAGTCCCACCAGTACCAGTAGGACAGCCACAATGGCCCAGAACACGTATTTTAGGGTTTTCATCGGATCGCGATCCTTGTTGTTGAGGCCAAAGGCGCAGCCTCAGGCGCCGTTCAACCGGTCGCGCAGCAGCTTGCCTGTTTTGAAGAATGGCACATGTTTCTCTTCAACTTCAACTGCTTCACCCGTGCGCGGGTTCCGTCCAACGCGGCCATCCCGCTTCTTGACGGAAAATGCGCCGAAGCCGCGCAATTCAACCCGATCACCGCGCACTAGGGCACCTGTAATCTCGTCGAATACGGTTGCCACGATACGCTCCACATCCCTTTGGAACAGATGTGGGTTCTCTTCGGCAATCTTCTGGATCAGTTCGGAACGAATCATACGCGACCCCGCAGGCTTAATCGGCAGCACATCGGCTTTCTACCTTATGAAAGACTATAGGCGGGAAACGCTGGCCGCGAAATAGGTTGTATCGTGATGATTGGTGGAAACTTGCCGTTTTAATTACATTCTGCAGCCTCAAATCGCCCCGATTCCGGGTGCGGCATACTGGCACAGATAAAAATATCGTTTTTCGCCGCGACGAAACCAAATGATTCGGGCAAAGAAAGACCCCGCCGGATCACTCCGGCGGGGTCTAAATCATTTCAGTCAGTAGAAACGGTCGTCAGGGCTTAGTTGTCGCCCTTCAGAGCGGCGCCAAGGATATCACCCAGCGATGCGCCGGAGTCCGAGGAACCATACTGGTCAATTGCTTCTTTCTCTTCGGCGATCTCGCGTGCTTTGATCGACAGGCCCAGCTTGCGGGTCTTGGAGTCGATATTGGTCACGCGAACGTCGATTTTGTCGCCAACGCCGAAACGCTCTGGGCGCTGCTCGGCACGGTCACGAGACAGGTCAGAGCGACGGATGAAGGACTTCATGCCCTCATACTCGACCTCAATGCCGCCGTCTTCGATCTTGGTCACTTCAACAGTGATGATCGAACCGCGCTTCACGCCACCAATAGCATCAGCGAAGGGATCGGCATCCAGCGCCTTGATCGAGAGCGAGATACGCTCTTTCTCGACGTCGACTTCGGAAACCTTGGCCTTGACCATGTCGCCCTTGCGGAAATCACCGATGACGTCTTCGCCACGGCCATCCCACGTAAGGTCGGACAGGTGAACCATGCCGTCGATGTCGCCATCAAGGCCAATGAACAGACCGAATTCGGTGATGTTCTTGACTTCGCCTTCGACTTCGGTGCCCTCGGGATGGGTTTCAGCAAAGACTTCCCACGGG
>JAGXIQ010000114.1 GCA_024635625.1 Loktanella sp. | reverse complement strand
GATGACGCGGCCGGCAAGGATGCCGCAAAGCGCAAGGGCTGATCCTATGTCGCAGGTCAGCCTCGACGATATCAAAGCCCAGGTGCAGGCCCCGTCGTCGGGCGCTGACGACACGCTGCTGCAGACCTACATCGATGCGGCCGAAGCTCATGTGTCCAATCACCTGCGCAAGGACATGGCCGTTGCCTATCCCGCGGGCTGGCCAGCCGATGTGCTTCAGGTCGTGAAGATGCTGGCTGCGCATTGGTACGGGCACCGCGGGCTGGTTGATGAACAGGTCGATGAACTGCCGTTCGGATATCATGCGCTGCTGGCACCGCATCGGAGCTTTCTCTGATGCGCCGCGCACCCTATCCCGAAGAGGTTGCCTTCGATGCGCCTGCCGTTTTGCCAGATGGGCGCGGTGGTACGGGCAACGGGTTTGCCGCGCCGGATCAAGCCTATCTGACCCGCGCTCGCTTCCGGTATCTGCGCGGGGGCGAGACGGTCCAAGCCGCGCGTCTGACGGGGACGCAGCCTGTTGTGGTGATCTTTCGCTTTGATGCCGGCGCTCCAGATATCAACAGTGACTGGCGGATGCGGGATATCAAGGACGGGACGGTTTACAATATACGCTCGGGCCCAGTGCCGACAGATGATCTCGACGAAGTCGAGTTCACCTGTGAAAGCGGGGTGGCGCTGTGAACACGCCCTTCGAGGATCTGCAGATTGCAGTGCTGAATGCCCTGCTGGCTGACCCGGTGGTGCAGGCGGTCGTGGGCGATCGGATTAGCGACGGACTGCCTAAGGGCTATCCCTGCATCACATTCGGTGCGAGCGACTACGTCCCTCTCGATTTGGACGGGATCGACCTGCGCGAACAGGCGCTGCAACTCCATTGCTGGGTACGGGACGGCGAAAAGATATGGCCGACAGCCGTTCTGGCCGACAAGGTGAAGGCTGCGCTACACCTCGCTGAACTGCAGCTCAGTGCGCATGCGCTGGTAATTCTAAAAGTTGAATCCGTCCGTGCGTTCATGGACCCCGATGGGCTCACGGGGCACGCAATCGTCAGCGTCGAAGCTGAGATCGAGGAGCGCTAACATGGTGCAGGGGTTAGCCAATTTCCAGCGGCGATGGAAAGCAGTTCCTGCCCGCGTGGCCGCCGAGGTGAAACGAACGATGGAAGACGTCGCCGACGAGATCGTCGCGCAGATGTATACTGTGGCGCCGCATCTCACAGGTGATCTGGCCGGCTCGATCGGCTGGACCTGGGGTGATGCGCCCAAGGGCAGCTTGACCATCGGGACGGTGGGCAAAACCAAATATGCCGCGCTTCGCATAACGATTTACGCTGGAAGTGGAGACACGGTTGTTACTGGGGCTCGCGGTCAAAAGTATCAACTCGCTAAAATCCAAGAGTTCGGCACCACTAAAATGCCAGCAAATCCGTTCTTCTATCCGGTGTGGCGCGTGAAACGACGAAGCGCGCAGAATCGCATGACGCGGGCGATCAACAAAGCGATCAAATCAAGCTGACATCATCTTAAACTGAGGAGGTCCACCGTGAAGGTCAGGATCATGAAAGACGATGACTACCGCGTCAAACCGGCGGTCATTCAAGTGTTCCGCGCGGGCTCCGAGGTGACCGTGCCGAAGAAAACCGCCGAGGCGCTGATTGCGCGCGGATCGGCCCAATCGCTCCCTGTAGAACATAAGGAATAATTCACATGTCCGCTCCTAATCTGACCCGTAAGTTTATCGTCATGCTTGGTGATGGCGCTACTCCGACCGAAACCTTCGCATTCCCTTGCGGCGCAAACGCCCGCAGTGTGACGCTCAAGAACAACCTTGGCGAAGATGTCGTCCTGGATTGCGATGATCCGCTCGGTGCACCTGCTGCGATTCAGCGGTTCCTCGAAAGCCAAGACACCACGTTGTCTATCTCTGGCCGTGTTGCAAAAGGCGATAGTCTGGCAATGTGGCGCACCTGGGCTGACGGGGGCTCTGAAAAGAATATTCGCATCATGTTTGATGAGGCGGCAGTAGATGGCGGTGGCTACTACACAGTTCCCGCTTTCCTTGAAACGCTGGAATGGGGATCCGAAGGCAAAAGCAGTGCGACGTTCACCGCGGCAATTATGGGCAGTGGCCCGCGCGTTTGGACGGACGCAATCTGATGCCAGAGATTTTGCGTGAATGGGCGGGCGCTGAACGTCCGTTCAGCCTTTCCTTCGGCGGACTTATGGACCTCGAGGAAGCCTGCGGAAAGGTGGGTTTTGGTGAGATATATCTGCGTATGGCGCGCGGCAATTATTTTGTGCGCGATGTCTACCATACGATCCGGCTAGCATTGATTGGCGGGGGCATGTCATCCGTTGAGGCGAAGCGGCTTCTAGACGACCGCTTCGACGCCGTTCCGATGAACGTCAAAGTCGAGTTGGCCGTCGAGGTCGTGCTTTCAGTCATGGAAGGCATCAAACCTGATGACACCAAGCCGGCGGGCGACCCGGCTACGCCATATGACGTCGGGCCCCTCCTAGCATCGTTTGCCAAGCTGGGCGTTGCGCCTTCCGCGCTACGAGAAATGTCTTACCAAGATTTCGTCCACATGGGGCGCGCTTTTGGCGGCGATACTGTGCAGCCGCCGTCCGAGGCGGAATTCGAAGAAATGCTTGAGCGCATGAAGGGCTGATCGACATGGCGCAGAGCATCGATACCGGACTAGTTTTGCGCCTTGAGGCCTCCTTGTCTTCTTTCGAAAAGCAGATGGCTAAAGCAACGGCAGCTGGCACTAAGACCGCAACGGACATTGAGGGTAGGTTCCGGCGCTCTAACCGCAGTGTGACGAATTCATCCGAACGGATGGCACGCGCTTTGCCTCAGCACTATAAATCGATCGGCAATTCTGCCGATACAGGCCTCGGGCGAATTGCATTCGCTGCCAGACGAGCGGCAATTGCCTTGACGGCATTGGCGGCTGCCGGAGCTGCTGGGGGACGTTGGGCAAACTCATACGTCACGGTTGAAAACCGCCTTCGTGCTCTAGGCCAAACGAGTGACAAGGCAGCAGAGCAAATCGCCGGAGCGGCAATTCGCTCACGCACGCCAATTGAAGAAATGGCCACGTCGGTCATGAGGATTCAAAAGGCTAGCGGTGATGGGTTCGATCTGACTATCGATCGCGTCGAAACGCTGAATAAGTTGCTTGCTGCTGGGGGGGCGACTGCAGCCGAAGTTGGCAGTATTATGACCCAGTTTTCGCAGGCGCTATCGTCGGGTGTTTTGCAGGGTGACGAACTTAAATCGCTTCGCGAAGCTGCGCCGGTAGAGCTGTTGGACGCAATCGCAGAGGCGGCAGGCGGAACTCGTGCTGCATTAAAAGAGATGGGGGCAGATGGCGAGCTCACCTCTGCTGTTATGCTACAGGCTCTTGATTCGATGCAGCAGAAAGCCAATGAGGCTTTTTCTCAGGTCGATATCACCGCAGGTCAGGCACTCACCAACGTAAACTCGGCAATGACTGTCTTCGTGGGCCGGTTAAACGAGGGACTGGGTGCAACTTCTACCTTCGCGCAAGGCCTGCAAGACTTGTCGACTTGGCTCATGTCAAACGCTGAAGCCGCAGAAGAAATGGGGCGAAGCATTCAGGCAGCCTTGATCGTCGGAGGTGAAATCTCTGCCGACATTCAGGCTGTTTTGGATAGCCTTGGCGAGAAAGTCGACGGCATTACAGAAGCGCTGCGTGAAGGCCTTGGATTCCCCGAAGGTGGGCTTCTTGCTGGCGACGCGATCGCGAACATTATTGACGCAGTAGCATCGATGGCGGGTACGATGGAGGGCGCAGCGTCGGCGACGCGCGAGGCGTTCCTTCAGATGGGTGATGCAGTTTCCACGGGCATCCAAGCTGCAATGAATGCGGTCATCGCAGGCGTTGAAGGCGCAATTAATGCCGTGATGGAGGGCATCCGCAAACTCGCATCTGCTGTTGATAGCGTTACAGCCGCAGCTCCGTTCACTGACGGCACCAATTTGGCCGGAGGGGTTGGCTCTGTCAGCCTTGGCCGTGTGGAAAACATTGCGACATCAAATGCTGGCGGTAGCGTTTCTGAAGCCTACGATGATGGCTATCAGCGTGCCAGCGGTGAGGTTCAGGGCGTTGCTGTTGAAGTCAGGACATATTTCGACGGACTGAGTGATCGGTTCCAAGAGGTGCGGTCTGAACTTGAGGCCGCTGACGCAGAGAGCGAAGCCCCCATTCCCGGCATCGACGGCACAACGGGGACTGGTAGCCCCGCTGCCGCAGGCAGTGATAGAAAGTCAAAGGGTAAAAAAGGCAAGGCAGTTAAGAAAGAGACGCCTTTCTTTGAGGGTGTGCAGAAAGAGATAGCCAGCCTAGAGCGGCAAATTGAAATGATTGGCAAATCGAAGGCCGAAGTCGCTGAGTTGACCGCGCGGTATGCCATGTTGGACGAAGCCAAGAGGCGCGGCATCACGGTTACAGATGAACTGTCGGCAAAGATCGACGCAGAAGCCGCACAAGTAGGCAAGCTGACCGCTCAATACGAAGCCGCCGAAACGAAGATGGACGCATTGAAGGATGTGAGCCAGCAGTGGAAAGATAGCCTTATTGACGCGGCGATGGGCGTCGAGGGCGCTTTCGACGGCGTGATCGACGCAATCAAACGCGCTGCTGTTGAATATGCACTCTTTGGCACTGGGATGCTTGCCGATATCGGCGGCGGCGGCCTTGGCGGTAATGTGTTCGGCGGCTTGATTGGTGGCGTCGGTGGAGGAGGCGGTCTAGGTGGTATCTTCGGCGGCGCAAGGGCCGCAGGCGGTCCAGTATCTGGCGGCAAGACTTACCTTGTAGGCGAACGGGGGCCTGAATTGTTCACTCCGCCAGGGTCAGGTCAAATCATTCCAAATAACAAGCTTGGCGGGGCGGGTGCAGGTGGCGGTGCGATGAGCATTAACGTCAACGTTACTGGCGCAAACGGTGACCAGCACGTCATTGCGCTAGTCCAAGAGGGGGTTTCGCGTGGGCTCTCAGCCTTTGATCAGCAATTGCCATCGCGGGTAAAGCAAATATCAAAAGATCCGAGGGCGAGCTGATGGGAATCTCGTTTCCTCTTAGCACCGCCACCTTCTTTGACCGGCTGGGGTTCACCGCATTCCAAATGTCGCTCCCGCCTATAATGGAGCGCAACGAGACCGAGGGCGGTGAGATCATCACGGTCGAGCATGGCGCACAACTTTGGTCTGGATCTGCGACCTGCCGGATCAATCCCTATACTGACGGCTCAGATATTGAGGCGCTTTTCGAGACGCTGCAACGGTCGGACGCCACGTTCCAGGCCTACGACAAGCTGCGGCAATGGCCGCGCGACGATGCGGATGGCGCGCTGATCGCGACTAGTTCCCCGACAGTCTCGCCGGTCGCCGACAATTCCCGCGCCGTTCGGCTGAACGGACTGCCCTCCGGCTACGTGCTCTCCCGCGGCGACCTGCTGTCCTTCACCTACGCCAGCAATCCCACCCGCATTGGTCTGCACCGGGTCATCGTGCCGGCGACGGCGAACGCCGGCAACGCGATCGCGGAGCTCGAAGTGCACCCGCCGATCCGCTCGGGGCTGGCGAACAATACCGCACTGAGGCTGGTTAAGCCTATCTGCAAGGCGAAGCTCATCTCATACGACCCGCCGACGGCTACGCGATCTCGGCGGGCCGAGATATCCTTCAGCTGGAGGCAAACCCTAAGATGACGTGGAACACGAACGCCCAAGCTGCCCTATTGAACCGCGTACCAATGATCCGCCGTTGGCTGTTCTGGGCAACACCCAAGAACAGGGCAACGGGCGCTGTTGAAACGATCGCAATATGGGACGGTGACGACCATGAATATTTCAGCCCTGCTGGTTCGTCGCGTTTGTACTTAGGAGCGGCTGGTTTGTTTAGCGTATCTCCGTTGGTGACTGCTTCTGGAACTATGATCCAAACGCAGGAAGTAACACTCTCTGGCATCACTCCCGCATCGGAGCAGTTAATTCGAGGCTACGAGGCTCGCTTAGCTCCATGCGACCTTTACCTCGCGCTTTTTGATCCGGCGACATCAGAGTTGATCGGCATGTCACGCAGATTTGTCGGCGTGATTGACGGTGCCCCTATAGCAACCGGTGCAGCTAACTCCGGCTCAACAGCCACGATTAAGATGGTGAGCACGGCTCGAAATGGCACGCGCAAAGCTGCGTCCAAGAAAAGCGACGAACAGCAGCGACTACGTCAGGGCGATCGTTTCCGGCGCTACGGTGATGTTTCTGGCGTGGCCGACGATTGGTGGGGGAGCAATAAAGGCGGCACCGCTCCCACGACTGTTAGCGGACTTATCAGCAAAGCGACTGGGAAATGACGATGCTTCTCGAGCGACGGGATGATTGGCAGCCGCGCCTCATGTCTTATCTGACAAAGGTCCATGCAATCCCTTTTAGTTACGGCACTCACGATTGCGCACTGTTTTGCGCTGGGGCGTTGGAGGCAATGACCGGTGTAGACGTTGCAAAGGGCCATCGTGGTTACAAATCGCGCGCTGCTGGTATCCGAAAGATGCACAAGGCAGGCTTTGACGATCACGTCGCCTATTTCGCATCGTTCCTAGTCGAGGTTGGCGTGCTTGACGCGCAGGCGGGGGATATCGCTGTTCTAGAGGGCGCGGCTCTGGGCGTGGTGCAGGGGCGTGGCATCTACGTTCTGAGCGAAGGCCGAATGGTGACGGTATCGTTGCTTTCTGCCGTAAGGATTTTTCACGTATGATCTGGCTTGTTTTGTTTTTTGCGCTGCTGGCATCGCCTGCGGCGGCTGAACCCGTGTCTGGATTTCTCATTGCCGCCTTGGGCGGTTCAGCTGCTCTCGGCGTTGTCGGCGTAGCTATCGTTAAAATCGGTGTGGGCCTCGCTGCATCTCAGCTATCGAACGCTCTTTTCGGACCGAAAGCATCCCCCGGCGTCGGCGATCCCGGTATCAGAACTCAGTCCACGACAACGGGCGGCATTAATAGCCAATCCCTGATTTTGGGCCGGTACATGACTGCGGGAAATCTAGCAGCACCGCGCATGTCCCATGGCAAGGTCGATGACACCCCCAATGCCTTTCGCACCCACGTATACGATATCTGCGACATGCCTATCAGTGCGCTCTATGGCGTGATGGTCGATGACCAGATGATTGATACGAGCAGTATGTCATCTTCTGGGACTGGCTATGGCATCACGCCAAACGGCGGCATTTATAAAGACAACTTTTGGTTGGAGATCAACAACGGCAAGACTGCAGCCAGCCCTATGTTGCTTGAAAAATATGGAGATCGGGAAACTCGCCCGTGGCAAGCCGACATGGTGGGTCGGGATATTGCCTACGTCGTTGCCACGTTTGAATATAACCGCGAGGTATACCAGTCAGACCCTCGTATATCGTTCGTTGTGGATGGGATTAAGCTATACGATCCTCGCCGCGATACCAGCGTTGGCGGAAATGGGGCCCAGCGATACAGCGACCCTTCCACGCACGCGTTTACCCGTAATCCTATCGTCATGGTCTACAATATTCTGCGGGGTATCAGAGTAACGGACGGCTTGGTGTACGGGCTGAACGTCATTGCTTCTGACCTGCCGCTGGATGTATGGGCCGCCGCGATGAACAAGGCGGAGTTAGGTAACTTCCAAGCCGGTTATGAAATTCGCCTGGCGGATGACGAGCCATTAGATATCGTCGATGAATTGCTTAAAACCTGCGACGCGGATTTGGCGGACGTCGGTGGCATGTGGCTGATCCGGGTCGGCGGCGCGAGCCTTCCAGTCGCCTTTATTACTGACGACGATATCCTGCGCACCAAACCCCAAGACCTCGACCCGTTTCCGTCGCTAACAGAGACATTCAACGGTGTGGCTGTGACGTTTGTATCGCCGGCTACCAAGTGGCAACCAAAAGACGCTCCGCCTCGATACGATGACGCTTCCGAAGTCGTTGACGGTCGGCGCTTGATGGCCGACGTGTCACTCCCCGCCGTCACAGACATGGAACAGGCGCAACGCCTCGGGCGGGCTTGGCTATTGGATGCACGCCGCATGCGCCGCCATAACATTACGCTCGGACCTGAGGGACTTTTAATAAACCCTTTGGACACGATCAGCTGGAGCAGCACCCGCAACGGTTACGTCACTAAGTGGTTTGAGGTTAGTCAGAATGGATTAGATCCTGTCGGCTTGTGTTGCACCCTGGCTTTAAGAGAACGCGACCCCAACGATTACGACTGGCAGCCTGATTTCGTGATTCCGACGACGGCGCCATCGGCAAACGTGACCACGCCCGCGCCTCAAGTTTTGCCGAACTTTGCTATGTCGCCGGGGGCAGTGTCAGATGGTTCTGGCAATCGTCGTCCCGCCATGAGGTTAACATGGACGGGCACTCTCCAAGATGTGCGTGCCATCCAGTGGGTCATTCGTGTCAAGGCCGGTGCAGTTGTGGTCGCGCGGGGCTCTACGCACGACGTAGCGGCGCGAGATTTTCTGGTAAGCGAAGGCATATTGTCCGCCGTCGAATATGAAGCTCAGGCGCGGTTGGTCACGGACAGGGCCACTGCGTGGACACCTTGGATGGTTGCCACTTCACTTAATTTGCGGCTGACTGGTAAGGATATCAGCGACAACGCCATCACAGCCGCACAGCTCGCAGCAGCGATTACAGAGCAGATAGACGAAGCACAGGCGGTGGCGGATCAAGCCGCAACCGATGTGCGCAACGCCATCCTTGCGGTAGGCGCAGCTCAGTCTGACATAGACGCAAACCTGACAGCAGCGAATGCCGAATTCATCGCCCTAGGCGGCGAGATTGACGGCGTGCGCGCTGACCTAACGTCAGAAACGATGGCAACCCGCGCTGAAATTGGCGTTGTGCGCGACGATCTGGCTTTAGATACAGCCGCAACAAGAGCTGAAATCAGCGTCGTTCGCGACGATCTGGCGTCGGAGTCGGTGACAACACGGGCTGAAATCGGCGTCGTTCGCGACGATCTAGCCCAAGCGCAGGCCGACCTTGGGTCGTCCATTTCAGGGCTTACCGGGCGAGTGTCTGCAGCCGAAACCGGGATCACCAACGAGACAACAGCAAGAACGAACGCTGATACCAGCCTGACGAACAGCCTATCTGCTGCAGTCTCTAGGATCGGGGCCAGCGAATCTGCAATCGCAGCGGAACAGACCACGCGGGCGGATGCCGACACGGCTATCGCCGGGACAGTCACCGCCCTGACAACCCGCGTAGGCACCGCCGAAGGCGCGATCACAGCGGAACAGACGGCCCGCGCAAACGCGGACTCTGCTATCGTGGGTACAGCCAACGCG
>JAGXIQ010000113.1 GCA_024635625.1 Loktanella sp. | reverse complement strand
GTCGCGCGATTTCGCTTCAGGGGCCAGCCCTTGCAGGTGCCACAAGAGGGGCAGACGAAGCCCTCAGGCCAACGACGTTCCGCCAGATAACACGAACACGCTTCCTCATCGCAAAAGCGGGCGTCGAACGCCTGGCGGGACATCGGTCTGTCATTTTTCCATCTGCTCGGCACGTCAGGAACAATACAGGAACATTACCGATTATCAAGCCTGGAAGGACAACATCATGTGCTGCCGGATCAAAGGGGATAAGCCTTTCGCGATAGAATGGGCCTGCCCCAATTGCCGAATGCCGCAGTGCTTGTGACCTTTCCTCTGCGCCGCAGTCGTATAGTTTGCCCAGCAAGGACCATAAGGGGCAAAACATGGCATTGGGCAAACGGACCTTCGGGATTATCGGTTTGGGAATCTTCGGCAGCACGGTCGCAAACGAACTGGCGCGTTTCGGAAACCACGTCATCGGGATCGATGCCGACGAACTGGCTGTGACCAACATGGTAGAAAAAATATCACAGGCGATGATCGTCGATGCCCGCGACGACATAGCACTACGCGAGGCCGGCATTGCCGATTGCGACGTGGCACTTGTTGCTATGGGCAGTGATTTAGAAGCTTCTATTATAGCTGTCATGAACCTGAAACTGATCGGCGTGCCCGTGGTCTGGGCCAAAGCACGGACCAAGACCCACCACCGTATTCTATCGAAATTGGGCGTAGACAGGGTCATTCATCCAGAGTTAGAAGTCGGCCAACACGTCGCACAAGTGCTGCACAACCCCTTGGTGCGCGACTACGTCAGCCTTGGGAACGGCTACCATGTCGTAAACTTTCGCATTCCTAAAAGCCTAGAAGGTCGAAAGCTGTCCGAATTGCCCCATACCAAAGACTATGACCTGCGGTGCGTTGGCGTGATGCGCGGGACAGAGTTCGTTGGTCAGGACGGCACAGATTGCACGCTGCAAAGAGACGATCTGTTACTGTTATTGGGTCAGCGCAAAGATTTGCGCGACTTTGCCGCGAGCCTTTAGGCAATGGACCTCAAGCGCGCACGCGGTCGGTTCGGCCTTCAAAGCTTTCACCTGCCGCCACCCACGACATTGGCGCTGCTATACTTCGTTTCAATCCTGATTGGGGCGGCATTGCTGTGGCTGCCTGCAGCTACGCAAGAACCGATCAGCCTGTTTACGGCGCTTTTCATTTCGACCTCTGCGGTAACTGTGACGGGGTTGTCGACCGTGGACATCGGCACAACGTTCACGGTCTTTGGCGAAGGCATCATCATGGTGCTGATCCAGCTTGGCGGCCTCGGGCTTATGACGTTTGCTGTGCTGGTGCTGTCAGCAATGGGTATTCCCATAGGTATGCCGCAGCGACTGATCCTGCGCGAAGATTTAAACCAGACCACTTTCAACAATCTTATTGTCCTGGTGCGCGTCATCTTTTCAGTCGCACTGCTTTGCGAGGCTATCGGCGTTATCGCCTTATCCTTCGTCTGGGTGCCGCAATTTGGTTGGTCGCAAGGGATCTGGTATGCGGTGTTCCACTCTGTTTCCGCCTTTAACAACGCAGGCTTCGCGCTATTTCCGGGCAGTCTGTCATTGTATGTAGACGACCCTATCGTCAACCTTGTCATCCCTGCCCTGTTTATACTCGGCGGTCTGGGCTTCATCGTTGTCGGTGACATTTATCAAACGCGGAATTGGACGCGTCTAACCCTGCATTCCAAATTGATGCTGGTTGGCACCGCAGGTCTGATCGTCTGGGCTTTCGTCACATTTGCAACGCTGGAATGGAACAATCCCGGCACGCTTGGTGGCTTGCCTTCAACGCCGGCAAAGCTGTGGGCCAGTTGGTTTCAGGCAGTGACACCGCGCACCGCTGGCTTCAACACGATCAACACGGCAGCCATGCATGACAGCACGACGCTGATGACCATGATGCTGATGCTGGTTGGTGGCGGCAGCACCTCGACCGCTGGCGGGATCAAGGTGACCACGCTGATTGTGCTTGTGCTGGCGACCGTCGCGTTCTTTCGCCGGTCTTCGACGCTGCACGTCTTTGGTCGCAGCCTAAAGTTGGAAGAGATCATGAAAGTCATGGCGCTGACCACAGTCAGCATGCTGCTGGTGGCGACGGGTCTATTCGCCGTATCGATCCGCCACGATGGAGAGTTCATCGATCTGGCTTTCGAGGTGACGTCGGCCTTTGGCACGGTTGGCTTGTCGCGCGGCACGACAGGGCAACTTGA
The DNA here is from genome assembly GCA_024635625.1 of Loktanella sp. Taxonomy (GTDB): domain Bacteria; phylum Pseudomonadota; class Alphaproteobacteria; order Rhodobacterales; family Rhodobacteraceae; genus Loktanella. The sequence continues at coordinate 8,526 of JAGXIQ010000113.1, read as the reverse complement.
TCACTTCGGCCTGTCGCTGATTATGATCATGATGTTCTTCGGTCGCGTCGGTCCGCTGACTATCGGCTTTTTTCTCGCCACCCGCAGCGTGCCACGTGTCCGCTATCCAGCAGGCCAAATCTATCTGGGCTAAGGGTGGCAACGCCCCTGCCCCACATGGTCCCCGTCAAGACACAAAAAAAGCGCGCCGAGACGAACCCGGCGCGCTTTCTGTCTTAATCGTTCGATCTTAGGCGTTCAGCTTGGCCACTTCGGCAGCAAAGTCTTCTTTTGCCACTTCGATGCCTACGCCGACTTCCAGACGCACGAAACCCGTGATCTTGATACCAGCTTCTTCAGCAGCCTTTTCCACGGTCAGGTCGGGGTTCACGACAAACGCCTGACCCAACAAGGTGGATTCAGCCATGAACTTCGCCATACGACCCACGATCATCTTTTCGATGACCGCTTCCGGCTTGCCGGATTCACGGGCGATATCCATCTGAACGGACTTTTCTTTTTCGACAACGGCCGGGTCCAGATCAGCCTCGCCCAAAGCTGCCGGGTTGGCGGCGGCGATGTGCATAGCGACCTGACGGGCAAATGCTTCGTTGTCGCCGTCAAAACCAACCAGAACGCCGATGCTGCCCATGCCGGGCGCAACAGAGTTATGGACGTAGGACACGACGTTGGTCGCGTTGATCGTGGCCATGCGGCGCACGGACATGTTCTCGCCGATGACAGCGATGGCGTCGGTCACGGTCTGTTCGATGGTCTTGCCGTCGACGGACGATGCCTTCAGCTCTTCGACCGTGTTCACGGCGATGGCTGCGGTAGCAATCTTGCTGACCATCGACTGGAAGTCAGAGTTCTTACCAACGAAGTCAGTTTCAGAGTTCACCTCGACGGCGACACCTTTGCCACCTTCGGTCGCCACAGCGACGAGGCCTTCGGCGGCAGTACGGCCGGACTTTTTGGCGGCTTTTGCGAGACCTTTGGTCCGCAGCCAGTCGACCGCAGCTTCCATGTCGCCGTCGGTTTCGGTCAGGGCCTTTTTGGCGTCCATCATGCCTGCGCCGGTGGATTCGCGCAGTTCTTTGACCATTGAAGCGGTGATTGCCATGTTCACTCTCCTTGACAGGAATTTATTGAAAACGGGCAGAGGTCTTGACCCCTGCCCTGATTGGTTCTCGTGTCGCGGTGTGACGCTTACGCGTCAGCGACAGCCTGCTCTTGGCCAGCAGCTTCTTCAGCCATCAGCACTTCCATGGCACCCATGTCGACGCCTGCGGCACCCAGCTGGGCGCTCATGCCGTCAAGGGCAGCGCGGGCAGCCAGATCGCAATACAGCTGGATCGCGCGTGCTGCGTCGTCGTTGCCGGGAATGACATAGTCAACGCCCTTGGGCGAACAGTTGGTGTCGACGACTGCAACAACCGGGATGCCCAGTTTTTGGGCTTCGAGGATGGCAAGGTCTTCCTTGTTCACGTCAATGACGAAGATCAGGTCAGGCACGCCGCCCATTTCGCGGATACCGCCGAGGGATGCAGTCAATTTGCCCTGCTCACGTTCCATACCAAGACGCTCTTTCTTGGTCAGGCCGGTGAAACCGTTTTCGGCGGCTTCGTCGATCTGCTTCAGACGGTTGATCGACTGGGACACGGTCTGCCAGTTCGTCAGCGTGCCACCAAGCCAGCGGTGGTTCATATAGAACTGAGCAGACTTTTCAGCGGCGTCTTTGATCGGCGCTTGTGCCTGACGCTTGGTGCCAACGAATAGAATACGGCCGCCCTTGGCGACGGTGTCACGGATGACCTGCAGGGCCTGGTCCAGCATGGGAACAGTCTGCGTCAGGTCCATGATGTGGATACCGTTCCGCGCACCGTAAATGTATTCACCCATCTTTGGGTTCCAACGGGCGGTTTGGTGGCCGAAGTGAACGCCAGCTTCAAGCAGCTGACGCATGGAGAACTCGGGAAGAGCCATGGTCTTATCCTTTTCCGGTTTAGCCTCAGCGGGGGTATCAGACCGAATAGTCCAACCGGTGGATGCGATGGGATTTCTCCCCACCTCACCCGCCCCCGCCTGCGGGATACGTGCGCGCCCTATATAACCGGGCGCGCCGCCTTGCAAGTCTGTCTTACAGAAACACGCGTTCGATAACCCAGTAAACGGCAACCAGCGCAATCAAAACCGAAGCGGGCATCGCCACCATGGATGTATAGGTGTCGTATTGTCCGGCATTCACCGCCGCCGCTGACAAACCCAACATCACGGCAATGATGGCCAGCAACGGGAACAGATCACCCAACAAGTCTGGCGCCCAAATCGACAACGGCACGGCAATCGCCAGGACGGCGCCTGCGGCGACCATGTACAGCGCTGCGGCTAGGGCGCTGCGGGTACCTTTATCGCTGTATTCACGGGCCATGTAGACGCACAGATAGGCAACCGCGATCACGCAGATCTGCCCTATCTCGACGCCGATATTGAAACCGATCAGCGCGGGCACGAAATTCGCCTCTGGCAGGCCGAATTGCGCCAGTACGCTGGCAAAGCCCAGACCGTGCAGCAAACCAAAGCCAAAGATAATGAACGGCCGCCAAGGTGACAGCGTGCGCATAAAGATGTTCTCGACCGCGACATAGGCGATGGACAGCGCGATCAGCGGCTCCACGATGCTGGCAGGCACCGTGACATAGCCAAGTGCGGCCAAAGCCAACGTAATGGTGTGGGCAAGCGTAAAAGCTGACACCTGCCATAGAAGTGGACGCAGGTGCGTTGATAAAAAGAACAAGCCCAACACGAACAGGATATGATCGACGCCGAGCGGTACAATATGGTCAAAGCCTGTCGGGACATAAGAGAAGAAGGTTGCCGCCGCCCCCATGGCATTTCCGCCGGACAGAGCGATGGGTGTGGAAAGCTTTCCTGCTTCTAGGAAGCCATCGTAGGGATCGTCCACGGCCATTTGGCGCACGACGAGCGTCCCATAAGGACGGATCCAGCCGACCTGCACAGCGTCTGCGCCTTCTGGTAAGGGCGCGGTGAACTGAACATCGGACAGCCTAGCAACATTCTCGTCACCGACCTCTGCCGCCGTCACGGCTGTCAGGTTCAACGGCAAATCCGTATCACCCACGCGAACAGTAATGTTCCCTGCCATCGTGGGCCAAAAATCGCGAAACCGCGCGTCGAGTTCATCCGCGGGCAGCATACGCAACTCGTCATAGGTTGCGGCCTGTGCCGATTCAGCGGTGTCGGCAACGGCGTCCTGATCGATCCCGGCAAGGAAGCTCTCTATATTCAGGTGCATATCGAACACCAATGTGGACCCGTCCTGAGTCATATCCGTGATCGACGGTAACACCTCGTGCGCGCGCGCCGGTGACGCCAGCGTGAGCATCACAAGTGCCATGCTTGACAATATCTGCAGAACCCACACCCTGCATTTAAACCAAAAGGAACTCGTCATGCGTCGTCTTACCCTTATGCTTGCCCTGTTGGCGTCACCCGTCAGCGCCCATGAATTTTGGCTACAACCGCTCGATTACACGGTAAGCCCTGACGCTACGATGGTGGTCCAGATTGTCAATGGATCGGATTATACAGGTCAGAACCTGCCCTATATCCCACAGCGATTTGCACTATTTAACGATGTCGTGAACGGCAAGGTCATGGCAATTCCGGGACGTACTGGCGACGTACCTGCCGTCCAGCTTTCCAATCCGCCTGAAGGGCTGAACGTGTTGGCCTACCAGGCACAGAACGCAACAGTGGATTATAAGGACTGGGATACCTTCGTCCGCTTTACGGAACATAAGGATTTTCCCGGCATCCTTAATCGCCACCGCGAACGCGGTTTCCCAGAGGAAGCATTCCGCGAAGTTTATTCCCGCTACTCTAAATCCTTGATTGCTGTTGGCTCGGGCGCGGGCAAGGACACGCGGACCGGGCTGGAAACCGAGATTGTGGCCCTGACAAATCCATATACTGACGATGTTTCGTCAGGCATGCGATTCCAGTTGTGGTACGGCGATGCCCCCCGCGCCAACGTCCGTTTCGAAGTTTATGACCGCGCGCCAGATGGCACAGTCACCCGGACGTTTTTCAAGACCAACGGTCAGGGCATGGTCACTGTGCCTGCTAAAAAAGGCTATACCTATATGGCGGATGCGGTAGTGATCCGCGAACCAAGTGCGGCGCTGGCCGAACAGACGGGTGCATTGTGGGAAACACTTTGGGCCAATATGACGTGGGCGATCCCGGGCTGACATCTTGCGCCTGCCATCATGCCGCGCCAAAAGGGCGGCATGAATACTGCACCTGACATCTTGTGCATCGGATCGGTCCTGTGGGACGTAATCGGTCGCACCGCAAGCCATATGCGCGCCGGGTCCGACGTTCCCGGCCGCATTACCCGCCTTCCGGGTGGCGTGGCCATGAATATTGCCATGACCCTGAAACGCTTCGGCCTCCAGCCCGCACTACTGACCGTCATTGGCCGCGACAGCGAAGGTGACAGTCTGGTAACAGAGGCGCAGGCGATGGGTCTTCATTGCGATTATCTATATCGTTCCGACGACTTACCGACCGACGTCTACATGGCGATTGAAGCGGCAAATGGGTTAATCGCGGCGATAGCCGACGCTCATTCTCTCGAAGCTGCGGGGGACAAGATCCTGCGCCCCTTGACGGACGGACGCCTCGGATCGGAAAAAGCGCCCTTTACCGGGTCCATCGCCCTTGACGGCAACCTTACCGAAGACTTGCTGCGCACGATTGCGACCTCGCCTTTGTTTGCAAAAGCTGATCTGCGCGTTGCACCAGCGTCACCCGGTAAAGCCGAACGCCTGCTCGCGCTGCTTGGCCATCCCTCCGCCACCCTCTACGTCAACCTCGAAGAAGCAGGCCTTCTGTGCCAAACCCACTTTAATGACAGCGCCACAGCCTGCGCCACATTGCTTAGCCGCGGGGCGCATCGGGTTCTGGTAACCGACGGAGGCCGTGCCGCATCAGAAGGCACCGAACGTGACGTTATTACCGCCAATCCGCCAAGTGTCCTTGTGACACGCGTCACTGGCGCTGGCGACACCTTCATGGCCGCGCATATCGCGTCCGAAAGGCAGGGGCTTAACCGCCCTGCCGCCCTCGCCCGTGCGCTTGACGCCGCAGCAACCTACGTATCTGGAGAGACCCCACTATGATCCCCATGACCTACAGCGCCGAAGTTCAAAAAGCGCTGGACGCAGGCACCGCCATTGTGGCGCTGGAAAGCACCATCATCACCCACGGCATGCCATATCCGCAAAACGTAGAAACGGCGCGCCTGGTGGAACAGGATGTGCGCGATGCGGGTGCTACGCCAGCGACCATCGCTGTGATTGACGGCATGCTGCACATTGGTTTGGAAGATGATGAACTGACTGCCCTTGGTCAGGCCGAAAATGTCGCAAAGTTGTCCCGCGCTGATATTGCCGCTTGCATTGCCATTGGCGGCACTGGGGCAACGACCGTCGCCGCCACGATGATCGCGGCACATCTGGCAGGTATCGCGGTTTTCGCCACAGGAGGCATCGGCGGCGTTCACCGCGGCGCTGAACTTAGTTTTGATATTTCTGCTGACCTGCACGAACTTGCACAGACGCCAGTGACCGTTGTAGCCGCTGGCGCAAAGGCGATCCTTGACCTTAATAAGACCTATGAAGTCCTTGAAACACTTGGGGTTCCGGTGATCGCATATGGTCAGGATGAATTGCCAGCCTTCTGGTCGCGCACGTCTGACATGGCAGCCCCTCTGCGGATGGATACAGCCAAGGACATCGCCACGGCACAGATTGTGCGCAATGTCATGGGGCTGCCTGGCGGCCAACTCGTTTGCAATCCGATCCCGGCTGCCGACGAAATCCCCGCCGAAGACCTTGCCCCAATCATCGACCAAGCCCTGTCGGATGCGAAGGCGCAAGGCATTAGTGCCAAGGCCGTCACGCCCTATTTGCTAGACCGGATATTCACCCTGACCGAAGGTCGATCCCTGACCGCAAACATCGCATTGGTGCGTAACAACGCGCGTCTGGCCGCTGCGATTGCCCGGGAAATGGGCAACGTCCAAGACTAACGCATTCAGGCCCGCGCTGCCGCTTGTGAAGGCGGCAGACGCGGCCTAGATGTGCGTCATGATCGCACGGACGTTGCTATGACCCTCGACCACATTCCCGACGACGCCAAGCGCGTCCGTCGCCCCAGCCTGATCGCCCGCTTGCGCGGCAATTTTCTGGCTGGCCTTATCATCATCGCGCCCATCGGCCTGACCTTCTGGTTGATTTATACGGTCGTGGGCTGGATCGACGGCTGGGTTTGGCCTTTTGTGCCAGGACGTTATCAGCCAGAAGCCCTTGTAAATCGCTGGTTCGGTACAGACGGCGGCCCGCCGATTTCCGTAAACGTGCGAGGCATCGGCGTTGTCGTGTTCCTTATGTTCACAGTCATTGTCGGTTGGCTGGGCAAAGGTTTTATCGGACGTGCCGTTCTTCGGTTTGGTGAACGTCTCGTGGATCGCACCCCCATCGTGCGCAGCGTCTATAATGGCGTAAAGCAAATTGCTGAAACCGTATTCAGCCAGCGGGATACATCCTTTGATCACGCCTGCTTAATCGAGTATCCGCGGAAGGGCATTTGGGCTATCGCCTTCATCTCGACTGCTGCAAAAGGCGAGATCGCGGCAAAACTGCCCGGCGCCGAGGAAATTGCGACAATCTTTTTGCCCACGACGCCCAATCCAACGTCTGGCTTTCTTCTCTTTTTGCCCCGATCAGAGGTTATCATTCTGGATATGACTGTAGAGGATGCGGCGAAGCTCGTGATATCCGCAGGCCTTGTTTATCCAAACCCCAAGGATCCGAAACTGCCGCCCGTCGTCGCATGATCGGAGCTGCGATGACCGGCTTCGCAACGGGGTTTTCCTTGATCCTTGCCATCGGCGCGCAAAACGCCTTTGTCTTGCGCCAAGGATTGGCCCGGACGCATGTGTTTTGGCTTTGCCTTTTCTGTGCCGCATCTGATGCGCTGCTGATTTCGGCGGGCGTTCTGGGTTTCAGCGCAGTTGTCGCACTTTACCCGGGTCTGCCGCGGATCATGGCCTTAGCAGGCGCTGCATTTCTGGCGGTATACGGATTGCAGCGGATGATCGCGGCATGGCGTGGCGACTATGCGATACAATTATCAGGGCAATCTAAAGCCTTGCTGCCCACTCTGGCGACAGCAGCGGCTTTCACATGGCTGAATCCGCATGTCTATTTGGACACTTTGGGGCTGATCGGTGCGATTTCAACCGACTATCACGACACGGGGCTTAAGACGGCGTTCGGCTTAGGTGCAGTCATTGCGTCATTTATTTTCTTCTTCAGCCTCGGCTACGGCGCACGCCTTCTGGGGCCAGTCATGCAATCTGCGCGCGCTTGGCGCGTACTGGATGCTTTGATTGCTATCGTCATGTGGGCGCTAGCCATTAAGCTGATCAGTTGAACAACGTATGCAAATCAACAGTATCGCGCTTTCCCAAATCGGATTTGTGGTCGCGCAGAAAGGCGTCCATCGCCTCGCGACCTGCCGCCTTTAACCGAGCAAGAATGATTGGTACCGGGATTGTCTTTGTCGCGACATTTAGATCGTTCATCAGCGCATCGTCTTCAACCATGTGCACCAGCACCCGCTTCATAGTGCCGGGCGCAATGCTGTGATCGTTCAGCAAACGCCTGACAAAGTCGATGGATCGCAATTCTCGCAATAGCGTGGTGTTAAAGCCGATTTCATTGACCCGGTTGGCAATCGCTTCTGGGGTTTTAGGCACTGCCTCTCTGACAATAGGTTTGATGCCGGCGATCAGAATGTCGTCCGGTAAATCTTTGCTATACAATGGAAATAATGCCGGATTGCCGGTGTATCCGCCGTCCCAAAATGCTTCTGTTCGGCCCGTCGAACTGTCGAAAATCTCGACGGCTTGAAACATCGTCGGAAGACAGGCAGAGGCCATCAGCGCTTCGTTCGTAATTTCTTCCCTAGAAAAGACGCGGATTTTGCCAGTCCGGACGTTCGTGGCGCCCACAAATAGATGCGGTTCTTGCGCGCTGCATACGTCTTTGAACTGCAGGTCATTCAGGATGCGTGTCAGCGGATTGCGCAACGACGAACCGTAGACATAAGGCGAGTTCATGCGCGACAGATTATCAAACGCCTGATAGCCTGGCGACTTTCCAAGCATGGCCGCCATGCCTTTGATTGAGGGCGCAAGGGCCGCCAACCAGTCCTGAATCCACGGCGCGTTGATTGCACCGACCTGTTCCCAAAACCAATCCAGCTTTTCGCGCGCTCCGTCACGCCCACCGTTTAGCAGCCCGGCCTTCAACGCTGCGGCGTTCATAGCCCCGGCAGAGGTGCCGGAGATCGCGGCAATCTCTATATCTTCTTCTTCTAGCAAACGGTCGAGCACACCCCATGCGCACCACCTCCTTGCAAGCCAAGGTTGATCCGGATCACAAGGCTGTCCAT
>JAGXIQ010000112.1 GCA_024635625.1 Loktanella sp. | reverse complement strand
AGATGTGTATAAGAGACAGGGGCCATCCTTTGCTGGCGACATTGCCCGCGGCCTGCCGACCGCGCTTACCCTTGCTTGTCACGATGAAAGTGCCGGAAGGGCGTTACAGCAGAGCCTGTCCACAAGTTCGTTGCGGCTTTATCGGACGCAGGATACCGTCGGTGCCGAACTTGGTGGCGCACTAAAGAACGTCATTGCGATCGCATGTGGGACAGCTATCGGGGCGGGCCTGGGCGACAGCGCACGTGCCGCCTTGATGACACGCGGCTTTGCAGAAATGCAGCGGTTAGCAGAAGCATTGGGGGCCGATCCCCAGACTTTGACTGGGCTTTCGGGGCTTGGAGATCTGGCACTAACCTGCACCTCTTCGCTATCGCGCAACTATCGGTACGGCTTGGCTTTAGGCGCCGGCACGACAATGGACAGCGGGACGACAGTCGAAGGTGCTACAACGTCTTTGGCCGTGACACGACTTGGGCGGGATCGTGGGATCGACCTGCCTGTTTGCGCCATTGTCGCGGGATTGTCTGGTGGTCAGATTAGTGTCGAAATGGCCTTGCAGACGCTTCTTGCCCGACCATTAAAGGACGAATGACATGGCATATTGGCTACTGAAATCAGAACCTGACGTCTTTGGGTGGGATCACCTTGTCGCCAATGGTGTCAGCGAATGGGATGGCGTGCGCAATTATCAAGCGCGCAACTTTATGCGCGACATGGCGGTCGGCGATAAGGCTTTTTTCTACCACTCTCGCACGGGGCTAGAAATCGTCGGGATCATGGACATCGCCGCAACAGCACATCCTGACAGCACGGCGGAGGATCCCAAATGGGTTTGCGTCGACGTGCGCGCAGACCGCCCTTTTCCAAACGCAGTTATTTTAGAGCAGATCAAGCAGGACGCTAGCCTGACAGACATGGTCCTCGTCAAAAACTCGCGTCTATCGGTGCAACCCGTAACACCGGCAGAGTGGGACCGCATCCTAACCCTAGGCGGCTTCTAATCCTGGTCTTGTAGGGCTTGAATGGCATCAGGCTTGATCAGCCAAAGCCCCAACAATCCTGTCCCCGCCATCACCCCCGTCATAAATGCGGCAGCGCCCATTGTGACGACCCGTTCCCACGCAAGCGTATCAACGTCCGAGACAAGCGCCAGAACCTCTAGGACTGCAATCGTCAGGAAGGCCGTGAAGAGGGCGTAGTTCACTGGCAGGACACGAAACGCGAGAGGCAAGCTAATTGCCCCAACCGCGATTATCACCCACGTTGCATCGGATGCCCACGCAAACCCTAGCGCAATTACAGTGCCTAGAACCGTGCCTATCGTCCGCTTCACTGTCCTGCTGAATAGCTGACCGTGCGGCGGGACACACAACACGACAAAGGTCAGTGGAAACCAGAAACCATGGTCGCCAAACCACCTTCCGCCGACATAGATTGAAATGGTCAAACCAGCCGCCAGCATCACGCCGAAGATCAGAGCGTATTCTGCGGAGTCCGCCTCTGCCGGGTCGCGTTTGCCCGTTTCGCAAAATGCCTTGGACACCCCGAGCGCCCAGATCATAGCCGCAAGAAAAATACCAAACATCAGTGGTTTGTCGTCGGCAGGCAGAATGGTTCCGGTAAAGACGGTCCAAGTGATCAACGCCCGCATCACTGGCAAGGCGAAGCCAAAATAGCCACTGATCCCTGCCAATATTCCCAATGCAGGCGCGATCATCAGCCCCATGACAGGCGACCCAACGGTCAGAAGGCCCGCAAAGCCCATGACCACGGTGACGAGCGTGGCGATCAACACGCCATTGTCCTTTGCCGCGAGATGCGCCGCTAGGGTTGCGATAAAGGCAACCGCACCGACGGGACCAAACAGCAGGACCGCCACAATCGGCGGCACCATGACGGCCACACAGGTCACGGCAACCGTGCGCCATGGCATCGGATCGCCGCGTCCTATAAGGGTACCGCGCAGGGTCTGGATCATTGTGGGGCCTCTTTTGTTCCGAAGTTAGCCTCTGGAACGAAAGAGGCAAATCGCAAGTAAAACGCGATCAGCCGTAAACGGACTCTTTGCCAAAATGTTTGGTTAAGAGGTAGTAAACCACCGCGCGATACTTGTTCCGGTTTGACCGGCCATAGGTCTCTATCGCCTTTTGCAGGCCACCCATCAGCTCGGGCCCGTCCGGTAGACCAAGCTTTTTCTTTAGGAAGCCATCGACAATGCGATCCAACTCTTCGGTGTCACTTCCGGCGACGGTACTGGCGTCGTTGTTATAGATCGAGGGGCCGCAGCCGATAGTGACTTTTTTCAAGAGGTCCATATCCGGCGTCATACCGCATTTTTCTGTAAGGTCTTCGGCGTATTTTGCAATCAAATCGTCTCTTTTACCCATGGTATCGTCCCCCGTGTTGTTGCCGCCTTTTGCAGGCTTGGAATAACCTAGGGGCATGGTGCAACGCCGGACAAGAAAAAACCGGCCTTGCAAGGCCGGTTTTTAGAACCTGAAGTCGTTTAAGCCTTAGTAGCGGTAGTGTTCCGGCTTAAAAGGACCTTCGACGGTCACGCCGATATAATCCGCCTGTTCCTTCTTTAGCTCGGTCAGCTTCACACCGATCCGTGCAAGGTGCAGGCGTGCGACCTTTTCATCCAACACTTTGGGCAGGATATATACGCCCGGCTTGTATTCGTCGCCTTTGGTCCACAATTCGATCTGCGCCAGCACTTGGTTGGTAAAAGACGCCGACATCACAAAGGACGGATGGCCGGTGGCGTTGCCAAGGTTCAGCAGACGGCCTTCGGACAACAGGATGAGACGAGCGCCCGAAGGCATCTCTATCATGTCGACCTGCTCTTTAATGTTCGTCCACTTGTGGTTCTTCAGCGCGGCGACCTGGATTTCGTTGTCGAAGTGGCCGATATTGCCGACAATCGCCATGTCCTTCATCTCGCGCATATGCTCGATGCGGATGATGTCCTTGTTGCCGTTCGTGGTGATAAAGATATCGGCGCTGTCGACGACGTCTTCCAGCAGGACAAATTCAAATCCGTCCATTGCGGCTTGCAGGGCGCAGATTGGGTCGACTTCGGTGACTTTCACACGGGCACCCGCACCGCTAAGCGACGCAGCAGAACCTTTGCCGACATCGCCGTAACCGCAGACGACGGCAACCTTCCCGGCCATCATGGTGTCAGTGGCGCGCCGGATACCGTCAACCAGCGATTCCTTGCAGCCATACTTGTTGTCGAACTTCGACTTGGTCACGCTGTCGTTCACGTTGATAGCGGGGAAAGGTAATTGCCCTTTCTTGTGCAAGTCATAAAGGCGATGCACGCCGGTGGTAGTTTCCTCGGATACGCCCTTAATGGCATCGCGGGTTTTGGTGAACCAGCCGGGTGATTGCGCCATCCGTTTTTTGATCTGCGCCTTGATGGCAACCTCTTCTTCGGACTGCGGAACGGCTATAATATCCTCACCTGCTTCGGCGCGAGCGCCCAACAGAATATACAGCGTCGCATCGCCGCCATCATCCAGGATCATGTTCGCGCCGTCAGGGAACTGGAAGGACCGGTCTAGGTAATCCCAGTGTTCTTCCAGCGTTTGACCCTTAATCGCAAAGACCGGGGTCCCGCCGGCGGCAATCGCAGCAGCGGCGTGGTCTTGGGTCGAAAAGATGTTGCATGACGCCCAGCGCACGTCAGCACCCAATGCGACCAGCGTTTCGATCAACACGGCGGTTTGGATTGTCATGTGCAGCGATCCGACGATGCGTGCACCCTTCAGTGGCTTGGTGGTGCCGTATTCTTCGCGGCAGGCCATCAAGCCCGGCATTTCGGTTTCCGCAATATCCAACTCCTTGCGCCCATAGGCAGCAAGTTCGATGTCTTTCACGATGTAATCTTGTGTCATCTCGCGTGCTCCTTGCACTTCATCTTTGGGCTGGCCGATAACACGGTCGCAGGATTGAAACAACGAACGTCCTGTCGCGGCAAAGGGGACCGAAATGAAACGACCACGCGCATGGCAACGAATGCTGTCTGGCCGCAGGCTGGACCTGCTGGACCCAACACCTGTGGATATAGAAATAGTTGATATTGCGCATGGATTGGCGTTCGTGGCACGCTGGAATGGGCAGACGCTGGGCGACTATGCCTATTCCGTTGCAGAGCATTCGCTGCTGGTTGAGGAGATCTTTGCCCGTCAGCAGCCCACGGCCCCTGCAAAATGGCGCATGGCCGCCCTGCTGCACGATGCGCCAGAATACGTGATCGGCGATATGATTTCCCCGGTAAAAACAGCCGTCGGTCCCAGCTATGGAGAGCTTGACGCGCGACTGACGGCCGCAATTCACCTGCGGTTCGGCCTTCCTGCGCAATTACCAGTGCGGATCAAAAGGCAGATTAAAGCTGCAGACAATATTTCAGCTTGGTTAGAAGCGACGCAGATTGCTGGATTTTCAAAGGTCGAAGCCGATAAGCTGTTCGGCAAGCAAGATACCGCGTTCGTCGACACCCTAAGTATCGCAATGCGTCCGCCGGTCGCCGTACGCCACGATTATGCGGCACGGCATGCAGCTTTGTTAGAGGAGATGTAAGTGGCGCAGACCTGCGCCACTTTGCCGCAAGGTTATCGCGGGCTGCGCTTTGCCAAAATGCGCTGCAGCGTCCGCCGATGCATACTTAATCGGCGCGCAGTTTCACTGACGTTGCGGTCGCACAATTCGTAAACTCGTTGAATATGCTCCCAACGCACGCGATCCGCGCTCATTGGATTGTCAGGCGGTGGAGGCAATTCGTCTTTACGCGCCAGCAGGGCGTTGGTTACATCGTTCGCATCTGCAGGCTTTGCCAGGTAGTCCGTCGCACCAATTTTGACCGCCGCAACGGCTGTGGCAATCGCGCCGTAACCAGTCAAGACAACAATCCGGGAATCCGGGCGGCGTTCGCGCAACAATTCAACGACATCTAGGCCGTTTCCATCCTCTAACCGAAGGTCAACCACCGCATATGCAGGCGGACGTGCCGTCGCAATAGCGCGACCAGCGGCCACGGATTCCGCGGTCTCGACTTCGAAACCACGCTTTTCCATGGCTTTGGCCAATCGCTTGACGAAGGCCTCGTCATCATCAACCAGCAACAGTGTCTTGTCCGGGCCGAGATCGAGCGGCTCTTGTTCCATCAAAACTTTCCTCGAGTGTTTGTTCTGAATTAGGGTTGCGTCAGGTCAGGTCAACTGGCGTCGATAGCGCAAGCGACCTGATCGGCAACTTGCTGTGGCGTATCCTCGCGGCGAAAGAAGGTGGCGAAGCCGGTGTCGGGCATCATGAGGTAGGTAAATACAGAATGGCTCATCAAATAATAATCCGGATCCCCATTGGCCTCTTTCGAATAAACGATGCGATAAGCGTCTGCAGCCTGTTTCACCTGCGCGTCGCTGCCCGTCAGTCCAATCATCTTGTCTGAAAAGTTGCGTACGTAGTCGCCCATCACCTCTGGTGTGTCCCGTGCGGGGTCGATGCTGATGAACGCGGGCGTCGCGCTATAGCCCTCCTCGGCAAGAATTTCGGCAGCAGCCGCGTTGCGGGCATTGTCGATCGGGCACACATCAGGGCAAAAGCTGTAGCCAAAATAGACTAACGTCGGCTCTGTAATGACATCCGTGTCAGTAACTGTCTGCCCGTCCCCGTCCACCAGCGTGAAGGGACCGCCGATTGCGCCACCAGCGACCGCGGTGCCGAAGCAGCTTTCAGGCGTACTGCGCCCCAATGTGACGACATAGGTCACCCCGACAAGGGCAAGTGTGGCAATCCCGGCAAGGATAGCAGTCAATCGTGTCATGGCGGTCCCTTTCCCAAAGCGCCGCATTGCTCGCGCATCGCAGCCTCCGTAACAATGGGACAACCGCGCACAGTCGCTTGAGGCAAGGATAAGCAGCCAATGACCCCCGACGATCTTGACGCGCTGCAGGACCGCGAGCGGAGCAATTGGGTGCGACTGCGCACCCTACTGATCCTGCGGTGGTTTGCCATTGGCGGCCAAATCATCGCAATCCTTGTCGCGACACGCTATTATGATCTGCGGATTGAGGCGGGCCCCGCCGCTATGACCATTGGCGCTGCAATTGTCGCGAACCTGCTGACCAGTTTTATCTACCCAGAAAACAAGCGTCTGTCAGAGCGCGAAGCAAGCGCCATGATGGCCTTTGATATCGTGCAACTGGCGTTGCTGCTGTATTTGACCGGCGGGCTGAACAATCCTTTCGCCCTGTTAATCCTCGCACCCGTTACGATCGCGGCCACTGTGTTGCACCTTGTCAGTTTCGTCGCCCTTGGCGTGCTGGCCATCGCGATGATCACTGTCATCAGCGTTGTCTCTGTTCCGCTGCAACTGGCAGACGGTACACTCCTTTTACTGCCGCCCCTCCTCCACTTCGGATTCTGGGCCTCTTTGGTCATTGGCGTCGTTTTTCTGGGCATCTATGCCCGGCAGGTGACAACAGAGATGAACGCCATGGGCGATGCTTTACTCGCGACACAGTTGGCGTTGGCGCGAGAACAAAAACTGACCGACTTGGGCGGCGTAGTCGCTGCCGCGGCACATGAACTTGGTACGCCCTTGGCAACGATCAAACTGGTCAGCGCTGAATTGCTAGAAGATCTGGCCGACTATCCAGAGTTGCGGGAAGACGCGTTGCTGATCCGCACACAGGCCGATCGTTGCCGCGATATCCTTCAATCCATGGGTCGGGCAGGCAAGGATGACCTGCATCTGCGGACTGCCCTTTTGGAAACTGTCGTGCGCGAATCCGCCGAACCCCATATTCAGCGGGGACGTGACGTTTCGTTCGACATCGCGCCAGAACCCGGATGCATCACACCCCAGCCTGTCATTTCCCGGCGGCCAGAGATCATCCACGGACTGCGTAATTTAATACAGAACGCCGTCGATTTCTCTCAAAACCAAATCCGGATTGAGGTCAGTTGGAACGACACGCAGGTTTTCGTGCGCATTGCCGACGACGGCCACGGGTTTCCGCAGTCGGTAATCGGACGGATCGGTGACCCCTTCGTGCGACGCAAGCGCGTTACATTGGATGGTTTGCGGCGGCCCGGCTATGAAGGCATGGGGCTGGGGCTGTTCATTGCAAAAACGCTTTTGGAACGTTCTGGCGCGCAGTTGGCCTTTGCCAATGCCCCGCGCAGAAATCAGTCTGGACGGTTGGACGACATGCCATCGGGGGCCATCGTGACGGTGACGTGGCAGATGCGGTCCCTGATCCGGACAGCGTCAGGTCGTTATCCCGCTTTAGGAAAGAACCAGCCTATTTTGGATTGATTCAGTTGCATTAAGTCCGCGTTAACCTCGCCGTCAGATGGTTGAAAGGTATAAAAAGCGGGGAATCGCAATGATCGAGTCAGCTGAACTCTTGCGTCTTGGCGCCGCCGGTGTCCTGTCATTGATTGGCCTATATGGATTGACCCAAATCGTCGCCTTGACGGCGACCCGCAGTTCCCGCCGCGCAGAAATCCGGTTGCCTGACCACGCGACGCCAGTCTTTCTGTTTGATCGCGACACCTTGATCGATGCCTCGCCTAGTGCCGCTGCGCTGATTGCCGAAACAGCGATGGATATGTCTGATCAGGCGGCCCTGATTCAGGTGTTAAGTCACCAGTTTCCGAACTTACGCGCCAATTTCAAAGGCCTCGAACCAGGGGCACAGGTCGTAGTGCCCGGGTCGCCCGACTGTGGTCTAACCCTTACCTTGACCGAAGAACGAGGCCTGTTACGCGTCAGTCTTGACGCCTGCGACATCGCTACGGGATCCCACGCTTACGAGGAACTGGAGGGCGCCACCTTGATGGAAGAGCTTAATCTGCTCCGCCTCATCGCTCGCGACACTCCGCAACTCATTTGTAGAGAGGATGCGCAAGGCGAGCTGATCTGGGCAAACGCAGCCTATTTATCCTATGCCGACCGTCTGATGCCGCACGGCGATCGTAGCAAGCAGATATGGCCGGGAGAGCGGCTTTTTACCGATATCCAACCGCCTCTGCCGACGGACCCTCGCACGTTCGAAGGGCGGCATGCCCTTCAATCGCCGGGCGAAAAAGCTGAACATTGGTTCGAGATAACGGCTGTCCCGAAGGACGGATCAGTTCTTTATTTTGCAATCGACGCAAATGCGACCGTACGGGCCGAACGCGCGCAGCGGGATTTTCAACAGACACTCGGTAAAACCTTTGCGCATCTTTCCACTGGCCTCGCCATCTTTAACAAGAAGCGGCAACTGGCGATTTTTAATCCGGCGCTTCTGGACATGACCGGCCTACCCTTCGCGTTTCTGTCGGCACGGCCCAACATCGACCGCGTTTTGGATCGCCTTCGCGAAACGCGAAAATTGCCCGAACCTAAGAACTACAATTCCTGGCGCGAACAGTTTTCCGCGCTGGAAGCTGCGGCCATGAATGGAACCTATACAGAGTGGTGGGACATGCCGGACGGGCAGACCTTCCGTGTCACCGGGCGACCACATCCCGACGGAGCGCTGGCCTTCCTATTCGAGGATATCAGTGCCGAAGTCTCTTTGACGCGCCGCTTCCGATCAGAAATAGAAACAAGCCAAGCAGTGCTAAACGCCGTGCCTGACGCGATTGCTGTTTTTTCGTCCGGCAATACTCTAATCATGACCAATGCCGCTTACGAAAAGGTTTGGCGTCCAGATGAAGACGGCCAGATGACGGTCCATGACCTGCGCGGTGCCCTGCGGATTTGGAAGGCAAACGCAGCCCCCCACTGCCTTGTGGGGTGAAATAGAAGAGTTTAGCCGCATGCGCCAAGAACGTCCCATGGTGTCTGATCAGTTATTGCTGCACAACGGACGACGTCTTGATTGCGAGGTCAGCGCCCTGAGTGGCGGAATGACGCTTGTGCGGTTTACCACGCGGGTCGAACGCCTGGTTGCCCCAGCGCGACAATTGATAACCGCTATTGAACCCCGCGCCCTTAACGGCTGATTTGCCTTGCAGACGGGGATGGGTCATTTAATCTGGCAGCATGTCTCCGACCTTCACTCGACTTCAGTTGGCCGACGCCGACGCTACCGCCATGCTTGCCCGCATGATCGCACCCAAGTTGGGCGCGGGCGATACCCTTTTGCTGACAGGAGACATTGGCGCTGGAAAAACAACCTTTGCCCGCGCACTTATCCGCGCACGACTCAGCAATCAGGCCGAAGACGTACCGTCTCCCACGTTTACGTTGGTACAGACGTATGACGCGGGCGAGGTCGAGATCTGGCATTGTGACCTTTATCGCCTGACCGACCCCCAAGAAGTCCTTGAACTGGGACTCGACGATGCACTTGATCAAGCAATATGCCTAATCGAATGGCCGGATAGGCTTGGATCAGACACCCCCGCCGATGCACTGATTTGCGATTTTGCCGCCCATGCGGACCACCATACCCTTAACTTAACCGGTAGCCCACGTTGGCACGCACTGCTGGGCGACTTGCATGTTTGAACGGGATAAGGTGCGCAGATTGTTCCTGTCAGGGACGCAATGGCAGGATTGGTCAACCGAGACGTTGGCTGGCGATGCATCCTCACGCAAATACTCACGTTTGACAGGCCCTTGGGGCGAAAGCGCGATCCTGATGGACGCTAACCCAACCACGGGCGAAACTGTTGGACCCTTTATAGACATTGCCCGCTGGCTGACGGATCACCGACTATCTGCACCGCAGGTGCTGCACTGTGATCAAGTGGCGGGTTTTCTACTGTTAGAAGATCTGGGTCACGACACCTTAGCGATCGCCACCGCCACAACGTCAGAGCAAGTTCTGTATGACGCCGCCGTCGACGTGTTGGTCGCGCTTGATTCAATGACACCTCCGTCACAGTTAAAGTCGATGACGCCCAAAGTCGGTGCAGAGATGGTCGCGATCACAGCAGAAACCTACCACCATTGTAATCCAGCCCCTTTGGTCGCGGCCACGCAGGCGGCGCTAGAGGCTTTTGCCCCTGTTGCGGACCGGGTCGCACTAAGAGACTTCCACGCAGAGAACCTGATCTGGCGGCCTAATCGCAGTGGGCTTGACCGGATCGGGCTTCTGGACTTTCAGGACGCTTTCGTTGCCCCACGTGGCTACGATCTCGCCTCGCTACTGCGAGATATTCGCAGGACTGTTTCTTCGACGCAGGTCACCCGACAGATTGCGCGCTTTGCCACTGCCACCGGAATAGAGCCTGCGACGTTGTCCGCACAACTGGCAACGCTTGGCGCCCAGCGCAACCTGCGTATCCTCGGCGTCTTTGCGCGGCTGATTCAACGCGGAAAACCGCAGTACGCATCTTTCTTGCCCACCGTATGGGATGCCCTATCCACTGACCTTGCACACCCTGCGTTGACCGATTTACGCCACGTGGTGCTATCGACCTTACCCCCACCACAGGACCGCCGATGACTGATCGTTTTGCCGTGATGTTGTTTGCCGCTGGCCGCGGTACACGCATGGCCCCACTGACCGACGACCGACCCAAGCCGTTGGTCGCGGTTGGCGGTCAGACCTTACTAGACCATGCGTTGGCTCTGACGGCCGTGCCATGTGTCAGCCGAAAAGTTGTTAACGTACACTACTTCGGAGAGATGATCCGCCATCATCTCTCCGATCAAAATGTAGCAATATCGACTGAGGACCCTTTACTAGAGACTGGTGGTGGCCTGCGGCACGCCCTCCCACTTCTGGGCGAAGGTCCGGTGATGACCCTAAACACGGATGCGATCTGGTCCGGGCCGAACCCGCTGACTCAGCTTGCCGAGGCATGGCGGCCAGAGATGGAAGCATTGTTGTTGCTGATTCCGCCCACGCAGGTAAAGGGCCATGTTGGCGCTGGCGATTTCAGCATCGGTCCCGACGGGCGACTGACTCGCGCACCCGACCTGATCTATACCGGGGCTCAAGTGATCCGAACGGACCGACTGGGGGACGTGGCCGAAAGTGCTTTTTCCCTTAACGTTGTCTGGACCGCTATGGCCGCGCGTGGAGGTCTTTTCGGCATGACCTACACCGGACGCTGGTGTGATGTAGGTCGACCAGAGAGTATCCCACTGGCCCAAATGCTAATGGAAAGTGCCGATGTTTGACCCCTCCGACCGGCCTCGCGTCTTTGGCTTACAGCCCGGCGTCGATTTTGCCACCGCCTTTGTGCAAGGGCTGACCAACCGCGCCGACGACCTTAGCCGCGTTCGGATTCTTGTGAACACGACCCGCATGCAGCGGCGAATCCGCGACGTCTTTGATGCCGGTCCCGCCCGTCTATTACCTCGTGTAGACCTTGTAACCAATCTGGCTTTCGAAGGCACTCTTGCTGGAATTCCAGCCCCGATCGCGCCGCTGCGCCGTCGATTGGAATTGTCGCGCGCCGTTAGCCGCCTGATGGACAGTGCGCCAGAACTCGCCCCGCGAGCAGCGCTTTACGATTTGTCTGATAGCCTTGCGGCGCTGATGGACGAGATGCATGGCGAAGGCGTTGATCCTGCCACATTGACCGATCTGGATGTCAGCGATCAGTCCGGCCATTGGCAGCGGTCGTTAGCTTTCCTTAACATCCTGCAGGATTATTTTGCCGAAGGGCACGATGCCCCCGATATTGCCGCGCGGCAAAGGATGGTCGTCGCGGCCCTGATAGATCGGTGGCACGCGCAACCGCCAGCCGATCCTATCATTGTTGCCGGTTCGACCGGATCGCGGGGTGCGACGGGCTTGCTGATGCAAGCCGTCGCGCGCCTACCGCAAGGCGCTGTCGTGCTGCCCGGCTTTGACCGCGACATGCCACAATCGGTCTGGGACGGCATGGATGACGATTTAAGCCACGAGGATCACCCCCAGTTCCGCTTTGCCCGTATCATGCAGACGCTTGATTTGCGTACCGCCGAGGTCGCCGACTGGACAACGGCTGCGCCCCCCTCACCTGCCCGTAACCGTCTGATATCCCTGTCACTGCGCCCCGCCCCCGTCACCGATCAATGGCGGGCAGAGGGTGCAACGCTTGGCGATTTGCGGGACGCAACCACCCAAGTCACTCTCGTGGAAACCGACAACCCCCGCGCCGAGGCCGAGACAATCGCGCTGCGCCTGCGGCAGGCCGCCGCTGCGGGTCAGACAGCTGCCTTGATCAGCCCCGATCGCATGCTGACACGACAGGTCGCTGCCGCCTTGGACCGCTGGCAGATCAAGCCTGACGATAGTGCGGGCCTGCCACTGGTGCTGTCCGCACCGGGTCGCCTGCTGACACACGTCGTACGTGCCATGGGTCAACCAGTCACGGCCGAAGCGTTGTTAGTTTTGCTAAAACATCCGTTGACCCATACCGGCAGCCCCGACCGCAACCAGCATCTGCTTTGGACGCGAGAACTGGAACTGAAGTTGCGCCGTCACGGCCCACCCTTCATTGCCGTCGACACGCTGACCGAATGGGTTGGCGGGATGAAAACGCAAAAAGAAGGTCTAGTGAACTGGGCCGCATGGGTCGGGCAGGTTGTGACCGGGTTGGACCACGACGGCACCATGCCCATCGCCACGCACTTAGATGCGCACATTGCTGCGACAGTGGCGCTGGCAACTGGTCCTTCAGGCACGACGAGTGGAGAGTTGTTTTTGCAGGCCCCGGGCAGGGCCGCCAAAGGGGTTTGTGACGCGCTGGCCCGCGATGCGGATGCTGGCGGCGACATGGACTTGCGCGACTACGCCGCGTTGTTCACGGCCTTGCTTGCCAAGGAGCAGGTCCGCGACCCGGATACCACAGACCCCCGCATCCTGATCTGGGGCACGCTAGAGGCGCGGGTCGGCGGTGCCGATCTGGTGATCCTTGGCGGTTTGAACGATGGCATTTGGCCGAGTATGCCAACGCCTGACCCTTGGCTGAATCGCGCGATGCGCAAGGCCGCTGGGTTACTACTACCCGAACGCCAGATTGGTTTGTCGGCGCACGACTATCAGCAAGCCGCCTGCGCGCCAGAGGTTTGGGTCACCCGATCACGCCGCAGCGCCGACGCGGAAACCGTCCCGTCGCGCTGGGTTAACCGCCTGACGAACTTGATGCAGGGCCTACCAGATCAGTACGGCCCACAGGCCCTAGCCGATATGCGCATGCGCGGCGACGATTGGATCGCGCGGGCAGCCGCGATCTCTGCCCCCGCTGCCACCGTCGCTCGCGCCGTACGTCCCGCGCCCTGCCCGCCCGAAGCGGCACGGCCAAAGGATATTTCTGTCACCCAGATCAAAACGCTCTACCGCGACCCTTATGCCATCTACGCGCAAAAGGTGCTCCGCCTGCGGGCACTGGACCCGCTGTTAGCCGACGCTGATGCGCCGATGAAGGGGACAGTATTTCACGAGATACTTGAACGGTTCATCGCACTGAAACCCAACGCCGCGTCGCCAGAGGCGTTGTCGCAGTTCCTGATTGCTGCAGAAGAGGTCTTGGCCGAACACTGCCCATGGCCGACCGTCCGCCTGCAATGGATGACACAACTTGAATCCCTCGCGCCGGGCTTTTTGGCGGACGAGGCGCAACGCCAACAGATCGGCGATCTTCTTGCGCTAGAGGCGTGGGGCGACATCACTGTCCCCGGCCCCGACATGAAGCTAACTTGCAAGGCCGACCGGGTGGACGAAACTGCCGACGGGCAGGTGCTTATCTATGACTACAAAACCGGCGCGATCCCATCAGTCAAACAGCAGGCAAAGTTCGACAAGCAATTGTTGCTTGAAGCAGCAATGATCGAACGCGGAGCTTTTGCCACCGTCGGTACGCGGCCTGTCGCCGGGGCCGCGTTTCTTGGATTCAATGCTGCAATGAAGACTGTCCCTGCCCCGCTGGATGATCATCCGCCCAGCAAGGTATGGTCAGAATTGGTGACATTCCTGACAATGACCAAACAACCGGACTGGGGTTATGTCGCGCGCCGGGCGCCTGCGACGACTACATACGATAGCTTTTATGATCACCTTTCGCGTTTCGGCGAGTGGACGGATGCCGACACAGCCCAGCGCGAGGTATTGGAATGATCCGCGACGACGCAACCCAAAATCAGGTCACCGCAGCGGATCCGACCCGGTCCACGTGGCTGTCCGCTAACGCGGGGTCAGGCAAGACGCGCGTGCTAACCGACCGGGTCGCAAGGCTTTTGCTGGAGGGCGTTTCGCCTCAGAACATCCTGTGCCTGACCTATACCAAAGCCGCCGCCGCCGAGATGCAGAATCGCCTTTTCAAGCGTCTCGGCGGTTGGGCGATGCTGGACGACAAACCCCTGCGCAGCGATCTTGCGACGCTGGGAGTAGAGGGCGTTATCGCGCCAGAGAAACTCTCTGCTGCGCGTCGCCTATTTGCCCGCGCAATCGAAACGCCGGGCGGACTAAAAATCCAGACTATCCACTCGTTTTGCGCCAGTATTCTGCGCCGCTTCCCCCTCGAGGCCGGTGTCAGCCCTAATTTTCGCGAAATTGAGGACCGTACCGCCGTGCTGATGCGCAGCGAGGTGCTTGATCAAATCGCGTCCGGCCCACAGGCCAACTTGCTCGTCAACGTCCTGCGCTTTTTCGGCGGTGGTGAATTAGACAAACTGGTCCGCGAGATTACGGGCCGCGCCAATGACTTTGCCCGACCCGTGGACGAAAACGCGCTGCGCGATACCCTCGACATCGCGCCGGGACAGGCGATGTCGACGCTAGTGGCAGACGTCTTTAGCGCTGACACGGCCGAGATCGTCGGTGACCTGATCAAGGCCTGCCGCACAGGTGGCAAGATGGACAATGCCGCCGCCGACAAGCTGGAAAGCGTGAACCTTGGCAACCCCACGGTTGGTGATCTAATAAAACTTGAAGGCGTCTTTCTGTTTGGCGAGACCGCAAAATCGCCTTTTGGCCCCAAGGTCGGCACGTTTCCGACAAAGAGCGTGCAGGCCGCTAACCCAGACCTGACCGACGCGCTGAACGGCCTGATGGAAGCCGTCGCCGCCCTGCGCGAGGATCGTCAGTCCCTGATGGCATTCGAGCGAAGCGTCGCCTTACACCGCTTTGCCCACGCTTTTGTGCAGGCTTACGACGCCAAGAAAACCGCGAAGGGCGTTCTGGATTTCGACGACCTGATCGGCAAGGCGCGGCAGCTACTGACAGATAAGGCAGTTGCCGCCTGGGTTCTGTTCCGCCTTGACGGAGGTATAGACCATCTGCTGGTGGACGAAGCGCAAGACACCTCTCCTAGCCAGTGGGCCGTTGTTCAGCACCTGACGCGAGAATTTGTCAGTGGTGACGGTGCAAGGGATGCGCGCCGCACCGTTTTTGTCGTCGGCGACAAAAAACAGTCAATATATTCCTTCCAAGGCGCGGACCCGGCAGAGTTTGACCGGATGCGCGACTATTTTGACAATGCCTTGCTGCAGATTGAAGACCCACTTCAGACTAGGACGCTGGCGCATTCGTTCCGTTCGTCCACTGCCGTGCTACGGGTCGTTGACGAAACTTTTGTCCGCGAACGAGCCGAGGGATTAGGCGACGCGTCGCAGCATATCGCCTTTAACGTCGACATGCCCGGGCGCGTGGATCTATGGCCAGTCATCAGCCCGGACAAGACCCAGGACGACCCGGACGACAATTGGCTAAAGCCGGTGGACGAGGTGAGCGCCGATCACCACCTGGTGCAGATGGCCGACAGAGTGGCTGGGCAGATAAGGCGGATGATCGACCACGAGACGCTGCCCGTAAAGGCGGGCGACACTTACAACCGACGGCCTGTGCGGGCGGGCGACGTGCTTATCCTCGTGCAAAGCCGCCAGAACTTGCTGTTCCTCGAATTGATTCGCGCCTGCAAGCAAGCAGGGCTGCCCATCGCCGGGGCGGACGTCCTGCGTGTCGGTGGAGAACTTGCAGTCAAGGATATCGCCGCCCTGCTTCGCTTTCTTGCCCTGCCAGAGGATGACCTGTCGCTGGCTGCCGCCCTGCGGTCGCCCCTGTTTGGCTGGACCGAGCAGCAGCTTTTCACCTTAGCGCATCATCGCCCCGAAAAGGGGTATCTTTGGGAAGCGTTGCGTAAATCCAAGAGGCAGAACGCAACCACAGACGTTCTGTATGATATGCTGAACAACGCAGATTTTCTGCGACCTTACGACCTGATTGCGCGCCTTCTGGTACGCCACGGCGGACGACAAGCGCTGCTGGCGCGTCTGGGCCCAGAGGCAGAAGATGGTATTGACGCCTTACTGGCGCAGGCTCTTTCCTACGAATCCGATAATACGCCCAGTCTGACCGGTTTTCTGACTTGGATGGATACCGACGATCTGACCGTGAAACGGCAGATCGACGCCCAAGGCGATCAAATCCGCGTTATGACGGTGCATGGTGCTAAGGGGCTTGAGGCCCCGATTGTCATTTTGCCTGATACCGCTGAACGTCCCAACCTTGTGAAATCACAGGTTCTGCCCGGTGACGTACCCCTGTGGAAAACGGTGAAAGCAGAGATGCCGGCAGCCATGACTGCCATTCACGACGCGATTGCGGACGCTCAATTCCGCGAACGACTGCGCCTGCTATACGTGGCAATGACGCGTGCCGAAAATTGGCTAATTGTCGGCGCTGCTGGCGAAACTGGAAAGTCCGGCACCGCGTGGCATGATATCGTCGGCGACGGCATGACACACGCGGGGGCTTTCGACGCCACGGCAGGCGACCTTACAGTGCAGCGCGTAGAACATGGAAATTGGGGCGCAGGCACTCTATTGCCGCGTACGGCGCGGACCACTGAAAGGCGAAATGCAGAGGTATTGCCTCCCCTGCCTCCGGTGACGCGCGGTGAAACAATATCCCCGTCAAACCTTGGTGGCGACAAGACTTTGGCGGGTGAATTTGACGATGGCGACGCGGCCAGCCTGCTGCGCGGTAGCCTGATTCACCTATTATTGGAACACATGCCCGCCCTGCCCGCGTCCGACCGCCGCGCCGTCGGTGCCCGCCTTATCTCTGCCTATCCTGAAGCCGATACCGTCCCAACTGACGATCTGATAGATGACGCCTTGGCCCTGATAGATGCAGCTCATCTGACGTCGATTTATGCGCCAGATACGCTGGCAGAGGTCACAATTACCGCCGAACTGCCCGGTCTTGGCCGGATGCATGGCAATATTGACCGCCTGATTGTCACACCCGAAACAGTGACGGCGGTCGATTTCAAGACGAACCGCAATACCCCAGACAGTGCAGACGCGTTGCCAGACGGGTTGCTACGGCAGATGGGGGCATATGCTGCCGCCCTCTCGCAGATCTATCCCGACCGCCGGATCACGACGGCGATCCTTTGGACGCGCACGGCCGTGCTTATGGAACTGCCGGACAATTTAACCAGCGCTGCGCTGGCTCGGGCAGCGCTTGACGTTCCGGTGCCGCGTTCATAGGTTCTGCCCCTGATACACATTCCGATTGGAGAGCCCCATGGCTACCGTTTCCGTCACCGATGCTACCTTTGACGCCGAAGTGCGCCAGTCCGACATTCCCGTCGTCGTTGATTTCTGGGCCGAATGGTGCGGCCCATGCAAGCAAATCGGCCCAGCACTGGAAGAGATTTCGGAAGAGCTGAAGGGCAAGGTCAAGATCGTCAAAGTGAACGTTGATGACAATCCGAACTCTCCTGCTCAGATGGGCGTGCGCGGCATTCCGGCCCTCTTTGTCTTCAAGAACGGTGAAGTCGTGTCGAACAAGGCGGGCGCTGCCCCTAAGGCATCGATCAAAGGTTGGATCGAAGGCGCAATCTGATCAACCGCAGACCATTATGTTTGACAAGGGCGTCCCACGGGGCGCCCTTTTGCATTCAGATCGGCCAACCGTGACCGCGCAAAACCGTTGCGATCTTCATCGTGACCTCTTCTTGCGGTCTTCCCGCGTTGATCGACATCTCTTGCAGGAACCACCACATATAGGCTTCGAACCCGCCCGAGTTACGCCAGGCGGCAAAGGCGCGATCTTCACCATCTTTGGGCACATTACCTGCGATATGATGAAAATCTATCTGCGCGAATAGCACTGCTGGCTTCCGAAAGAAAAAGCCCGCCAGCGCGACAGAAGAATTCTGCGTTACAACCATTTGGCAGGCGTTCAGGCAGTCGACCATACTGCGACCGCTGACATCAACATTCCCGTGCTGCGCCATCAACGACTGCAACGCCCCTTTGTCAGCCTCGGCATATGCCTCGTTGGGATGCAGGGTGACGAACACCTTATTCTTCGGAAACCGCTGCGCAGTGCGGGAAATCATGTCCACCGGGCTGCACGATTGGAATGACCGATGTTGCCGGATTAATCCCTGCAACGGCACATAGATCGGCCCCTTCGGCACATGCACATGATCAGCGTCGGGAAACAGCCGCTTGCGCCAAAACCCAAAGAACCGCTGCGCTTCGGCCTCATCGACTTGTTGGGGCTTGAACGCGGTCAACGCAACCGTCCAATCCCACCGCCGCTCTGACGTTTCGATCTGCCAGAACGGATAGAAATATGATCGCCGCATCGTCAACGCACGCGGATGTGTCGGGGCATCCATATGAAATAGCGCATAGCCTGGTCGGATGATCGACGCTTGCCGAGCATGTTCAGAATTTTCTGTAAAAAAGACTCTAAACCCTAAATCAGAGACTGTTTTCGCTACCAATCCGATGAAGTTATGACGTCCTTCTCGGGCGCTTTGTAGCAGACCGGGGTCAAGGTAGAACGTCACGTCAGTGTGCTGATCCATAGCCGAACGCTATGTCGCTGCATCGCCGCATTCAAGGGTCGACCTTGTCCCCCGCGACCTTGGCGTCCATATATCCATGGCAACGGAATTGAGGAGGCCCCCATGAGCCGCGAAGACTTCCCCGGCTGGCACGGGACCACGATCATTGGCGTTCGCAAGGGTGGACGCGTCGTCATTGCCGGTGACGGGCAGGTCAGCCTTGGGCAAACCGTCATTAAGGGCACAGCCCGCAAGGTCCGCCGTCTTGCTGTCAAAGGCACCGACGTCGTCGCTGGTTTTGCCGGGTCGACTGCTGACGCTTTTGCGCTGCTAGAGCGTTTGGAAAAGAAGCTTGAAGCGACACCCGGTCAATTGCAGCGCGCCTGCGTCGAACTGGCCAAGGACTGGCGGACGGACAAATACCTGCAAAAACTGGAAGCGATGCTGATTGTCAGTGATGGCACTGACCTATTTGTCATCACCGGCGCAGGCGATGTGCTGGAACCAGAACACGACGTAACTGCCATAGGATCAGGCGGAAATTATGCCCTTGCCGCCGGTCGCGCCCTTATGGACAGCGATATGGACGCAGAGGCTATTGCCCGCCGCGCTATGGCGATTGCGTCCGATATTTGCGTCTACACCAACGGCAATCTGACGGTGGAGACCATTCAGAAACGCTAATCCCTCTCATCTGCCAAATAATCTTAAAAACTGCCGGAGGCAGCCATGACCGACCTCACCCCTCGTGAAATCGTGTCCGAACTGGACCGCTACATCATCGGCCAGAACGACGCCAAGCGCGCTGTTGCTGTGGCCCTGCGAAACCGCTGGCGGCGCAAGCAGCTTGGCGACGACCTACGCGACGAAGTGTATCCAAAAAACATCCTAATGATTGGGCCCACAGGCGTCGGCAAGACCGAGATCAGCCGTCGTCTGGCAAAACTTGCCCGGGCACCCTTTATTAAAGTCGAGGCGACCAAATTCACCGAAGTCGGCTATGTCGGCCGCGACGTCGAACAGATCATCCGCGATTTGATGGAAAGCGCCATCGTCGAAACCCGCGATTGGATGCGCGAAGACGTGAAGGCCAAGGCCATAGAATCCGCCATGGAGCGTGTTGTGACCGCCCTCGCAGGCAAGGATGCCCGCGAAGGCACCCGAGAGATGTTCCGCAAGAAGTTGAAGGACGGCTTACTTGATGACACGGTGATCGAACTAGAACTGACGGATACATCTAACCCCATGGGTGGGTTCGAAATTCCCGGACAGCAACCCGCCATGATGAATATCGGCGACCTGTTTGGCAAGATGTCGGGCGGACGCACCGTGAAAAAGCGGATGACTGTCGCTGACAGCTATGACGCCTTGATTGCAGACGAAGCGGACAAACTACTAGACGACGAAAGCGTTACTAAGGCGGCGCTGGAAGCAGTTGAGCAATCCGGGATCGTGTTTCTAGACGAGATCGACAAGGTTTGCGCCAAGTCGGATGCCCGCGGTGCCGACGTTTCCAGAGAAGGTGTGCAACGAGATTTGCTGCCGTTGATCGAAGGCACGACCGTCAGTACAAAACACGGCCCGATTAAGACGGACCACATCCTTTTCATAGCTTCTGGCGCGTTCCATGTGGCTAAACCCTCTGACTTGCTGCCCGAATTGCAGGGTCGTCTGCCGATCCGGGTAGAGTTGCGTGCCCTAACCGAAGAAGATTTTGTCCGTATCCTGACCGAAACTGATAATGCCCTGACGCTGCAATATTCGGCGTTGATGAAGACTGAAGATGTTACCGTTACCTTTTCGACCGACGGAATTGCGGCGCTTGCCAAGATCGCAGCAGAGGTCAACGAAAGCGTCGAAAACATTGGCGCTCGCCGCCTGTATACTGTGATCGAACGGGTTTTCGAGGACTTGTCTTTCACAGCGCCCGACCGCGGTGGAGAAGAAATTGTCATCGACGAGGCTTTTGTCGAGAAGCATGTCGGAGAGATGTCACGGTCGACAGATCTGTCGCGCTACGTGCTTTAGGGCTTTTCTTTCTTAACGACTGGCGCGAACAAGACGCATGAGTTTTGTGCGTTTTGTTAGCGCCAACTGGCTATTTCTGCTGGCGGGCTTCACCCTCACCCTGACGTCATCCTACGGGCAGACGTTCTTTATCTCGCTTTTTGCGGGACAGATCATGGCAGATTTTGGCCTAAGCGATGGCCAGTGGGGCGGTATTTACACGCTTGGCACTACCGCGTCTGCCATCACGATGGTTTGGGCGGGTACTTTGGTCGACCGCTTCCGGGTCCGCGCTTTGGGTACGCTGGTGCTGTTGGCATTGGCTGCGGCTTGTCTTTTCACGGCAGCCATCCCGAACGCGGTATTACTAGTCGCCGCAATCTTTTTTCTACGACTTTTCGGCCAAGGCATGTCTTCACACCTCGCGGTTGTCGCGATGGCACGGTGGTTCGTCGCGTCACGTGGAAAAGCGCTGTCGATTGCATCTATGGGATTTGCGGTCGGGCAGGCGGTGTTACCAATCATCTTTGTCACATTGCTGATGACATGGAATTGGCGCGCTCTTTGGGTCGTCGCTGCAGGGATCGTATTGCTGACTGTGCCACTGATGACGGCATTGCTTCGGCACGAACGTACTCCGCAAAGCATGGCGAAAGATGAACAGGCTGCCGGGATGGACGGACTTCATTGGACGCGGGGGCAGGTCCTGCGGCATCCGCTCTTCTGGCTGATGGTGCCTGCGCTACTTGGACCGCCCGCATGGGGGACGGCCCTATTTTTCCAGCAAGTGCACCTGACTGCAGTGAAAGACTGGCCATTGGCGGGCTTCGTCGCACTGTTTCCCATATATACGGCAGTCATCATTGCGGCCACCTTTGCCACGGGCTGGGCCGTGGACCGGTTTGGCACTGGACGGATTGTGCCATTCTATATGTTACCTTTCGCAGCTGGCTTTGCGTTGATGGCAGCGGCGAATAGTCTTTATGCTGCCGGAGTTGCATTGATCGTGTTGGGCGTCGGACAGGGAATGCAATCGACCTTGCCCGCAGCGTTCTGGGCAGAGTTCTTTGGCACCCGCCACATCGGATCGATCAAGGCTGCTGCTGCTGGCATCATGGTCTTCGGATCGGCCATCGGCCCCGGCCTGTCCGGGGTGCTGATCGATTATGGCGTTGATTTTTCGGCGCAAATGTGGGGATACGCAGTATTTTTTATCGCGGCGGCATTGACGGCGTCACTGGGCGTCACTTCGGCAAGAAAATCACTTTCGACGACGTAGATAAACGTAATATGCCCCGTCGCCGCCGTGCTTTAGATGGGCAGGTCGCACCTCTAACACCGCAGGCGCCAACGGTTGAAGCTGCAACCATTGCGGTACGTACCGGCGCAGTACGCCGCGGCCTTCGGGAGCCCAGCCATCACTGACCCGTCCTTTACCTGTGATGACTAAAACCAGCCGTTTTCCTGCCGCCTGAGCGTTTAGAATGAACGCGATCAGCTCTGGATAGGCTTCGTCCTGATACATGCCGTGCAAATCAAGGCGGCCTTCAGGCTTCAGTTTACCTGCCTTCATGCGCAGAAAGTTCTTAGCATCCATGGCAACTGGGGCGCTTCGCAGACGGTCCCGCAAGGGGGGAAGGATGTCGTTGGGTCGTGTGACCTCGGCCTTCATGCCCATGTCAAACGAGGCAACAGGTGGGCGCGGCGTTACCTTCTTTGGCGCGGACACTGCCTCTGGCGCGGGTTTAGAGCGCTTTTGGGCATGCATCGGCTTAACCTGCTGGCGCACGAAATCCCAGACCGCTTTGTCATCGGGTGAAAGGTGTCGGGGCCGTCGCATCAGAATTCCAGTGGGTCGCTGACTTTGGCCACCGCATATGCGACTGGCATCAGAACAATCATGCGACCGGTATCCTTGACGGCACCCGCTGCCGCGCCAGCCGCATCGCCAGTGCCATAATAAACGTCGGCACGTTGTGCGCCCTTGATGGCCGACCCGGTATCCTGTGCCACCATCAACCGCCGCATCGGATCCACGCCGTTTTTTTCGATCCAAACCGGTGCGCCCAGCAAAGTGATCGCAGGATCGACGGCGATAGAGCGGAGCGGCGTGATCGAACGGTTCATCGCGCCAAGAGGGCCTTTTTCGGCCGGCACTTCATCAATTGTCCGAAAAAATACGTATGAATCGTTGAGCCAAAGCAGTGATTGCCCTTCTTCCGGATTTTCCTTGACCCATTGGCGGATCACCGGCGATGAAACTTGATCAAGTGTGAAAACGCCTCGATCGACCAGTGCCCGTCCTACAGATGTATAGTCTCGCCCGTTTTTGCCCGCATAACCCACGCGGATCACATGACCGCCGGGCAGGCTGATGCGTCCCGAACCTTGCACTTGCAAGAAAAACAGGTCGACCGGATCGGAAAGCCAGGCGATTTCCATCTCTCGCTTGGCGAATGGCAGGTCTTCTTCAATCTCGCGGCGGCTAAAAACGCCTTCGGTGTCATCGTCGGGCAGGCGATAGATCGGAAATCGATAGGTCTCGTCCGGCACCAAACTGCCCGCGATTTCAGGCTCGTAATAGCCGGTGAACAGCATCGGTTGCCCGTCCTCAATCAGGACAGGCTGAAAGAATGTCTCGAAGAAGTCGCGCGCGGCAGGGCCATCCTTGGCATAAGCACAAAGCTGGGCCCATTCGGGCCGGGGAATGTCACCGCAGGTCTGCGTAAAAACGTCAAGCGCAGCCTCGTGGTCGTCCTCGGCCCAACCGTCTAAGTCGTCGAATGTCAGAAAGGTGTAACTCGGTTCAGCCACGGCGGCCCCCGTCAATCCAAGGGCCACGAAGGCCGTCCGCGTCAGCTGTCCAATCATTATTCGCCAGTAGCAACAAGACGCCAGTTTGGATCATTGCTGTCCATCACACGTGCAAAGGTCCACACGTCCTTCTGACGCTTGATTGCATTCGGATCGCCTTCGACGATATCGCCGCCATGGTCGCGGACGACATAGTTCAGCTCTCCTGTGAAGCGGACGGTCATTTCCGCTTCTTTCGTCTGCGGATCTAAGGTCGCTTCTTTTAGGCCCAGATCACTGATGCCAACAAAGACTGCCTTAACTGTCAGCCCCTGATCGGCTCGCTGATGAACGACCTGCTCGAATGCGTCGTAAACTTCGGGAGAGATAAAATCCTTCACCTCGTCGAGATCACCATGCTCGAAAGCGACTAGGATCATCTCGTAGGCCGAACGCGCGCCTGTCAGGAACTGCGTTACGTTAAAAGTTGGATCGACACGCTTCATTGCGGCCAACGCCTGTGCCGTGTCGCTGCCATCGGCGGCATGATCGGTGATATCCCGATCGGGACCACCTTCGATGACTTCAAAGTCGCGGCGGCGGGGGTCTGGTTTTACCTGGTCTGCGGGGATTTGCGGCTTTTCAAAGCCTTCGCGGGTGCCAAGCACGCCCCGCAGCCGCAGGATCAGGAAAATTGCGATTCCTGCAAGGACAAGCAGCTGGATGATGGGTGCGTTCATGTGTTCCTCATTTCGGGCGGCTGGTAACCGTCATTATCGTTTCCTATGTAGGTGTCAGTGGTGTCCAAGTCCACCTTGGCACCCACACCCGTGACCAAAGGACCCGATATGCGCCTGCTTTTGGCTTTCATTGCCGTGCCCCTGATCGAAATCGCCCTGTTTATTCAGGTTGGCGGGCTGATCGGGCTATGGCCAACGCTGCTCATCGTACTGTCCACAGCTATTCTTGGTAGTTGGCTGGTGCGTACGCAAGGTGCAGCAGAGCTGGGACGCCTGCGGCAGTCATTTTCCACCCTCCAAGATCCAGCAGAGCCTTTGGCGAACGGTGCTATGATCCTATTTGCCGGCGCTTTACTGCTTACGCCAGGCTTTTTCACTGATGCCTGCGGCTTTGCGCTGCTGGTGCCAGCGATACGCGCCCGTGCGTTCCGCGCGATCAAAGCCCGCGTTCGGTTCACCCAATTCGAGATGGGATCGCAGCAGCAGCAGCCGCAAAAACCGCATCACCCCGACGATCGTGTCATTGACGGCGAATTCGAAACGCTGGATTCTACGCAAAAGCCAACGCACGGCAGCTCTGGCTGGACCCGGCATTGAGCAACGGTCAGTCGCCTGATATGCCAAGCCATAAAGACAGATGAGGAGACATCAGATGGCCGATAACGACACCCCAGAGAACAACGGCGCAGCTGCGCAGCCCGCCCCACAACCCGCACAGCAGCCACAAATTACTAACCGCATCGTCGCGCAGTATGTGCGCGACATGTCGTTCGAAAACATTCTGGCCCAGAAAGGGATCAGCGGCGACGCGACGCCCGACATTCAGGCCCGCGTCGACGTGGACGCACGCAAGCGCGGCGCGGATGATCAATACGAAGTCATCACCAAGTTGAATATCACCAGCAAGACAAAGGAAAAGGGCGAAACACTCTTTATCCTAGAAGTTGACTATGCCGGTGTTTTTCAAATTTCCGGTGTACCCGACGAACAGATGGGGCCTTATCTTATGATTGAGTGCCCGCGCTTGGTATTTCCTTATGTTCGCAAACTGGTCGCTGACCTGACCCGCGAAGGCGGTTTCCAATCGCTGAACCTAGAACAGTTCGACTACGTTGCACTTTACCGGGCCAAACTGGCCGCCCAGATGGAAGCGCAGAAAAAAGCGCAAGAAAATCAGCCAATCAACTAAGACAGTCTTTTCCATAAAGCACCGTCGCCCAGCTTTGCAACGAACGCAGCGTGGGCGGCGGCTTCTTCTTCTGTGATCCGAGAAGGCAGGGGCGTTTCGCGCGGTATTGCTCGCCACGGGCCTGCATCAGCGCCAGGGTTGGACTTAGTCGTTTGTGTCGATAGACCGAAGTCCGGCTGCCGCCCGCCGATAAGCTCTAGATAAACTTCCGCAAGAATTTCACTGTCCAGCAACGCGCCGTGCAACGTCCGTGAATCATTGTTGATGCCAAAGCGGCGGCACAACGCATCCAGTGATGCGGGGGAACCGGGAAAGCGACGCCGGGCGATAGCAAGGGTATCAAGTGCCCGATCCATTGGAATCGCAGGCTTTTTAACCCAACCGAGTTCCGCGTTTAGAAATTTCATATCAAACGCGGCATTGTGTATCACAAGCTTGGCATCGTTCCCGATAAAATCCAAAAAATCTTGTGCGATGGCCGCAAACAGCGGCTTGTCGCGCAGAAATTCGTCACCAAGACCATGC
This sequence comes from Loktanella sp., assembly GCA_024635625.1. Lineage (GTDB taxonomy): Bacteria > Pseudomonadota > Alphaproteobacteria > Rhodobacterales > Rhodobacteraceae > Loktanella. The sequence continues at coordinate 113,336 of JAGXIQ010000112.1, read as the reverse complement.
ACCTCGAAGGCGCCTTGTGGCATAGAGCGTTGGGGATTGATATATTGGTGATAGGTGCGGCCGGTAGGCATGTGATTGATGAGTTCAACCGCGCCGATCTCGACGATGCGATCGCCGTCTTCAGGCTCGAACCCGGTCGTTTCTGTGTCTAAAACGATTTCACGCATAATGTTTCCCCGTCAGATCGCAAATCAGGTTTTGCACGGCTTGCCTTGTGCCGTCCAGTGTCAGCGTTTCGATCACCACATCAGCGAGGGCACGTTTTTCTGCATCTGATGTCTGTCGGCGCAGGATCAGATCGAGCGTGTCTTGCGTCATACCGGGGCGTGCCAAAACGCGAGTGGCCTGCACATCTGGCGGTGCGCTAACGACAAGAACCGTATCTAGCCATTTGTCGGCACCTGTTTCGTACAGCAAGGGAATATCAAGAACGACCAAATCACCGGGGTGGGCCGCTAGAAAGGCGTCACGGTCAGCCTGAACCAGCGGATGCACGATTTTTTCTATCGTTTCTAAAGCAGATGGATCGGATTTCAGTATCGTATTCAAAGCTGGGCGAGATACGGCGTCGTCAACAATGGCGTCCGGAAATATCTGACCCAAAGGCCCGACAGCGCCGCCGCCTTTCGCATAAAGCCGATGCACCGTCGCATCTGCATCCCAGACCGGTATACCAAAGTCGCGAAACATGGCGGCGGTGGTACTTTTGCCCATGCCGATAGACCCGGTCAGCCCCAGCAGATGGGTCATGCCAGGACGGCAGCCCGCAGGGCTTCGTCGACCTCTGGCCGCTGGCCAAACCAGCGTTCAAACCCGGGTACACCCTGATGCAAGAGCATACCTAGGCCATCCACTGTGACACAGCCCATCGCGGCAGCCTTTTGCAGCAGGCCTGTCTGTAGCGGCGTATAGACGATATCCGTTACCACTGTGCCGGGCCGCAAACCGTCAAGTGGGACCCGTAGTTCCGGCTGCCCGGTCATGCCAAGCGAGGTCGTGTTGATCAGGATTACAGCCTCTTCCAAGACATTTCCCGCTTGAACCCAATCGACGACAGTAATTCGCTGGCCAAATTCAGCGCGTAGCGCCTCTGCCTTATTGCGGGTGCGATTTGCCAAAAGAATTTGCGGCACGCCAGCATCGGCCAAAGCGACAATGATGGCCCGGGCCGCGCCACCTGCGCCCAACACGACAGCAGGACCTGATTTTGGGTCCCAATCTGGCGCGCCGTTACGGACGTTCGTCATGAAGCCGTAACCGTCGGTGTTATCAGCGTGAATAATACCGTCTTCGCGAAAGATCAGTGTGTTTGCGGCCCCGATCAACGTCGCGCGGTCGGAGATAAAATCGGCAATCTTTAACACGGCGGTCTTATGCGGGATCGTTACGTTAGCACCAACAAAACCCATGCGAGGCAGGGTGCGCACCACACTTTCTAGATCTCGTTCCGCCACTTGTAAGCGGACGTAATCGCCCAGCAGATCATACCGCTGAAGCCAATATTTATGCATCAACGGTGACCGGGAATGACCGATCGGATTTCCAATTACACCAGCAAGGGGGACGTCAGGACGTGTCATGCAGGTAGTGTCCCGCGCAATGTCAGATATGACAAGAGTTCCATCAGTGGCAAACCAAGGATATTGAAATAATCTCCTTCAATGCGATGAAACAGTCGCACACCTTCAGCTTCGACTTGATAACTGCCGACGCAATGACGGATTTCTTCCCAGTTTCGGTCAACATAGTCGGCTATATATGCGTCACTCGCGTCACGCATATGCAGGCGAACCACGCCAACGTGCCGCCATTGCGGTTTCCCCTCGCTGAATATGACGGCAGCGGACAACAGTTGATGTGGCCGGCCGCGCAATGCGGTCAGTTGTGCGACTGCGTCTTCCGGCGTCTCCGGTTTAGCCAGCACGTGCGCGCCAAGAGCCAGCACTTGATCGCAACCGATCACCAGCGCCTCTGGATGACGCGCTGCAACTTTCGCAGCTTTCATTTCAGCCAAGGCATCAGCGATGTCGCGGGGAGTGGCATCTTCTGCCAGCAAAGAAGCACGCACAGCGTCTTCATCGATCCGGGCTGCCATAGTACGAAATGTCACATTCGCGTTGCGCAACAACGTGGCACGGATCGCAGAGGAACTGGCAAGAATAAGGTCTTGGTTCATGTGGATAACTCTTGGAAAAACTGGGTGCTGAATGTGACCAGAACTGCGTGAGAAACGGAACAAGAGCAAGTCGGTCCTGGAGAGAGGGATAACTTCCACAGTCATGAACATCTTCTTAACGTGTGGAAGGGACAAGTCGGGGGTGTGTACAGCTTTGGCAGGTTCCGTGAGTCAAGTGTAAACAGAATGTTTATCCTCTCAATTATGGCGATTCAACTATCTGATACTACTATATTAAATTATATTCTTAGAATTTTATAAGGTTGGCTTTGATCAAGTTTTATGGGGATAAGTCTGAGTATGAAAATATAATCCACAGATTCTAGCCTTACCTAAAACATCATCAACTTTCTTTTCTTTCTTTATTCTTTAAAGAAGGCTGAACGTCTTTCGGGGATAAGATCATGGACTTGCTCGTACCGTACTACCCGTGGATCAAGGCGCTTCACGTCATGGCCGTTATCGCTTGGATGGCAGGCCTGTTCTATTTGCCAAGATTGTTCGTCTACCACGTGGAGCGCGCTAAAGTCGGATCCGAGCTCGATCAGACGTTCAGGATTATGGAAGAAAAGCTGCTGCGGGTCATTATGAACCCCGCAATGATCACTGCGTGGATCTGCGGTGCGTTGTTGGTTGGGATGGATGGACTTGATTTCAGTGCTATTTGGGGTTGGGCCAAGCTTGGCGCTGTTATTGCAATGACAGGTGCACATATGTGGATGGCGGCGCGTCGTAAGGATTTTGCAGTAGGGCGTAATACACGCACAGGCCGGACTTACCGCATCGCGAATGAGGTGCCGACGCTGTTGATGGTCGTCGCTGTGATTGCTGTGATCGTAAAGCCGTTTTGAGATACGTTGACTTATTGGGTCGTGCGGCTTAATCCAAGCAGACGTAGCCCGTCCGGGTGTCATGCGTTTTCCCGACCTCACCTTATTTGATGTGCCCAATATGGCGCCTGGAACTTTACCCATGTCTGAACACCGTCTGAACCTTGCTGACCTGAAGGCCCAAAGCCCGAAGGATCTCCTTTCCATGGCTGAAGAGCTGGAGATCGAAAACGCTTCGACCATGCGGAAGGGCGATATGATGTTCGCCATCCTGCGAGAGCGTGCAGACGAGGAATGGTTAATCGGTGGCGACGGAGTTTTAGAAGTTCTGCAAGACGGTTTTGGTTTTTTAAGATCGCCTGAGGCGAACTATCTTCCTGGACCTGATGACATTTATGTGTCTCCTGAGATGATTCGTCAGTATTCGCTGTCAACGGGCGATACGGTCGAGGGGACCATGAAAGAACCCAACGACAACGAGCGTTACTTTGCTTTGAAAACGGTTGAGCAGATCAACTTTGAAGATCCCGAGAAGACGAAGCACAAGGTAGCTTTCGAAAACCTGACGCCACTTTATCCGGATGAGCGGCTAAAGATGGAAGTTGATTCCGAGTACGATAAAAAAGACAAATCTGCCCGAATCATCGATCTCGTATCTCCTATCGGCAAGGGGCAACGGTCCCTGATCGTGGCACCGCCGCGGACTGGTAAAACAGTGTTGTTGCAAAACATTGCGCACTCGATCGAGAAAAATCACCCCGAGATTTATCTGATTGTTTTGCTGATTGATGAACGTCCGGAAGAAGTAACTGACATGCAGCGAAGCGTCAAAGGCGAGGTTGTATCTTCGACTTTTGACGAGCCTGCGACGCGGCATGTTGCCGTTTCTGAGATGGTGATCGAAAAAGCCAAGCGTTTGGTCGAACATAAGCGTGATGTCGTTATTCTGTTGGATTCGATTACACGCTTGGGTCGGGCGTTCAACACGACGGTGCCGTCTTCAGGTAAGGTCTTGACCGGTGGTGTTGATGCAAACGCCCTGCAACGTCCAAAGCGGTTCTTTGGTGCTGCCCGTAACATCGAAGAGGGCGGCTCGCTCACAATCATCGCGACAGCGCTGATCGACACTGGGTCGCGTATGGACGAGGTTATTTTCGAAGAGTTCAAAGGCACGGGTAACTCTGAAATTGTTTTGGATCGTAAGGTTGCTGATAAGCGCGTATTCCCAGCGATGGACATTCTAAAGTCCGGCACTCGTAAAGAAGAGCTTTTGGTCGAAAAGTCTGATCTTGCTAAAACATACGTGCTGCGGCGCATTTTGAACCCGATGGGTACCACTGATGCGATCGAGTTCCTTATTGGTAAGTTGAAGCAGACCAAAACAAATTCTGACTTCTTCGACTCGATGAACACTTAATTTCGTTTTATTTCCAGTAGGTTGACCTATGGATACGATTTATGCGCTCGCCTCGGCCCATGGCCGGGCGGGCGTTTCCGTTTTACGCATATCTGGGCCAAATGCTTTTGATATAGCGGCGCGTTTGATGTCTAGCGTCCCGTCGGTGCGTGGGGTTCGAAAGCTTTACGACTCGTCTGGTGCGGTGCTGGATCAGGCATTGGTCTTACGATTCGAAAAAGGTCATAGTTTTACCGGTGAAGCTGTCATTGAACTTCATGTCCACGGAAGCGTGGCTATTGTATCCGCCGTGCTTGAGCAGTTGTCGACGTTAGGTGGACGTATGGCTGAAGCTGGTGAATTCACCCGACGAGCCCTCGAAAACGGTCGACTAGATCTTGCGCAAGTTGAAGGTCTGGCAGACCTGATTGATGCTGAAACAGAGGCGCAACGAAAACAGGCCATGGCTGTCTTTGGTGGTGCACTGGGGCACTTAGCTGAGGATTGGCGGCGGAAGCTCATCAGAGCAGGAGCTTTGATCGAGGCAACAATTGATTTCGTTGATGAAGATGTTCCAGTGGATGTTTATCCAGAGGTATTGGGCTTGCTTGGGCAAGTTAGCGTTTCAATGCAGCACCAAATCGCTGGGGCAGGGGCGGCAGAGCGGATTCGCACCGGGTTCGAAGTCGCGATTGTGGGCCGACCCAATGTCGGTAAGTCGACGCTTCTAAACAGGTTAGCGGGTCGTTCAGCAGCAATTACGTCTGATATCGCGGGGACGACCCGTGATGTGATTGAAGTTCGCATGGATCTTGGGGGCCTTGCCGTTACTTTGCTAGATACTGCAGGAATTCGGGAAACAACTGATGTTGTGGAAGGTTTAGGTGTTGCTCTTGCTCAAAATCGCGCAAAGGCCGCTGACCTCAGGCTGTTCCTCGTAGAGGATGGGGAAAAACCTCCTTTTGAACCCACTGGCGAAGACCTCGTTTTGAAAGCGAAAGTTGATAGCGGGGCCAATGGCATTTCCGGCTTAACCGGTAATGGAATTGACGCGATGGTGCTGTTGGTGGCAGAAATTTTATCACGCCGCACTGCTGGTGCTGGTTTTGCCATCCGAACGCGTCATCGTGATGCAATGTCCCGGGGCGTGACAGATATAGCCGCCGCGAACGATTTAATACTTACGAGCGGTCCGCCTGATTTAATCGCAGAAGACCTTCGGGCAGCGACGCGCGCGGTTGACATGATCGTAGGGCGGGTAGATGTAGAGGACCTTCTAGACGAGATTTTTCTCAGCTTTTGCATTGGAAAATGATGATGTTTCACGTGAAACATTTTGACGTGGTTGTCGTTGGGGGTGGCCATGCAGGTAGTGAAGCGGCCCTTGCGGCGGCTAGAACAGGTGCGCGTACTGCTCTGGTAACATTGGCGCTTGACGGTATTGGCGTGATGTCCTGCAACCCAGCGATTGGCGGCCTTGGTAAAGGCCACCTTGTACGCGAAATCGATGCCCTAGGTGGTGCTATGGGCCAGGTTGCTGATTTATCGGGCATTCAATTTCGGCTGTTAAACAGGACCAAGGGGCCGGCCGTTCAGGGCCCGCGCACTCAGTCCGATAGAATTCTATATCGTGACGCAATGCAGGCGAAGTTAGCGGAACAGGCTAACCTCACCATTCTTGCTGGCGAAGTCGTCGATTTCAATCTTGAGCAGGGGGAAGTCGCAGGTGTTTCCTTGGCCGACGGGACACAGCTAAAGACACGTTCTATGGTTTTAACGACCGGCACATTTTTGCGTGGTATAATCCATATAGGTGATCAACGACACCCTGGTGGACGGATGGGCGATAATGCTTCCGTACGCATGGCAGAACGGTTGGATACCTTTGGTCTAAAAATGGGCCGTCTCAAAACAGGAACGCCGCCCAGGCTTGATGGAAAAACGATTAAATGGGACTCCCTTGATCGGCAAGAAGGGGACAAAGATCCATCGCTATTCTCTTTTTTGTCAAAAGGGATCCAAGCCAAGCAGATCGTTTGCGGCATTACCCATACGACAGAGCATACTCACAATATCATTAGGGCCAATCTAGGCCGATCTGCCATGTATGGCGGACATATTGAAGGTGTGGGTCCGCGGTATTGCCCGTCGATTGAAGATAAAGTGACTCGGTTCGCCGAGAAAAGTTCCCACCAGATTTTCCTTGAACCAGAAGGTTTGACGACTGACGTCGTATATCCAAACGGTATTTCAACGTCGTTGCCCGCTGACGTTCAGTCGGACTACGTTCATTCTATCCCAGGTCTTGAAAACGCGACAATTTTGCAGCCGGGATATGCAATCGAATATGATTACGTCGATCCGCGAAACTTAACGACAGCCTTGTCATTGAAGACCTGCCCCGGTTTGTATTTAGCTGGCCAAATTAATGGTACTACGGGCTACGAAGAAGCTGCTGCACAAGGTCTCGTGGCGGGGCTAAATGCAGCGCGCAGATCTAAAAATTTAGCACCCGCAGTTTTTAGCCGTACGACATCCTATATAGGCGTGATGATCGACGATCTAACAAGTAAGGGCGTAACCGAGCCATATCGAATGTTCACATCGCGGGCCGAATTCCGGCTAGCGCTTCGCGCGGACAATGCCGACCAGCGTCTGACTGCTTGGGGTAGGGAACATGACTTGGTCGGTGAAGAGCGCTGGAGTAGTTTTCAGGAGAAGATGACAAAAATTGCAGAGTTGTTAGGGCATCTGGACGATATAACGTTATCTGCGGCAGAGTTGGCTGCGTCAGGTGTAAACATTAACTCTGACGGTCCGCGCAGGTCGGCGCTATCGGCTCTTTCGCTATCTGATTTTGATTTTCCGGCATTACAGACACTTCGCGGTGACTTAAGCGGCATTTTACCCGAAATCGGAACCCAAGTGAAAAACGACGCCCTTTACGCTCACTATATTAAGCGCCAACAGCGTGATGTCGACGCGCTTCAACGTGACGAGGCTTTACGTATTCCCCCTGATTTTCGTTTTGATTCTCTTTCGGGGCTCTCTAATGAGTTAAAGTCAAAGATATCGCGTTTTGCGCCCGAGACTGTCGCGCAGCTCGCGCAGATTGAAGGCATGACGCCAGCAGCAACGCTACTGATTGCCGCTGCGATCCGTCGGTCGGCCGTGAGCCGGGCCGTATGACGTTGCCGTTTAATGGACTGAAAAATGTTTCACGTGAAACATTCGAAAAGTTAAATGCCTATCAAAGTCTGCTCCTAAAGTGGACAAAGTCGATCAACTTAATTGCTCCGTCGACAATAACAGATGCGTGGCAACGTCACATTATTGATTCAGCTCAGCTTTATGACCTTATCCCGGCCGACGCGCGTTCATTGTATGATCTTGGAAGTGGCGGCGGATTGCCTGGAATTGTCCTTGCGGTTATGGCGATGGAACGACAGCCTGATCTTAGGGTAATCTTGATTGAGAGCGACCAGCGTAAAGCGGCCTTTCTGAGAACTGTCGTGCGAGAATTGCAGTTAACGGCCGAAGTAAAGTCAGTTCGTATCGAATCTCTTACATCGGTCGAGTGCGATATTGTGACGGCGCGCGCACTCGCACCGCTCAATCAACTCCTATCTTTCGCGGACAAAATGCTTCAATCAGGTGGTACGGCGCTCTTTCAAAAGGGGCGAAATTTTACACAAGAGATCACACTGGCTCAAAAAAATTGGACCTTCGATATGATCCCGCACATTAGCCAAACTGATCCCGATGCCCGCATAATGCAGATCAAGGATATTCGCCGTGCCGCTGACTGACACATCGCTAACCGCAAAGATTTTCGCGATTGCTAACCAGAAGGGTGGGGTAGGTAAAACGACGACGACAATCAATCTTGGTGCAGCGCTGGCAGAGCAGGGTCAGAAAGTACTGTTGATTGACCTTGATCCGCAGGGAAATGCTTCGACGGGTTTAGGGATTGGCCCGAAAATGCGTGACGTCACAACGTATGATTTTCTCGTTGGAGATGCGTCACCCTTAGAGGCGATCCAACCAACAACCGTCGAAAATTTATCTATCATCCCTGCAACGACAGACCTCAGTTCCGCAGATATCGAACTTATTTCAAATGAAAAGCGATCGTATCTGCTGCACGATGCCTTGCGGCAATTGCCGATGGATGATTTCGGTTTCGACTATATCCTGATCGATTGTCCTCCCTCCCTCAACATATTGACGGTTAATGCGATGGTTGCAGCACATGCAGTCATTGTGCCACTGCAGAGCGAATTTTTCGCACTGGAGGGGTTATCGCAGCTTATGTTGACAATCCGTGAGGTACGTCAGACCGCTAACAAGTCACTTCGGATTGCAGGTGTTGTTTTGACGATGTACGACCGTCGCAATAACCTGTCTCAACAGGTAGAGGCGGACGCCCGCGAAAACCTCGGGCCGTTGGTTTTTGCGACAGTTATCCCGCGCAATGTGCGCCTTAGTGAAGCGCCATCTTATGCGCTTCCGGCTCTTATTTACGATACGCAATCTGCTGGCAGCCAAGCCTACCGTCGGCTAGCGATTGAAATCATGACGAAAGACAACGTTCCACTGCAAAGGGTCAGCTGATGGCTATGTCACCAAAATCGCGCGGCTTAGGTCGCGGACTTTCAGCACTAATGGCAGATGTTGCGGCCGATCAGTCAGATGATACAACATCCAGTCCACGTCGTCCCGATATGAATGTTCCGGTGGAGCGGATTAGACCAAATCCTGATCAGCCAAGGCGGACTTTTGACGCAGATGCTTTGTCTGATCTTGCGGACTCGATCCGCGAAAAAGGTGTGATCCAACCGCTAATTGTTCGGATTGCACCCGAAGATCCTAATATGTTCGAGATTGTCGCTGGTGAGCGCCGTTGGCGTGCGTCCCAGATGGCCCAGCTGCACGAACTCCCTGTCTTGGTCCGGGATTTTAATGACACCGAAGTTCTTGAAATCGCAATTATCGAGAATATTCAGCGGGCCGACCTTAACCCAGTAGATGAGGCAGCAGGCTATCGTCAGTTGATGGATCGCTTCGGTCATACACAAGATCAACTTGCGACCGCTCTTGGAAAGAGTCGCAGTCACATTGCGAACCAGATGCGTCTTCTACAGTTGCCCGAGGAAGTCCTTTCTTGGTTGTCAGAGGGTCAATTGACCGCAGGACACGCCCGGACGCTCGTTGGGCACCCAGACGCAAAGGCTTTGGCCCAGCAGATCATCAGCAAGCAGATGTCTGTCCGAGAAGCGGAGCGCCTTATGAAAAAAGGTCCATCCGCCGGTCGCACGGCCGGGCAGGGGCGAAGTCGGGAAAAAGATCCTGATACTATCATGTTGGAACGTGAACTGACGGCCGCACTTCGGATGGCTGTTACTATCGACCACGCGTCGGGGCAGGAGGGTGGGAAGTTGACAATTGCATACAAAACTCTCGCCCAGCTCGACGATTTGATGCGTCAGCTTACCGGGGACTAATCCGCTAACAGGGCTCGCAGGATGCCATTCAAGACGGGCCGTCCTGCGGTCGTAGCGCGCAGTCTGTCGCTGTCATTCATAATTAAGTCCAGTTCGACGAGGTCGTGGACTGCTTTCCTATCTGGATTGTATCCATTTCTACGGAGTCGAGCCTTATCTACGCCTTCGCGTAGCCGCATCCCCATCAATAATATTTCGGTCCGATGGTCCGCAGCATCAATGACTTCCCGTGCTTGTTCGCCTGCTCCAGTACCCTCCACCTGCGCTAGCCACGGCATTGGCGCCAAGGGGGTGCTTGTACCCCACCGCTGCCCATCAAGTGTCAGTCGACCCTGTGCGCCCGGCCCTATGCCGACATAGTCGCCAGACTGCCAGTATATCCTGTTGTGAATACTTTCGGCACCAGATCGCGCATGGTTCGAAACTTCGTAACCCACGAACCCTGCGGCGGCGCAGATATCCTGTGTTGCTAGATACATGTCTGCGCCAAGATCCTCGTCTGGTAGTCCGCGCAATTGCCCTGCGGCAGCGCGAGCACCAAAGACTGTGCCGTCCTCGACCGTAAGTTGGTAAAGCGACAAATGGTCAACAGCCATGGAAAGCGCCAAAGTTAGCTCTTTTTTCCAAGCCGTTAGGTCCTGATCCTGACGCGAATAGATCAGATCAAAGCTGACTCTTTCGAATGCGTGTCGTGCAATGTCAAATGCTGCCATGGCCTCATCTGTCGTGTGCACGCGGCCCAGACGGCGTAAATCTGCATCGTTCAGTGCTTGAACGCCCAGCGACACCCGGTTGACGCCAGCATCTCGATATCCAGCAAATCGACCCGCCTCGACCGAGGTTGGATTGGCTTCAAGGGTAATCTCGGCATCATTTGCCATCGGCCATGTGGCACGAATCTGCCGGATGACGGCATCAACCAATTCGGGGGACATCATGCTTGGCGTGCCGCCACCAAAAAAGACGGATTGCAGTACGCGTCCTTCGGTTTCACGACCAACTCGCGCAATTTCGCTCAAATAGGCTGCTTGCCATCGTGCTTCGTCGATGTGCGCGCTGACGTGTGAGTTGAAGTCGCAATAAGGGCACTTCGCCTTGCAGAACGGCCAGTGCAAATACAGACCAAATCCGCCCGACCGCCAATCGTCTATTGGAATGACTTCAGGCAAAACAACCCGCCACGAGCTTGGTAAAAGCATCGGCACGGTGGCTAATTTTATTCTTTTCCCAGCGATCCATCTCGCCAAAGGTCATGTCGTAGCCTTCGGGCTGAAAAATCGGATCATAGCCATGTCCCCGTCCACCACGCCCTGGCCAGACAATTTGCCCTGGCATGACGCCTGCGAAAACTTCGTCGTGCCCATCAGGCCACGCCAAGACCAACGTGCAGCAAAACCGCGCCGTTCTGGGAGAGGGTGCATCTGCCGCCTGCAGCGCGTCCCAAGCCCGCTGCATCGCCATACCAAAATCACGGCCTTGCGGTGTTTCGGCCCAGTCTGCCGTATAAACTCCGGGCGCACCGCCCAGGCTGTCGATCTCAAGGCCGCTATCATCCGCAAGAGCGGGCAGGCCGGTCGCTTTGGCCGCGGCGTGGGCTTTGATCCTAGCGTTGCCGACAAAAGTCGTCTCCGTTTCATCCGGCTCTGGCAATCCATGGTCAGCGTTCGATGACAGCGTCACACCAAAGGGTGAAAGAAGGTCACCGATCTCTTCTAATTTTCCGTTATTATGGGTTGCAATAACAAGGTCCTTGCCTTCAAAGCGCCTCACTTCACCGCCTCCATCTGAACGCGGTTCAGGTCTGTGATGCCGGATTCAGCTAAATCTAGCAGTCTGTCCATCTGACCTCGTGTAAAAGTAGCCCCCTCGGCGGACATCTGCACTTCGACCAGTTTTCCTGCGGTCATGATGAAATTACCATCCACGCCGGCTTCGCTGTCCTCTGGATAGTCCAGATCAAGAATCTCTTGCCCCGCATAGATGCCGCATGAAATCGCCGCTACCGGGTCGATCAGTGGATCGCTAATGACGATCCCGGCTTTCATCAGCTTGTTTACAGCTAGCTTTAGCGCGACCCAACCACCGGTGATCGACGCACATCGCGTCCCACCATCTGCCTGAATGACATCGCAATCGACTGTGATTTGACGTTCGCCTAATGCGACCCGGTCAACACCAGCACGCAAACTGCGCCCGATCAGCCGTTGAATTTCTTGGGTTCGGCCAGTTTGTCCATTTTTGGCCTCGCGCCGCATCCGCGTATGCGTCGCGCGCGGCAGCATTCCGTATTCCGCAGTCACCCAACCCAAGCCAGAGTTTTTTAGGAACGGCGGCACACGTTCGTCGATCGTGGCGGTGCAGAGGACATGGGTGTCGCCCATACGGATTAGGCAGGACCCTTCCGCGTGGCGCGTCACGGCAGTTTCGATGCTGACATTACGCATTTGGTCGGTATTACGGCCGGATGGGCGCATGGGACGGGTCCTTTCAAGGTTGCGTTCGTCGGATACGCCGCCCATCTATGAAATCCAAGCCCGATTGACGTCACGGGCCGACACGCTTTAATGACGCAGCCCCCGCAACCGGAAAACCATGCCTGAACGCACGCCAAATATCGACGACATGAACGTTCGCTCACGCGAGGTGTTTCGGCGCATCGTCGAAGGCTATCTGGAAACTGGTGCGCCCGTGGGCAGCCGGACGCTGACGCGGACGCTGACTGAACAGGTCAGTGCGGCCACGATCCGTAATGTGATGAACGACCTCGAATACCTTGGCCTGCTTGGCAGTCCCCATGTCAGCGCCGGTCGGGTGCCAACTCAGTTGGGCCTGCGCATGTTCGTGGATGGCCTGCTAGAAGTGGGCGATCTATCCGGAGAAGATCGCACCCGAATTGACCAGACCCTTGGCGACGGTGACGACGATGTTGCCACGATGCTTGACCGTGTGGGATCGGCGCTTTCTGGCGTGACTCAGGTCGCTAGCCTCGTCCTGACGCCAAAACACGAAGCACCCATCCGCCATATCGAATTCGTCTCTCTTTCGACCACGCGCGCCCTGGTCGTGCTGGTCTTTGCGGACGGGCACGTCGAAAACCGTATTTTTACACCACCGCCGGGCCAAACCCCTTCTTCAATGAGAGAGGCGGCCAATTTTCTGAACGCTATTGCAGAGGGGCAGACCCTTTCTACTCTAGGAGGCCACATCGCCCGCGAGATTAAATCGCGGCGGCAGGAGATCGACACCCTTGCAGCGGAACTGGTGCAATCCGGTGCCGTCCTTTGGGAAAACGAAGGCGAACAAAACGAACGTTTGATCGTACGCGGCAGCAGCCACCTGCTTGGCGACCCCGATCAGGCCGGCGATATCGACCGCATCCGCAGCCTCTTTGATGATCTCGAACGCAAGCGGGATATCGCTCAGTTTCTGGAATTGGCAGAGGACGGGGACGGTGTGCGCATTTTTATCGGCTCGGAAAACAAACTTTTCTCACTTTCGGGTTCCTCTCTGGTCGTTTCTCCTTATATGAACGCCGACCGTAAGATAATCGGCGCCGTAGGCGTCATTGGTCCAACACGACTGAATTATGGGCGGATCGTGCCCATCGTGAATTACACCGCACAGCGCGTGGGCAAGATGATCGCCGACCGCACCTGACAGGAAGTGACCATGTCCGACGATAACAGTGAACCGATGAGCCTTGATGATATGGCCGCCGAAGGCGACGCCATGGATGCTGCTGGCGAGGACGTTCTGGCCCGTATCGCCACAATAGAGGCCGAGCGGGACGAAATGCGCGACAAGTTCATGCGCGCACTCGCTGACGCAGAAAACACGCGCAAACGCGCCGACCGTGACCGCAAAGAGGCCGAAAATTACGGCAACTCTCGCATGTCCCGCGACCTCTTGCCGGTCTACGACAACTTGCGCCGTGCGCTGCAATCCGCAGAAGAGGCAGAGAAAGCCGTTAACGCCGCCTTGCTTGAAGGCGTTGAACTGACGATGCGAGAGCTGATCTCGGTCTTTAAAAAGCACGGCATCGACCCAATCGTGCCAGCCGTGGGCGACAAGTTCGACCCAAATGTGCATCAAGCTATGTTTGAAGCGCCGGTGCCCGGTACGAAATCCGGTCACATCATCCAGGTTTCGACCGAGGGTTTCATGTTGCACGATCGCCTGTTGCGCCCTGCACAGGTCGGCGTGTCTTCGATGCCTGCTAGCTAACTTCGAGTCCGGCCCCTGCTTGTGCGGGGGCTGGACTTTCTTTGACGACGCCTAGATGCATTCAATATACTGAATGAAAGGCGATCCCATGAGTGATTATCTCACGAACAAAAGCGACAGCGAAGGTCCGGGCAGCCCAATTGTTCACGGGCAATACGACAAGCGCACTGGATCATGGCAATACATCTGCGCCGACCCTGATACGCGCCAATGCGCAATTATCGACCCCGTGCTGGACTTCGATCCCAGCGCTGCCCAAACGTCATCCGATAGTGCGCAAAACCTTCTTAAGACGGTGAGGACTGAAGGGTATTCGGTCGCTTGGATCCTCGACACCCATCCCCATGCCGACCACATGACCGCCGGCAACTGGCTGGCAAAAAAGACAGCTGCACCGCACGCTATTGGGGCAAAAACGCAAGATATCGCGCGCATTTGGCAAGATCTTTACCATCTTCCGAATGCCTTCAATCCCATCTGTGATTTTGATCGGCTTTTTGGCGACGGCGAAATGTTTACTATCGGTAAACTCGACGTCCGCGTGATGCTTAGCCCCGGCCACACGCTTGGTTCGATCACTTATGTCGTGGGCAATGCTGCTTTTGCCCACGACACTCTGATGCAACCCGATTCCGGAACCGCCCGCGCTGATTTTCCAGGTGGCAGCAGCGCAGAACTGTGGAATACGATCCAATATATTCTTTCGCTGCCGTCAGACACACGTCTGTTCATCGGTCACGACTATGGTGCAGACGGTCGGGAAATCCCCGCTTGCGAGGCGACGGTTGCCGAGCATCTGCATGGCAACATCCACGTGAAACAAGGCACGCAGCGCGCAAATTTCATCAAGACCCGCGATGATAGGGATGCCACTTTGTCGCTTCCTGCGCAGATGCTTTACGCGCTGCAAGTGAACTTGCGTGGTGGCCGCTTGCCGGAACCTGAGTCCGACGGCAACAGCTACTTTAAAATTCCCGCAAACCGCTTCTAGTCAGGCGCGACGAGGCCCCGAAGCTCGTAGACCAAAGCAAGCGCGTCCTTAGGAGTCAGGTCGTCAGGCAGGATATCCTTCAACCGCGCCTCTACCGCCGACGCTTGCGAAGGGGCGGGTTTCGGCGGTGGCGGTGCGGCTGCAAATAGGGGCAGGTCGTCGATGAACGCCCGTCGGGACGTCCCCCCTTCACGCTCTCCCTTTTCTAGGGCCTCCAGAACGACTTTTGCACGTGCAACGACGACCGCGGGTAGACCTGCCAAGCGCGCGACCTGCACACCGTAGCTGCGATCAGCGGTGCCCTTTTTGACTTCGTGCAGAAATATGACGTCGCCATCCCATTCCTTAACGCTGACTGTCGCATTGTCTACGCCATCCAACTTGGCGGACAGGCTGCTCATCTCGTGGTAGTGGGTGGCGAATAGGGCCCGGCACCGGTTCACGTCGTGCAAATGTTCCAGTGTAGCCCACGCAATCGACAATCCGTCGTAGGTAGCTGTGCCGCGTCCGATCTCGTCAAGGATAACAAGGGCCCGGTCGTCCGCCTGATTAAGGATCGCCGCCGTTTCTACCATCTCTACCATAAACGTTGATCGGCCCCGGGCCAAATCGTCGGATGCGCCGACGCGACTAAAGATCTGGCTGACGACGCCGATTTGCGCAGCCTTTGCGGGTACGAAAGCACCCATCTGTGCCAGAACTGCGATCAAGGCATTCTGCCGCAAGTATGTCGATTTACCAGCCATGTTCGGACCGGTTAGTAGCCAGATAGGCGTGTCCGTCAGGTCGCAGTCATTGGCGACAAACGCGGTACCGGATTTACGTAACGCTTCTTCGACCACGGGATGGCGCCCGCCGGTGATGTTAAATGCGCGGCTGTCGTCGATCTGCGGCCTGACCCAGTCATCCTGACGCGCCAGATGCGCGAGTGCGGCGGCAAGATCGAACTCTGACAGCGCCCGTGCCAACTGGCCTAAGGCAGCCTGTTCCGACAGAATTGCGGCACAAAGGTTCGAATAGAGACGCTTTTCGATCTCTAGCGCTTCACCACCGGCGTTTAATATGCGGGATTCGATTTCATTCAATTCGATGGTGGTGAAGCGCACTTGGTTGGCTGTCGTTTGGCGGTGTATAAAGGTTTCGGACAACGGCGGGGCCATCATCCGCTCTGCGTGGGTCGCAGTTGTTTCGATGAAATAACCCAAAACGTTGTTATGTTTGATCTTTAGCGCGTTAATCCCGGTTTGCTTAATGAAATCTGCCTGCATTTGCGCGATCACGCTGCGTCCCTCGTCGCGCAGTTTTCGGGCGGCGTCCAAGGCATCGTCATACCCCGGCGCGATGAAACCGCCGTCGCGTGCCAAAAGCGGTGGCTCAGCGACCAGTGCGACATCCAGGAGCGCTAAAAGCGTTTCATGCCCTACCAGATCCCAATGTGCGGCTTCCAGTAGATCGGATAGAATGCTCTTGTTTAGAGCCTGATGTAGGATTCCAGATTGCGCAATGGTATTCCTGATCGCTGCGATATCGCGCGGGCCACCCCGATCAAGCGCGAGCCGCGATAAGGCGCGATCAAGGTCGTGTACGCCGCGCAAGTGATCACGCAGGTCTTCCGTCAGGGTTGGGTGGTCTACAAGCGTTGCGACAGCATCCTGCCGCGCAGTGATGATATCTATCCGACGCGAAGGTGAAGATAAGCGCCGTTCTAAAAGCCGTGCGCCCGCTGCCGTAACTGTCCGATCCACTGCGTCTAATAGCGACCCCGACCGCCCACCACCCATGCCATGCGTCAATTCCAGCGAGCGTCGTGTCGCGGCGTCAATCTGCATGATTGCGGCCCGGTTTTCCTGCACAGGGGGCCGCAGCAAGGGCAGGTTGCCTTTCTGCGTGATGTCCAGATATTCAACCAGCCCCGCCAACGCCGCGACCTCGGCCCGGCTGAAACTGCCAAAAGCATCCAGCGATCCGACGCCGAACAGCGTACATAACCTCTTTTCACCTTGCGTGCTGTCGAATGCGGACCGCCCTAAAGGCGTCAAGCTGCCGCCGTTTTCGCTGACGATATCTCGGAACGCGCCTTCTGCCCCATCAGCAATCAGAACCTCGCGCGGGACCAGCCGCGCCAGTTCAGGGCCTAGGCCAACTGGTGGGCAATCCATGACCCGCAGTGCCCCGGTCGAGATGTCGACCCACGCCAAGGCCGTTACATCCCTGACCTGCGCAATTGCTGCCAAAAAGTTGTGACGCCGCGCGTCTAGCAGCGTGTCTTCGGTCAGGGTGCCCGGGGTCACCAGCCGCACGACGTCGCGTTTCACGACGGATTTCGACCCACGCTTTTTGGCTTCTGCGGGATCTTCCATCTGTTCGCAGACAGCAACCCGAAAGCCCTTTCGGATCAGTGTCAAAAGGTAACCTTCTGCGCTGTGCACTGGTACGCCACACATGGCGATATCTTCGCCCAAATGTTTGCCGCGCTTGGTCAAGGCGATGTCTAAGGCGGATGCGGCCGCGACGGCGTCGTCGAAGAACATCTCGTAGAAGTCGCCCATGCGATAGAACAGGATCGCATCTGGATACCCCGCCTTCAGGTCAAGATATTGCGCCATCATAGGCGTCACGACAGCATTTATGGTCTCAGACATGACATTCACCTCACCCTGCGGCTGCCTAACATGTCCAAAAAGAATATTAAATTGCTGGATCACGCAGGCACCGGCAAAGTCCATCTCGGTCGCCAAACTAGGACGCTGGCCGTCCTCGATAACCACATAGAACGGTTCAGTCTTGATCCAGAAAAGCATGCCCTGAAAACAGCAGACTGCTGATGTTGTGATAGCACACAGACCAAATGTTTGTAGATGATTGCCGTGACATCAGAGGCGCCTGGCCATTCCTGCAAGGGTTGTCGGTGATCCTTTTCGGCACCTCAAAACCCTTCTTCTCGCGTGCTCTGTATGGGAAACAAAGGTCGGGACAGTGCAGTGGACGGCTCTCGGCAAACCTGCCTTAATGGTCCTTCGCAGCGATAATCAAAGCGGAAGGAAAAGGTGCCCATGACCAAGGCTAAACTGACAAGAGAGGATGCCTTGGCGTTCCATATCGCCCCGACACCAGGCAAGTGGGAGGTACAGGCAACCGTCCCCATGACGACCCAGCGTGACCTTAGCCTCGCATATTCCCCAGGCGTCGCGATCCCCTGTGAGGAAATTTACGCCGATCCAGCAACGGCCTATGACTATACAAACAAGGGCAACCTCGTTGCCGTCATTAGCAACGGCACCGCGGTGCTTGGTCTTGGCAACCTCGGCGCGTTGGCCTCTAAGCCGGTGATGGAAGGTAAGTCAGTCCTTTTTAAGCGCTTCGCCGACATCAACTCCATCGATATTGAGTTGGACACCGAAGACCCTGATGCATTTTGCAATGCCGTCCGCCTGATGGGGCCAACATTCGGCGGCATCAACCTAGAAGATATCAAGGCGCCCGAGTGCTTCATCATCGAGCAGCGTCTGAAGGAAGAGATGGATATTCCCGTCTTTCACGATGACCAGCACGGCACCGCGGTTATCTGCGCCGCCGGTTTGTTGAACGCTTTGCACATTAGCGGCAAGAAGATCGAGGATGTGCGGATCGTGCTGAACGGCGCAGGAGCGGCGGGTATCGCGTGTCTAGAATTATTGAAGTCCATGGGCGCGAAACACGACAATTGCATCATGTGCGATACGAAGGGCGTGATTTATCAGGGCCGCACCGAAGGTATGAACCAGTGGAAGTCCGCGCACGCGGCTAACACGCCCGCTCGCACCCTTGCGGATGCGATGAAGGGGGCTGACGTGTTCCTTGGTGTCAGCGCAAAAGGGGCTGTTACCCCCGAAATGGTGTCAGATATGGCCCCTAATCCGGTGATCTTTGCCATGGCAAACCCGGACCCAGAGATTACGCCAGAAGAGGCCCGCGCCGTCCGGGCCGATGCGATAGTCGCAACAGGGCGAAGCGACTATCCGAACCAAGTAAACAACGTCCTAGGCTTTCCCTATCTGTTTCGCGGCGCACTGGATATCCACGCCCGCGCGATCAATGACGAGATGAAGATTGCTTGCGCCCATGCTCTTGCTCAGTTGGCGCGCGAGGATGTACCCGAAGAGGTCGCGGTCGCCTACGGGACCAAACTGACCTTCGGCCGCGATTACATTATTCCCACGCCTTTTGATCCCCGCCTGATCCACCGTATCCCGCCAGCGGTCGCGAAGGCCGGCATGGCCACCGGTGTCGCCCGCCGTCCGATCATCGACATGGAGGCATACGAGGCTTCCCTCAAATCCCGGATGGATCCAACGGCGAACATTCTGCGCGGTCTGAACGCCCGAGCGCGACAGGCACAATCAAGCGTGATTTTCACCGAAGGTGACGATCCACGCGTCCTGCGTGCCGCAATCGCCTATCAGCGCCAAGGGCTGGGAAAAGCCATCGTCATTGGGCGGACTAAGGACGTCGAGGTTATGTTAAATGCAGAAGGTCTGGGCGACGCGATAGAGGAATTGGAAGTCGTCAACGCAGCCAATACGCCCCACTTAGAGACTTATAAGACCTTTCTGTACGAACGCCTGCAGCGCAAGGGGCATGACCGGCAGGACGTCCACCGCCTTGCCGCCCGCGATCGTCACGTATTCGCCGCCCTTATGCTGGCGCATGGTCACGCCGATGGGATGGTTACCGGTGCGACCCGTAAATCTGCCCATGTGCTTGAATTGATTAACCATGTCTTTGACGCAGGCCCACACGACGGTGCTGTCGGTGTCACTGCTGTTTTGAACCGTGGCCGTATTGTATTGATCGCCGATACACTGGTGCACGAATGGCCCGACCAGAACGACCTTGCCGATATCGCAGAGCGTGGCGCGGCCGTCGCCCGCGATCTTGGCCTTGAGCCGCGCGTAGCCTTCCTGTCGTTTTCCACTTTTGGCTATCCGGTGTCTGAACGTGCCGAGAAAATGCACATTGCACCGACGGTCCTTGACGCGCGTGGTGTCGATTTCGAATATGAAGGAGAGATGACCGTCGACGTAGCTTTGAATCCTGCAGCACAGGCGCATTACCCGTTCAGCCGTCTGACAGGGCCGGCCAATGTTCTGGTGGTGCCTGCGCGGCATTCTGCCAGCATATCGGTAAAGTTGATGCAGGAAATGGCAGGGGCGACGATCATCGGGCCGATTCTATCGGGCATCGACAAGCCGATCCAGATCTGTTCGACCGTTAGCACTGTGAATGACATTTTGAATATGGCGGTATTTGCCGCCTGTAAGGTTGGTTAATATGGCAATCTGGAACCTTGGCTCTATCAACGCCGACTTCGTTTATGCCGTCCCGCACATTCCTGTCGCCGGCGAAACACTGTCATCGACACAAAGAGAGGTGTTTCTTGGCGGCAAGGGCACGAACATGTCGGTTGCCGCCGCCCGTGCCGCGGCGATCGTTCACCACATCGGTGCCGTCGGTGATGACGGCGAATGGGCTGTTGATCGCTTGATGGAATACGGCGTCGATACTCGCTTTATTGCGCGAGTAGACGAAGATACCGCGCAGGCCATCATCGCTGTCGACCCCCAAGGCGAGAATATGATCATTCTGTTTCCGGGTGCAAATGACGCAATCCCGCAAGCGATCCTCCAAGAGGCGATGACAGAGGCCGAAACGGGCGACTGGTTGCTGATACAAAACGAAACGAACTTGCAACGCACCGCTGCCACACTGGGCAAAAAGATGGGACTGAAGGTTGCCTATGCTGCTGCGCCATTCGATGCGGACCGGGTCAAGGCAGTCTTGCCGCATATCGATTTACTGATCCTGAATCAGGTCGAAGCGGATCAATTGCAGCAAGCCATCGGCCAGCGACCCGAAACGCTGGGCATCCGCGACGTGATCGTGACATTGGGCAAAAATGGCGCCGACTGGTTCGGGCCAGACGGCCACCGCCATTTTGATGCAATGCCGGTGACACCGGTCGATACGACCGGTGCGGGTGACACATTTACCGGCTACGTCCTTGCTGGTCTCGATCGGGGGCACCCGATGGCGCAGGCGATCAACCTTGCCATTAGAGCTGCGGCACTGATGGTCACGCGGCCCGGCACCGCCGATGTCATTCCTGACCTAAGGGATCTTGAAGACTTCAGGCCTGACCGCGCCTAGTGGTGGATGAACGGCGCGTTGGTACCCCAAAGCTGTTGGATACGTGCATCGCGGCCGCAGCCTTTACGATAGAAATCATAGGCTTCGCTTTGCCGTTTCGGGCCGCCACGGGTTAGGATCAACTTGTCACCCTTGTAGTAGTCCTGATGGTAGTCTTCGGCGCGATAAAAGGTCCCGGCCTGAACGATGGGTGTCACGATTTGGCGCCCTAAGTCCTTCTGCGCCGATACCTTGGCTGCTGACGCGATATCCGCCTGTTCCTGCGTTGTCACAAAAACTGCTGTGCGATACTGGTCGCCACGGTCGCAGAATTGCCCGCCTGCGTCGGTTGGATCGACGCTGCGAAAGAACAGATCCATGATGTGGCGATATGTTACCTTGGAAGCATCAAAGGGGATCATCACCGCTTCGAAATGGCCGGTGCCACCGCGACCGACCTGAGAGTACGTCGGATTGGCGACAGTGCCGCCCGTGTAGCCGGAAATTACGTCCCCAACGCCCGGCACGCTTTCAAAGTCCGATTCAACGCACCAGAAACAGCCGCCCGCCACGATCGCCTGCTGTTGTTGCGCCGCCGCCACTTGCGGGGTCAGTATAATCACTGCGCCTGTGGCCAATGTCAGTGCCGTCCGTTTCAGTATTTGGAATGTCGTGAACATGAATGTCCTCCCTGTTGCGACCAACCTGCATCCCCTAGGATCACCCGGCAAGCGACCCGTCCTAATGTCACGCGGGTTTGACTGCGCCACTTGATCTGAAACAGGATTGCCGCAATGACTGCCCCCTATTCCAACGATGTGACGACCCATCAGGCTGCCGAAGACGCTCGGAACGATCAAATCCTGATCTATATTGACGGTGTCTTGCGACCTAAATCAGAGGCTGTGGTCAGTGTTTATGACAGCGGCTTTTTGTTGGGTGATGGTGTATGGGAGGGTTTGCGTCTTTACGACGGACACTGGGCGTTCCTTGATGATCACATGGATCGTCTATTCGAGGCGGCAAAAGCCATCGATCTCGATATCGGCCTAGACCGCGCTGGCGTAATCGCCGCGCTGCGCGAAACGCAAGCGGCGAATGGGATGGCTACCGACGCGCACGCGCGCTTGATGGTGACGCGCGGGGTCAAGGTTCGCCCATTTCAGCATCCGTCGCTGTCGCAATCCGGGCCGACCATGGTCATCATCATGGAACACTCAAAACCGTCTATACCGCGGCCGATTACACTCGCAACCGTGCCCCACCTGCGCGGTTTGCCGATGACACAAGACCCCAAGCTGAATTCGCATTCGAAACTGAACTGCATCCTTGCCTGTATTGCCGCGCAAAAGGCCGGCGCAGACGAGGCATTGATGTTGGACGTTCATGGTTTCGTGAACACGACGAACGCCTGCAATTTCTTTATCGTGCGCAAGGGTACTGTGTGGACCAGCACTGGCGATTACTGCATGAACGGTATCACCCGTCAAAAGGTCATCGACCTGTGCCACGCGAACGATATTCCCGTCCACCAACGCAACTTCTCGCTCGTCGATACCTACGGCGCGGACGAGGCATTCCTGACCGGTACATTTGGTGCGCAAACACCTGTCGGGTCTATCGATGGTCGCCAAATCGGCACCGGCCAACTTGGCCCCGTCACGCAACGCTTACGCGACCTTTACAAGGCGCTGATCGAGACGCGCCCATGAGGATTGCCATGTGGTCAGGGCCCCGCAACCTTTCGACAGCTATGATGTATAGCTTTGGGGCACGCGGAGATTGCGCGGTTTGGGACGAGCCGTTCTACGCGGCCTATCTTGCTGCGACCGGCATAGATCATCCGATGCACGAGGCTATCATCGCAGCGCATGAAGTTGACGCGTCTAAAATCGCCGCCCGTTGCGCTGGACCTATCCCCGATGCGAAACCGCATTTTTACATGAAACACATGCCACACCATATGATTGATGGCTTTCCGCTCGATTGGGCGCAGGACTGCGTGAATGTTCATCTGATTCGGCACCCTGCGCGCGTTGTCGCGAGTTATGGGGCAAAGCGGGACACGGTAACTGACGCGGATATCGGCTTTGCGGCGCAGGCGGCTTTGTTCGACAATATCGGTGGCTTCGTAATCGACAGCGCCGATATCCGCGCTAACCCTGCGGGCCTGCTGGCAATGCTTTGTGATGTAATCGGGCTGCCTTTCGATCCGGCGATGTTGTCATGGCCTGTTGGCGGGCATCCGGCGGACGGGGTGTGGGCGGCGCATTGGTATGGTGCCGTGCACGCAAGTAATGGTTTTGCTCATTCCGAAGGGCCCTTGCCGGTTCTCAGCGGTTCCGCAGCCGCCCTCGTTGATCGGGCTTTGCCGCACTACGAACGACTTTCAAAACATGCGCTGAAAATAATCTGAAACGGTGTGAAACTTTTGTCGGTCCCTGCCGTGACTATAATCGTACAGCAGCTTGAGGTTGCTCCGGGCTGTAGGTTTGTCACCAGTTGCCGTGTTTTTGGCCGAAGTGACTAAGCGTTGTTAAAGAGTATTTTGTTTAGCCCCGCCCGCATCCCAGATGCCGGCGGGGTTTGCTCTCTATTTCAGACGACGGGCGCGCGACGCCAGCAGCTTCAGCCGCAGCGCATTGAGCTGAATAAAGCCCTGCGCGTCGGTCTGATCGTATGCGCCAGCATCGTCCTCGAACGTCACGTGCGCTTCTGAATACAGGCTGTTGTCTGACCAACGCGCAACCGTTCTGGCGCTACCCTTGTACAGTTTCACCCGGACGGTGCCGCTGACCAATTCCTGTGATTTGTCGATCAGCGCCTGCAACATTTCACGCTCTGGCGAGAACCAGAAGCCGTTATAGATCAGCTCTGCGTAGCGGGGCATGATGCTGTCTTTCAAGTGGCCAGCGCCGCTATCCAGCGTGATTTGCTCTATCCCGCGATGCGCTTCCAGCAGGATCGTGCCGCCCGGAGTTTCATAGATGCCGCGGGACTTCATGCCGACGAAGCGGTTTTCCACAAGATCCAAACGCCCGACGCCGTGCTTGCCGCCCAATTCGTTCAACTTTGTCAGGATCGTCGCTGGCGACATCGCCTCGCCATTGATCGCAACGGCGTCGCCTTTTTCAAAGGTGATCTCGACCAACTCTGGCGAATCGGGGGCCTGTTCCGGATTGACGGTCCGCTGATAGACGTATTCGGGCGCTTCGTCTGCGGGATTTTCTAGCACTTTTCCTTCGGAAGATGTATGCAATAGGTTCGCATCCACGCTAAACGGTGCCTCGCCGCGCTTGTCCTTGGCCACGGGAATCTGATGCTGTTCTGCGAACTCTAGCAACTTGGTGCGGCTGGTCAGATCCCACTCGCGCCACGGTGCAATTACCTTGATATCGGGGTTCAGCGCATAAGCCGCTAATTCGAAGCGGACCTGATCGTTGCCCTTACCGGTCGCACCGTGGGCGACTGCATCGGCACCAACTTCGGCGGCGATCTCGACAAGGCGTTTTGAAATCAGCGGACGCGCAATGGAGGTGCCGAGAAGGTAAAGGCCCTCGTACAGCGCATTCGCGCGGAACATCGGAAAAACGAAATCGCGCACAAACTCTTCGCGGACGTCTTCGACATAGATCGCCGAAGCACCCATCATTTCAGCCTTCTTACGGGCGGGTTCCAGCTCTTCGCCTTGACCTAGATCGGCCGTAAAGGTCACGACCTCGCAGCCGTATTCTGTCTGCAACCATTTCAGGATGATGGAGGTGTCCAGACCGCCAGAATAGGCGAGGACAACTTTCTTGGGAGCGGTCATGGCGGCGTGCCTTTATATCGGGATCAATTGATGAATCGCGATACTGTGTTTGACGAAAGGGAGCAAGGTTTGCCGCGCGGCCTAACCCTGATCTGCTACGATCTGATCACGCCCGCTATGCTTTGCCGAATAGAGCGCTGCGTCGCAGCGGCCAAATACTTCTGCCAAGGTGTCGACTGGCCTGATTTGCGTCAGGCCGCCAGAACATGTCACGCGAAAGTCGGGCGGCATGCCGGGTAGCGTGATAATGCGCACAGCGTTTAATATGCTTGCGATACGGGGCGCGGCCATGTCGGCGGTAAGGTCCGTAAGGATCAGTAGGAATTCTTCACCACCAACCCTTCCAAAGCTGTCGCGAACCCTGATTGATCGTTGGATGGTGCGAGCAAAACTGGTCAAGACCGTGTCGCCTACTTGATGCCCGAATTGGTCGTTCACACTTTTGAAGTGGTCTATATTCAGCAAACAGGCGCAGGCTGAAACAGTTTCACCCTGTGAAATAACGAGCTCCATCTGATTCATCACCTGCCGCCGGTTCGAAACCCCGGTTAAGGGGCCGGTCTGTGCAGATTTAAGGGCAATATCCCGCGCCGGCCGTAAGCCGCGTTCTGATGCGCGCAGGGCTGTGACATCGCTCGCAATAAACAGGCTCCACCCGCTTTCCAGCATTGTTTCGTTTATCATCAACTACCTACCGTCTATCAGGTCGCTTTCGAACTGCCGGGCCGCTGCCTTACCTCGGCGCGAGAGGGCCGATGCGATCCAGTTATCCAGATCTTTGGTATCAAGTGCCGCCCCCAAACCCGCCGCGAAATTGTGGCGCATAATTTGTTCCCACGTGGGCGAGGTATCGTGGGCAACGCCATAGGCGTTTCGAAATGCGGCGTTGCCGTAACACAGCGTGTCATTCGGATCGTACACGCCAACCAGAACATCTGCTGTACCTAGCAAGCGCAGTAATTCCACTATGACCTGCGGAGGAGGGCCAGCAAGGTCGGCGCGATTTGGGGTATCCAAAATGGATTGTCCAATATTGTTTTCAAATTTCATATGCCGCGGCAGTCGCCGCAAATTGGGCGAATGCCGAAGTCCTAAAGCTACGCGCGACGCCTTACGACTTGATGAATTATGGTGGATGCCTGAATGACGCAGGCCCCTACATGCGCAAGACCAACGTTAAAGTTGCGAAATATACTTTGCCAAAAAGACAGCGTCACCGATATTTGCCAATGATTTCAACGCTGTTTTTTGATCGACCCATACGGCGGTATGGTTGATCTCGGACGGCTGGTCCAACCGCAACACGGGGTGCGCCATATAGATGTGGCACAGCTTTTCCGCATAACGCTTGTATTCCGGCATGTAGGTAAACCTGCGAAACGCACCCAGACGGCGGGGCCGGGCGATGATCCAACCAGTTTCCTCGAACACCTCGCGGTGAAGTGCGCGCAGGGGGCTTTCTCCCGAATCTATACCGCCACCGGGCAGTTGCAACTCGTCGTGGGGGCTGCCCTGCCAAGTCATCAAAAATGCGCCGTTGCGCGGCAGAATCGCATAAGCACCGGGTCGCAAACCATAGAGTTGCCCACTTTTGGGCGTGTCGCCATACCGTCTGATCATGGCTCTCCCCTTGGACCAACGCTTGTCGTGCCTATATTGTCGCGGTATGCCAAATCCGACCTTGTAAGGAAAGCCCATGACCCTTGGCTCTCGTATCGCCTGGGACGACACAGTCCTGCCGTTCCAGCTTGACGCCTCTGATATCCGGGGCCGCGTCGCCCGTCTTGATGGTGTGTTGGAGGACGTGCTGCGTCAGCACGACTATCCCGCCCAAATCGAAGGGCTCCTCGCGGAAATGTGCCTGCTGACCGCGTTGATTGGTCAGACGATGAAATTGCGTTGGAAACTGTCCCTGCAAGTGCGCGGGTCAGGTGGTCCTGTTCGTCTGCTTGCGACCGACTACTACGGTCCGACTGATGATGGCGAACCAGCCAAGATTCGTGCATATGCGGCCTACGACAAAGATACGCTGGACCCAAACGGCGACGCATTCACGCAGATCGGTAAGGGATATTTTGCGATTCTGATCGATCAAGGTGAGGGCACGACGCCCTATCAGGGGATCACCCCGCTCGCAGGTGGTTCGCTGTCCTCTTGCGCCGAGACGTATTTTGCCCAGTCCGAACAGATCCCGACCCGGTTTTCTTTGACTCACGGTCGCAGCACCTTGGCGGGCGAGGGTGAGCACTGGCGCGCTGGCGGCGTAATGCTTCAGCACATGCCGAAGGCCTCTCCACTTATGACGGGTGAAGGCGGGTCTGGCGAAGAAGGTCTGCTGGCGGCAGAGGATATTCTGGACGAGGACGAAGGTGAAAACTGGCGTCGTGCTAATATCCTGTTGGATACCGTGGACGCGCTGGAACTAATCGGCCCGACTGTGCAGCCGACTGACTTGCTGGTTCGACTGTTCCACGAGGAAGAGCCGCGTGTCTACGATCCGCAGCCTGTCACGTTTGGCTGCACCTGTTCGGCAGATCGCGTGCGGCAAAGCCTTTCGATCTATTCTGCCAAGGATATTCGAACGATGACGACAGACGAAGGCATCGTGACGGCTGACTGTCAATTCTGCGGTGCCCATTACGAGTTTAGGCCGGAAACCCTTGGTTTCGAGGCCGTTGCTACCGATGGCGATTCTTAATCTCGACGCAAGACTGCTAAAGGCGCTGGCCCGATCGGGCCGGCCCTCGACCGACTACGATCTGAACAACGACGTTTTTGCCCCCGTAGATCGTATCCTGCGACCTGCGGCCGTTCTGATTGCTATTCGCCCGGAAACAGAGACTGTTTTTCTGACAAAGCGATCTGCCGCGCTAAAACATCACCCCGGCCAGATTGCCTTTCCTGGTGGTAAACAGGATTTAGGCGACCCTACTTTGGCAGCTGCGGCGCTGCGCGAGGCAGAAGAAGAAGTCGGCTTGCTCCGCTCCAGTGTCGACGTGCTGGGCCAAATGCCAGAACATGAAACGGTGACCGGTTTTTCCATGACGCCGGTCATAGGGCTGATCCGGGGCGACTTCATTCCCCGTGCTGAAATCGGCGAGGTGACAGAGGTATTCGAGGTGCCATTGGCCCACGTCACGAACCCGAACAATTTTATAATCCAATCGCGACGGTGGCAGGGCCACATGCGGCATTATTATACAGTCCCTTTCGGCCCCTACTACATCTGGGGCGCAACCGGCCGCATACTGCGGGCCTTGGCAGACCGGATGCAACCGTGACGCGGATCGCGCCCGAATGGTTGGACGATCCTGCCGCCCAGAGAGTCTGCGCAATGCTGACCAATGCGGGCCATCAGGCATGGTTTGTAGGGGGGTGCGTGCGTAACGCCCTGATAGGTGCCGCCGCCAGCGATTTGGATATCACAACGGATGCAACGCCAGATGTCGTATGCGCGCTTGGCCAAAAGGCGGATTTTCGCGTCGTGCCAACGGGTATCGACCACGGCACGGTTACAGTGATCGTGGATGGCACCCAATTCGAGATCACGACATTTCGCCGTGACATCGATACGGACGGGCGGCACGCCACCGTTGCCTTTGCTAATACGCCAGATGAAGACGCGCGGCGGCGCGATTTCACGATGAACGCGATTTACGCCGCGCCTGATGGCACGTTGCACGATCCTTTGGGTGGCATCCCCGACGCCTTAGCGGGTCACGTTCGATTTATCGGAGGGGCAGCACAGCGTATTCGTGAGGACTACTTGCGTATCCTGCGGTTCTTTCGCTTCTTTGCTTGGTACGGTGATCCAGCCCTTGGCATCGATGCCGATGGCCTCGCCGCATGTGCCGCCAACCTTGACGGGATCGACGGGCTGTCGGCCGAACGCATTGGCAATGAGATACGCAAGCTATTGGCCGCACCTGATCCAGCGCCCGCAATCGCAAGCATGGCCGCCAGCGGGGCCTTGTTGCGGGTGTTGCCGGGCGCTGCGCCAGACGTGCTGACGATCTTGATCCATATCGAGGAAATGGCGAAGTTAGAGCCTGATTTCATGCGCAGGCTGGCTGCCCTAGGCGGGGATCCTGATCGCCTTCGGTTATCTAAGGCAGAGGCTGCGCGCTGGGCGATTCTGCGCGAAACGGACCAAAACGCTGGAGAGGTGGGATACCGTCATGGTGCCAACACGGCCATTGACCGTCTTGCAGTTCTCTCTGCTTCCCTATCGCAGCCGATGGACAAAACCCAGATTGCGGCGGCGCAACTTGGTGCTGGGCAAAGCTTGCCCGTCAAGGCCGCCGATTTCATGCCTGCGTTGCAGGGCCCTGCCTTGGGTGCTGCACTTAAAGCGGCAGAGGCCAGCTGGATTGCATCCGGTTTTACGCTGACCCGCGACGATCTGCTGCCTTAGGGTTTCCCTTCTTCAACCAGAGGCCTACATCTGAATTATTCAGACAGAGGCACTGACGTGTTTGGTTTTTTTGAGCGCCTTGTCGATCCCTATACGCCGTATGAGGAGACCGACACACCGCCCACGCGGCTTTGGCCGTTTTTGTGGGACTACACTCGACCGTTCCACAGTGTCTTTGTGATTACGGCGGCACTTTCGACAATCGTCGCCTTTATAGAGGTGGGATTGATTGGCTACCTTGGCCGTTTGGTCGACTTGCTAGACAAGGACCCTGCCGTCTTTTGGGCCGATCATGCGGGCGAGTTGATTGCGATGGCTGTGTTCTTTCTGACATTGCGGCCAATGATCCAAACGGCGCACACGGCATTGTTAAACCAGACGATCAACCCCAATGTGACGGCCTTGGCCCGATGGCGGGCGCACCGACAGATCATGCGCCAGTCCGTCGGTTGGTTCGAAAATGACTTTGCTGGACGGATCGCCAACCGCGTCATGCAGACGCCGAACGCCGTTGCCAGCGTGATGAATCAGTTTTTCGAGGCAGTCGCGTTCGCTGCTGCCTATCTGATCGGCGCATTCCTGTTGCTGGCGGATGCTGACCTGCGATTGGTGTTGCCCCTGTTGGCGTGGTTCATCCCATACTTGTTCTTGCTGCGTTGGGTCATAAGGCGGATCAAACCCGCGTCGCAGGCATCTTCTGATGCGCGAAGCGTTGTGACTGGGCGGATCGTCGATGGATATACGAATATCCACTCGGTCAAGATGTTCGCCCACCATGACGCCGAATTGACCTACGCGAAGGATGCTATCGAAGGGTCCCGCACGACCCTGATGCGCGAAATGCGCCTTTATACGATCATGGATCTGGCACTGGTTTTTCTGAACGGAGTGTTAGTTGTCGGCGTCGTTGGCTGGGCGCTGTCCTTATGGTTGGGCGGGTTGGCGTCCGTGGGTGTCGTTGCAGCGGCGGCTGCGCTGGTGCTGCGATTGAATGGTATGAGCGGTTGGATCATGTGGGCCGTCAGTCAGTTGTTTCAGGAACTTGGCGTCGTGGCCGAAGGGCTCGAGACGATAGGCCAGCCCGTCACCCTGACCGACGATCGGGGGGCCAAGCCACTGGCCGTTACAGCGGGCCGGATCGAGATCAACATGCTGTCTCATCATTACGGCAAGGCGCAGGGCGGCCTGGACCAGATCAACCTAACGGTTCCTGCGGGGCAGAAAGTGGGCCTGGTTGGGGCCTCTGGCGCAGGGAAATCGACACTGATCAAGCTTCTCTTGCGGTTTTACGATGCAGAGGGCGGGGCCATTCGCATCGACGGGCAGGATATCGCCGGGGTAACACAGGATAGCCTGCGGCATGCTATCGGGATGGTGCAGCAGGACTCTGCGTTGCTGCATCGATCGGTGCGTGAAAACATTCTTTATGGTGCGCCTAACGCGACCGAGGCTGCGATGATTGCTGCGGCGGAAAAAGCCGAAGCGCATGATTTCATAACGACGCTTGAAGATACGGAAGGCCATAAGGGATACGATGCGCGGGTCGGAGAGCGCGGGGTGAAGCTGTCGGGTGGGCAACGGCAACGGATTGCATTGGCACGCGTGATCCTGAAGGACGCACCTATTTTGCTACTGGACGAGGCGACGTCCGCGCTCGACTCTGAGGTTGAGGCAGCGATTCAAGATACGCTTGAGACGATGATGGACGGCAAGACTGTGATCGCAATTGCACACCGGTTGTCGACTATCGCACGGATGGACCGGATCATTGTGATGGCGGACGGACGCATCGTCGAGGATGGGTCACATGCAGAACTTATAGCGCGAGAAGGCCGCTATGCGCGGTTCTGGGCGCGGCAATCGGGCGGATTTATAGGGAACGACGCATGAAACCGGCAGACTGGATTAACCCTTTCGCTCGTGCCGCTGGGCCGCCACCCGATACGCTAATGGCATTCCTGCGCTGGGCGTTGCGAGGCAGCTTTGGCGCGATGGGGGCGGGGGCGCTAATCAGCACCGTCGCAGGCGTGTTAGAGGTGCTGGCAGCGTTGATCCTAGGGCGAGTCATCGATTCAGCCCTAGCCAGTCAACCCAGTGCCTATTTCGGTGAAAACGCATGGTTGTTAATAAGCGTAGCGTTATTCTTTGTCATTTTCCGACCCTTGGTGCTGGGCTTGTCTGGGATGATGCAATCGGTCGTTGTGGCACCGGCGGTTTACAACCTCGTGCTGTCGCGGCTGCATCGCCATACGCTTGGGCAGGCGGTTACGTTCTTTGATAACGATTTTGCCGGTCGCATTAGCCAGAAACAAATGCAGGCGGCGCGGGCGACGACGGATCTGGGTGTCGATACGATCAACACAGTGTTCTATGCGCTGGCCTCGGTGATCGGTTCGATCGTCCTTCTGACAGATATAGATGTCTGGTCGGCAGTCGTGCTGGCGCTCTGGATGCTGGCGTACATCGGTTTGATCCGTGCCTTCATGCCGCGAATCCGTGAAACGTCGAAGCAGCGCGCAGGGTCTCGTGCAATGGTGACGGGGCAGGTCGTGGATACGATCACCAATATCAAGACCGTTAAGCTCTTTGCACATGCCGACCACGAAGACCGGGCAGCGACCGACGCCATGGAAAAGTTTCGGTTGGACTCGCTGGGGTTTGGTTGGGTGTCGGCGGGTTTCCGTTTCTGGTTGATGACGCTGGCCGGTGTACTGCCCGTATTGCTGGTTGGGATCACACTGTTCCTGTGGCAACGGGGTGCTGCAACCGCTGGCGATATCGCCGTTGCAGGCACCATTGGTCTGCGTCTGGCACAGATGACCGGCTGGGTCAGCTTTACGCTGATGGGGATGTATTCCAACGTGGGCGAAGTCGAGGATGCCATTCGCACCCTATCCAAACCGCACGCCTTGCCCGATGCCGACGATGCGGGCGATCTGGACCTAAGCGCCGGACGCATTTTGCTGGATCAAGTGACATTTACTTATGGCGGCGGCGAGGGTGGCTTGCGTGATGTGACCTTGGACATTGCCAGCGGCGAAAAGCTGGGGATCGTTGGCGGGTCCGGGGCGGGGAAATCAACGCTCGTGGCTTTGCTGTTGCGGCTCTATGATCCAGAAAAAGGTGTTGTTTCCATCGACGGGCAGGATCTACGGCACGTCTGTCAGGAAAGCCTGCGGCGCAAAATAGGTATGGTTACGCAGGAAACCGCCATGTTCAACCGCTCTGCGCGGGACAATATTCGCTATGGTGCACCCGACGCGACAGAGGCTCAAATTCACGAGGCGGCCGCACGCGCCGAGGCGCAAGAGTTCATCGCGAATATTCGCGATCATGCAGGGCGCAAGGGCTACGATGCGCATCTAGGCGAGCGTGGCGTGAAACTGTCCGGTGGTCAGCGACAGCGTATCGCGATAGCTCGGGCGATTTTGAAGAACGCGCCGATCCTCGTTTTGGACGAGGCCACGAGCGCATTAGACTCCGAGGTTGAAGCGAACATCCAAGACGCATTGGATGCGGTGATGGAGGGCAAGACGGTTATTGCCATCGCACACCGCCTGTCGACGTTGCGCCAAATGGACCGGATCATCGTACTAGATCGCGGTCGGATCGTTGAACAGGGCACTCACGACGACCTATTGGCGCAGGAAGGGCTTTACGCGCGCTACTGGAACAGGCAATCGGGGGGCTTCATCAGCGTAGAGGACGCCGCGTGAGCCTGATTATCGAGAGCCTGACCCATCTGGGCGCTGGGCGTGCCAGCGACGGTACGCTAGTGCCGCGCACTTTGCCGGGGGAAGAGATCGCCCTGCGCGCTGACGGAACGGCGCAAATCCTGACGCCATCTATCCAGCGCGTGTCGCCACCTTGCCGGCACTTCAAAACCTGTGGTGGGTGTGCGCTGCAGCATGCTGCCGACGATTTTGTCGCTGGATGGAAACAGCAGGTCGTGGAACGCGCCCTGCATGCACATGGATTAGAGCCGAAATTCCGCGTGATGCACACCTCTCCGTCACATTCACGGAGAAGGGCGAAATTTTCGGGCCGTCGGACGAAGTCGGGCGCGATGGTTGGTTTCCATGCACGCGCGTCTGACGTGTTGGTCGCAGTGCCCGATTGCCAATTGGTAACACCCGGCATGCTTGCTGGCGTACCGATGCTAGAGGCATTGACGGTCATCGCGGCCTCTCGCCGCGGCGAGGTTGCGTTGACTGTGACAGATTCGGCTGCTGGGCTGGATGTGCTGGTGCAGACAGACCAAAAGCTGACCGACCAGTTACGCATCGATCTGGCCGTCTTTGCACAGCAACACCAATTGGCGCGGCTCACGTGGGTGGATGAAACCGTGGTAACGCTGCGCCCGCCCGTCCAAGTCCTTGGTTCCGCAACTGTGACGCCACCGCCGGGGGCATTTCTGCAAGCGACAGCAGACGGTGAAGCGGCGCTTTTGGCTGCGGTTACGGAAATCGTCGGCAATGCGGCTAAGGTCGTTGACCTGTTTGCGGGCTGCGGCACCTTCAGCCTACCGTTGGCTAAGACCGCAGAAGTATTGGCAGTTGAAGGCGACGCGGCGATGATCGCGGCACTGGACAAGGCGTGGCGCGTGGCCAAGGGCGTCAAGCGCGTGACCGGGGAAACCCGCGATTTGTTCCGCCGTCCGCTTGAACCTGACGAGCTAAAGGGTTTTGACGTCGCCGTGTTGGACCCGCCTCGGGCAGGTGCTGCGTCTCAGGTGGCTACACTTGCGGCTTCGACTGTTAATCGGATCGCGATGGTGTCGTGCAACCCGGTGACATTTGGTCGGGATGTGGCCACGTTGGTCGAGGCGGGCTTTGCTGTTGACTGGGTTCAAGTCGTGGATCAGTTTCGTTGGTCGCCCCATGTCGAAATGGTCGCTTCGCTCACGCGGGCGTGATTCCAAGGCGGCATGCAGCGCTTTGACCTTTGCGCATGCTGGTGTATCGAAAAATCATGAGGTCGGCGTCAGACCGACACGATGAAGAACTGTTGGGGCAGCCATGTTTTTGAGCAGACGTAATATGATGATGGCGGCCTCTGGCGCGCTTTTGATGGCCTGCGGCAAGGCCGTGCCCAGCAAATTTCGGCGCTACGATGGCCCGCAGGTGACACGGGTTCAAGTTTTCAAAAAACAGCGGGTCGTACAGCTGTTGTCGGGTAACAACCTGTTGAAGCAGTATCGAATGGAAATGGGATTTGCTCCTACGGGCCACAAGCAGGTGGAACAGGACGGACGCACGCCAGAGGGCGCCTATCGCATCGATCGGCGCAATGCTAAAAGCCGCTACCATCTTTCGCTAGGTATTTCCTATCCAAACAGCGATGATATTGCGCGCGCCGAGGCAATGGGAAAGCGTCCTGGCGGCGACATCTTCATCCACGGAACGCCGCACAGATATGTCGGCCAAAGGGATTGGACGTGGGGCTGCATCGCGGTGACTAACGAAGAGATTGAAGAAATGTACGCCATGGTCAAAGACGGAACACCCATCTTTATTTACCGATAAGTCCGCCGGGCGGCGGCTTGACCTTACTCGGTCACTGCCGCCGTCGTGAAGGGTTGCGTCATGGCAACGGGGGCTTGCATGACCGGATCACTGCCCATGGTCATCACCCACCACAGCTTACCAGCCGGTTCTTGAAACCAAGCCAGACCCATCCGGCGGGCCGCAGGGTCAAGCACGACGCGGCGGGTGTCCTGTTGCTTCATCCACGCGGCCAAGGTTTCAAGCTCTGTTTCGTATGACTCAGAGATGTTTTCACCCAAAATCCGTCCCTGAAAACCGACACGGCGTGCGCGTTCCAGTGGGGAGGAACCATCGGAGCCGAACAGCCAAGGCCGATTCTGGACGGACATATCGCGGGCGTGCGTCGCGTCTGCGGCATTCAATTGCGGATCAAGAGCCACAGAAGGCACGCCAGCGGCGGCGCGCAACGTGTTGACGCTATCAAGCATCCTAAACTGGATGGCATCCGTATCACCTTCGGAAATCCGGTAGACCTGCGGCAAGGGCAGGCCATCTGGCCCGATTCGTCCCTTTGGCGCGCCGCCGCAGGCAGCCAACAATCCAAGGGCGGCGAACCCGATGAAAACATCACGTCTTTGCATTTCTAAGCACCCTCTCTGGCGATCGTGCCCTCTTAGCGGGAACGGATGCACAGTTCAAACACGACGTCGTTGGGACAGCGCTGATGTGCCGCAGGCGTGATCTACACATCTTAGAGGATACCTGGTCGTGGCAATATTATCGCATCTTTTGCGGACAAGATGGCTGTCTGATCGACAGGCATTCGTCGTGTCGTGGTCTTGGCCTATATAATCAACACATCGCAGAGCTTTTGGGCACAACGTTAGTTGGCTTGGGTTCTGTTGATCTGAGGATCGTGGACGATCATCAGGAACGGGGGTGCCAAAGGCGCCCCCGTTCGCGTTTCAAATGGTAGCAGGCTTCGACCGTAACGCGCCTGATAAGGCAAAGCTAACGGCGACTAAGGGAAGGCCAAGGCCGAACGTCCAGCGCAATCCTGCATGTTCTGCCACGAAGCCCAACAGCGGTGGCCCTAATAGAAAGATGACAAAGGAAAATTGCGCCAATGCGGCCACATTGATTGCGGCAGGTCTATCGCTTCGCTGAGCTGCAGCGGACATCGCCAGCGGAAAGATTGCGGAAGTGCCCGCGCCGATCAGGGCGAACCCTAGCAACGCGACGCCTGGCGCAGGGGCGAAGAAAATGATCAATACGCCAAGTGCCATGGTCGCTTGCATCAGACGCGCCACATGATCAGGTGCATGGCGGTCCACAATTCGGTCGGCATAATAGCGCGTAATCGCTTGGCTTAGGGCTGTGGTGGCAACAGCAAGGCCACCCAAGAACGGCAACGCGTCAAAGACCGACCGCATGTAGATCGCCGACCAGTCGATGCTGGCACCCTCTAGCAGCATGGCAGACAGCGACACGCCGACCAAAACCATGATCCCCATGGTCGGCTTGGCGATGGCGGGACCTGTATCGACGGATTCCGTGCCGCGTTTTGGCGCGGGCTGGAAATCCCCCAATAACAGCCATACGGCGCCTAAAATTAACGGCAAGACCACCGCTAGATGCAATCCAGGAGAGATGCCAAGTTGCGCCATAACCGCGCCGAACAATCCTGCGCCAAAGAAGCCAAAGCTCCAAAAAGCGTGGGCGCGGTTCATAATGCGGCGCCCCATGGCCGCTTCGGTCCGGTCGGCTTCGACATTAACGATGACCTCTGTTGCGCCCATGGTTAAACCGGCTGGGATCAAAAGAAAGTAAAGTGAGAGGGGGCCGGACGCATGAACGGCAATAGCAAAGAACAGCGCCATAAGCGGCAGCAGTGTGAAAAGCGCATTGCGATGGCCAAGCTTGGCGATAATCGGTGCCGCTAGGGTCAGTGATATCAATGTACCGGTCGAAGTCCCGATCAAGGCGAGGCCAAGTGCACCTTCCTCTATTCCCATAGCGCGCTTGATGTCTGGAAGGCGTGGGAACAGGTTTCCCAGCGCAAAGGCATAGATCGCGAAGGATGCAAAGACGCGCTGGTGCGGTTTCAGGCGAGCGGACAGTGGCATGAGGCGGCTTCCGAAATAGGTCGCGCGCACCTAATCACGGTCTCTGATCTTGGCCAATGGGTGTCCGACCGCCGATGCGGTCGGAGCGCCTAACGAGAGGGTATTTGCAAAAAAGCGAGGATTGGGTTGCGCGACTGTCAGCCCTTTAGCCAGCCTTGCAGGTTCTGATCGATGATACCGCAAAGCGCGTCTATATGTGCGGGGTCGTCATTCAGGCAGGGGATATATGTAAAGTGTTCGCCACCAGCATGTTCGAAGGATTCCTTAATCTCTTCGTTGATCTCTTCCAGTGTTTCGATGCAATCGGCGCTGAAAGCGGGTGCGCAGACGGCGATACGCTTGATGCCTTCTTCTTGCGCTAGTCGGGCGACTTCTTTGACTGTGTAGGGCTTTAGCCATTCTTCCGGTCCGAAACGGGATTGAAAAGTAGTGCGGATCTCGGTTTTGTCCCAGCCAAGACGTTCGCGTAGCAAACGCGTCGTTTTTTGGCATTGGCAGTGGTACGGATCGCCTTCGCGCAAGTAGCGTTCCGGAACGCCATGGTAGGAGCAGATCAGGACCTCTGGCTTTTCATCAGCCGCCGCATAGGCGCGTTCGATGGATTGCGCGAGGGCGTCGATGTATGTTGGGTCTTCGAAATATGGGTCAACGATCCGCGCAGTCGGTTGCCACTTTTCCTGCATGAGCGCCTGAAAGAACTTGTCGTTCGCCGTGGCAGATGTTGCGCCTGCGTAGTGCGGATACAGTGGAAAAAAGAGGATTTTCGTGCAGCCGTCCTCGACCATTTCGCGGACCTTGGATTTCGTCGACGGGTTTCCGTAACGCATACAGAAATCGACGCGGACGTTGTCGCCGTATCGGGCCATCATCTGCGCCTTGATGGCGGCGGTCTGTTTTTTCGTGATGGTCAGAAGCGGTGATTCGTTTTCCTCTTCGTTCCAGATGGACTTGTAGTTTGCGCCAGACGTGAATGGCCGCTTCGTCAGAATCACAAGTTGCAGCAGTGGCTGCCAGACCCAAGCAGAGTAATCCACAACGCGCTTGTCTGATAGGAACTCCGAAAGATAGCGTCGCATCGACCAGTAGTCGTAGCCGTCGGGCGTGCCAAGGTTGGCCACGAGGATGCCGACGCGCGCCGGTTTGATCGTGGGATGGTCTGGTGCCGCATGTATGGGGCACTTTGCTGGGCGCTCGGGCTGTGTCTGGTCGAACATGTCCATCTTCTTTCCTGTCCCGTGATCAAAGGGCTGAAATAACGGGTAATAGCGTCAGGTCAATCGCCATGCGGTTTAAGCAGAGTTTCGTCGGTACCCAATGCGTCAGCCAGTCGCGCCTTCGCGGACCCTGGTCGCAATGGTTGCGGTTGGCTGGCGGCTGGTGCCCAACCCGTCAGGGTGACAACCTCGAACGTGGCGGTGATGCGGCCATCTGCGTCAGAAAAATGCTGGGAGTAGACGCGCGCAGCCTCTTGCAGGACGGCGGACCGCGTGGGGTGGCGTAATCGTGCGTGCAGGGCGTTGGTTTCGCCCATCGCCCGCAGGTCACGCATCAGGGCGAAAGCGTCGGCATATTTGACGCTGATCGTATCGCTGTCGGCCACGGGCAAGGCGAATCCTGCGCGCTGTAAAAGCCCACCAAGATCTCGAATTTCCCCCATTGGCGCGATCCGGGGGGACAGACCGCCCATCAAGCGCGACTCTGCCTCTGCCAAACAAGTGCGGAGTTCATGCAAGGTCTGGCCGCCGAAAAGCGTGCCAATGAAAAGGCCGTCGGGCGCCAAGGCGCGCCGCGATTGTACAAGTTGGCCGACTAGGTCGTTGGCCCAGTGTAGGGATAGATCGTAGATCAGCAGGTCATGCGCCGCCTCAGCAACCGCCAGCGTGTCTGTGTCCGGGGTTGAAGGCGCTGCCGGTAGGATATTTTGCCAAACTTCCGGTGTCGGCGTCACGATCAGTGGCAGAGTAAATGATCTGTTAACCTCTTGCAGTCTTTCATGAACATCGTCGGCCACCCGGTCGCGCAAAAAGGTTTCGCGCGCACGGGCACGATTGCGGGTCAGGGCAGTGCGATCAGTCAGGTTCTGCATAAAGGTCATCTAGGGGCGAATGATGCGAATGCAAAGTGTGATCCGGGCAGTCTATCCGGCGCAATGCGTGTCTTGCGACGCGCAGACGGCAGACGACCACGGCCTGTGCGGTATTTGTTGGAGAGATACACAATTCATCCACGGACTGACCTGTGACGCCTGCGGTACACCACTTATGGACCGAGGTGCAGGGCCGCTGCATTGCGACGACTGCATGACCATCGCACGTCCTTGGGTGCAGGGGCGGTCCGCATTGGTTTATGACGGTATCGCGCGGCGGATGGTGCTGAACCTGAAGCATGGGGACCGAACCGATCTGGCATTGCCTGCGGCGAAGTGGATGCTGCATGCGGGTCGGCATATCGTGTCGACGGGCATGATCGTGGTGCCGGTACCCGTACATTGGACCCGGCTTGTTGCGCGGCGTTACAATCAGGCTGCCTTGCTGTCGCGGCTGATCGCGCGGGGGCTGGATGGTATACATGTGCCGGATGCGCTGGTGCGGCGGGTGCGCACGACCAAGATGGAGGCAGTGGGCCGGGATGCCCGATTTGCGGCACTGCACGGTGCACTCACGCACAATCCTCGACGGGCGCCTTTGTTGGCTGGGCGTGAGGTGCTGATTGTAGACGACGTCATGACGTCTGGCGCTACACTGACGGCGGCGACAGAGGCCGCGTATGCAGCGGGCGCAGACCGGGTGTGCATGCTGACACTGGCGAGGGTCGTGAAAGAGACCTAGATAAGGTGCAATTCCACCAAGGAGCCCATCTTATGAAACCGGTCGAAATCTATACCACGCCCACTTGCGGCTTTTGCCATGCTGCAAAGCGTCTACTTTCGTCAAAGGGCGTCAGCTTTACCGAAATCTCTTTAGCGCAGCAGCCAGAGAAGCGCGCAGAGATGATGCAGCGCAGTAATGGCGGGCGCACGGTGCCGCAGATTTTTGTGGGAAAGACCCACGTTGGCGGGTGTGATGAGCTTTATGCGCTGGACAAGGCAGGTAAGCTGGACGCCTTGTTGGCCGTATGAGGGCAGCGCTGGTTCAGTTGACGGCGGGCGATGATCCGCCCGCCAATCTGGCCGTCACGCGCAGTCTGATTGCGGATGCGGCGGCGCAGGGTGCGACGTTGATCTGCACGCCAGAGGTTACAAATTGTGTCAGCCAAAATCGGGAGCGGCAGAAAGCCGTTTTGCAGGTTGAGGATGATGACCTGACATTGAAGGCGCTGCGCACTCAAGCGGCTGATCTTGGTATTTGGCTTTCCATTGGATCGCTCGCGTTGAAGACCGGTGATGCGGATGGACGTTTTGCCAACCGCAGTTTTCTGATCGGGCCGGATGGTGCGATCGCTGCGCGATATGACAAAATCCACATGTTCGACGTCACCGTATCAGAGACTGAAAGTTACTGTGAATCGGCGGGGTATCGTCCGGGTGACCGTGCTGTGTTGGCGCGGACGCCAGACGCTGCTTTGGGTTTGACCATCTGCTACGATCTGCGCTTTCCGCATCTTTATCGTAATCTCGCCCACGCGGGGGCGGACATTCTTTTGGTGCCGGCTGCGTTTTCCCCCGTGACCGGTGTCGCGCATTGGGAAACTTTACTGCGCGCCCGCGCAATAGAGACTGGTTGCTTTGTGCTTGCAGCCGCTCAGACTGGTACACATCCGGCGCAGGCCGGAAAACCCCGGCATACTTATGGGCACAGCCTTGCCGTAGCGCCTTGGGGCGAGGTTTTGGTGGACGCGGGCACTGGATGCGGCGTCACGATGGTTGATCTGGATTTGGCTTTGGTGGCACAGTCGCGGACGCGTGTTCCGTCCCTGACCCACGACCGCCCCTATGAAAGCCCCAGATGACAGATCAGACCCAGCACCTTGCCGTCACTTTGTTCAGCGAACTGCTTGCGGTGGACCAATTAGCGCGGGCAAGCATGGCACGGGTGCTTCCCAAGGGGATGGAGCTGTCGCATTTTTCGGTTCTGAACCACCTAGCGCATAGCGGGGCGGAACGGACACCGGCGCAACTGGCCCAAACGTTTCACCTGACGCGCGGGGCTATGACGAATACGCTGTCTAAGCTGGAATGGGCCGGTTGGGTCCATGTACGCCCTGACTGGGATGACGCGCGCCGAAAACTGGTCGCGATCAGTCCAGCGGGACTGTCTGCACGCAACGCGGCGATCGCCGCGATCAGTCCGCTTGTCGCGGATGTTGTAACCAAAGTAGGCGAGGAAAAGGTTCGCGCGACGCTGCCGGTGTTACGCGAGCTGCGTGCGAAGTTATCTGATCCGGCCTAAGGGATAGAGTCCCCGCGCAGTAGTATTCTCCTGAAAAGCGAGCTCTGGCTTGCTTTGTGCCGCTGGTGGAAACCAATCGCGAGAGTTTGGTCGTCCAAATCAAAGGTCTGCGTCAAGCGGGTTTGGTTGCTGCTGTGACGTAGTTGACCGACAAATCCGTGGCCGACGTGGACCATGCGAAATGCAGGAAATTGAAGACGTAGCCGGTGCGGTCGACCGGTGTTAGTCCCGCCTTGCGGAGGAGCGCGAACAGCTCGTCCGGGGTGATGAATTTGTTCCAGTCGTGCGTGCCTTTGGGCAGCCAGCGCATGACCCACTCTGCCCCGACGATTGCCATACCGAAGGATTTGGGGTTCCGGTTGATGGTAGAGCAAAGGTGTAAGCCGCCGGGTTTCAATAATTCTTGACAGGCTGTCAGATAACCTTGTGGGTCCGCGACATGTTCGACGACTTCCATGTTCAGGACGACGTCAAACTGTTCGCCTGCGGCAGCCATAGCCTCTGCTGTGCCATGTCGGTAGTCGATGGTCAGTCCGCTTTGTTCTGCGTGGATTTGCGCCACAGGGATGTTCCGCGGTGCTGCATCAACGCCAACGACATCGGCGCCTAAGCGCGCCATAGGTTCACATAGCAGGCCACCCCCGCAGCCGATATCCAGAATGCGTAGACCGTCGAAGGGCTTGTCTGCTGAAAGGTCACGATTGAACTCTGCCGCGATCTGTTTGGTGATGTAGTCTAGTCGCACCGGGTTCATCATATGCAACGGCTTGAACTTGCCAGTTTCGTCCCACCATTCCTCGGCCATTGCTTCGAATTTCGCGACTTCGCCGGCATCGATCGTGTTCGTGGCCATTTTGGGCTCCCGTTCATTTGTTGGCATGGTTTTAGCCGTTGGTGCCCTATATAGGTGGATCATGGAAAACGTCCCGAGCCAAAAGAGCGCAGCCGCGCATTTGTACCCACCTAGCGATCCATTCGACCAGCGAGTTCTGGACGTGGGCGACGGGCACAAAATCTATGTCGAACAATGCGGAAATCCTGCGGGAATTCCAGTCGTTGTTCTACATGGCGGTCCTGGTGGCGGATGCAGCCCCGCGATGCGGCGCTATTTTAACCCCGACATTTATCGTGTCGTCCTGTTCGATCAGCGAGGTTGTGGGCGATCGCGACCACATGCAAGCGTCGTTGCCAACACGACATGGCATCTGGTCGCGGACATAGAGTTGATCCGCGAAACGCTGGGGATAGACCGATGGATCACATTCGGCGGCAGTTGGGGTGCTACGCTGGCATTGATCTATGCGGAAACGCACCCGGACCGGGTCGCGGCCTTGGCGCTGCGCGGAGTGTTCCTGATGACCGAGCCAGAATTGGACTGGTTTTATGGTGGTGGGGCCGGGCGGTTCTGGCCGGACCTTTGGGCGCGCTTCGTGCAATTGGTGCCAGAGGACGAGCGCGGCGATATGACTGCTGCCTACCACAAGCGCCTATTCTCGGGCGACATGATGACAGAGACAAAATACGCTCGCGCGTGGGCGCAGTGGGAAAATGCATTGGCGGCGAT
This sequence comes from Loktanella sp., assembly GCA_024635625.1. GTDB lineage: Bacteria > Pseudomonadota > Alphaproteobacteria > Rhodobacterales > Rhodobacteraceae > Loktanella. The sequence continues at coordinate 70,261 of JAGXIQ010000112.1, read as the reverse complement.
GGATAGCGACGGCGTGACCGGCGAAAGCCCCGCTGATTACGCTCGCGCCTTCGCACGGCTCGAGAATCATTATTTCTATCACAAGGGCTGGCTGGATGCGGATCACCAGATCCTTGCGCGGACGGACCGGCTGGCGAATATTCCCGGCGTCATAGTGCAAGGGCGTTACGACATGATTTGCCCGCCCGTGTCTGCTTATACACTCGCCCAGCAATGGTCGCAGGCAAAACTGACGCTGGTAGGGCGTGCGGGTCATGCGCTGTCGGAACCGGGGATTAGCACTGAACTAGTCCGGGCGATGGATCGCTTTGCTGCGGATCGGGATCGTCTGGGTCTTTAGTCGTTGTTGCTACATCGCCCGAGTTGGCTAAACTAATTGTAGCTGACCGCGAGGCTATGCAATGCACCAAATCACTCGGCGTGGATTTGCTTTGGGCAGTGTTATGGCGCTTGCCGCACAGCCTGCGTGGACTTTGGGCCGGAATCAATATCGGATAATGTTGGATCCGAACGGGGCACCCGGCCGCGATCTGCGATTGCAAAATGTGTTGTTAGCGGTGGATCAAGACCCGCAGGATGCCTTGGCCTTTTTGCGTCAGAGTGGCCTTGATAGTCTGTCACTTGATCTGGCTGTGCCTGTGGATTTGGCAGATGCCATTCCCGTCGCGCAATCGTTTCAGCGAAAAGCCCTACGCTCAAACATCTATCTGAATATCATCACTGGCGACCGCGCCGCGCTGGTTCTGCGGGTTGGACCGCCTAGCCGCGAGACGCCCTTGTGGTTTCTGCGGACTTGGTCTATATGACTTTTCAACAGCGGCGTGCTGGCCTCCACCCCCAGCGCCCAACCGGAAATTGTAACGGGCCGCGCGCCCGTTTTTTTGTGCTTGGAGACATCCATGAACGACCTGATCGCCAAGGCGGCCATCGACCGTCGGATCGCCGAGATCATCACCCCTGTCATAGAGGACATGGGTTTCGAAGTCGTGCGCATCCGTTTGATGACCGGCAAGGAATCCACTTTACAGATCATGGCCCAGAAGGCTGACGGGACGATCGAGGTTGATGAGTGTGGCCAGATCAGTACCGCCGTTGGTGCCGTGATGGACGTAGAGGATCCGATCCTCGACAATTATACGCTTGAAGTATCCAGTCCCGGTATCGACCGACCCTTGACCCGGCTGAAGGACTTCGAGCAGTGGCAAGGCTTTGAGGCCAAGGTCGAGACGGATCAGCTGATCGATGGCCGCCGCCGCTTTAAGGGTGAACTGGCTGGCGTCGAAGATGACGAGGTTTTGATTACCATCGCTGCTGGCGACCACGGCAAGGAAGAGGTCACCATCGGTCTAAAATTCGACTGGCTGTCCGACGCCAAGCTGGTGCTGACAGACGATCTGATCCGCAACGTGCTGCGCGGTCGCAAAGATGCGGGACAGATCGACGAAGCCCAATTCGACGAGATTGAAACCATCATTGATGGGGATGAGGAGAACACCTGATGGCCATTACTTCCGCAAACCAGCTAGAGCTGTTGCAGACCGCCGAGGCGGTTGCCCGCGAAAAGAATATCGAACCCGGCCTGGTGGTCGAGGCGATGGAGGAATCCCTCGCACGGGCTGCCAAGTCGCGTTACGGCGCGGAAATGGACATTCGTGTCAGCATCGACCGCAAGACCGGTCGCGCGACCTTTACACGTGTTCGCACGGTCGTAGAGGACGACGAATACGAGAATTATCAATCACAGTTCACGCTGGAGACGGCGAAAGACTGGATTAAGGACGCCAAGATCGGCGATATGCTGGTCGAAGAAGTCCCGCCCGTCGAACTGGGCCGTATTGCGGCGCAATCTGCAAAGCAAGTCATCTTGCAAAAGGTCCGCGAAGCCGAGCGTGACAAGCAATACGAAGATTTCAAAGATCGCGCAGGCACGATCATCAACGCACTGGTCAAGCGCGAGGAATACGGCAACGTTATCGTCGACGTAGGTTCAGGCGAGGCGATTCTGCGCCGGAACGAGAAGATCGGCCGCGAAGCCTATCGTCCAAACGACCGTATCCGTTGCTACATCAAGGAAGTGCGCCGCGAGCAGCGCGGGCCGCAGATTTTCCTGTCGCGGACAGCGCCCGAGTTCATGGCAGAACTATTCAAGATGGAAGTGCCTGAAATCTACGAGGGCATTATCGAGATCAAGGCTGTCGCCCGTGACCCTGGTTCGCGTGCCAAGATCGCCGTCATTTCTTATGACAGCAGCATCGACCCTGTTGGCGCATGCGTAGGTATGCGCGGTTCGCGTGTGCAGGCCGTCGTGAACGAGCTGCAGGGCGAAAAGATCGACATTATCCCGTGGAACGAAGACATGCCGACGTTCCTTGTGAACGCACTTCAACCTGCCGAAGTTTCTAAGGTCGTGTTGGACGAAGAGGCTGGAAAGATCGAGGTCGTCGTTCCCGAAGAGCAGCTGTCGCTGGCAATCGGTCGCCGCGGTCAGAACGTGCGTTTGGCGTCTCAGCTGACCGGTTTGGATATTGATATTCTGACGGAGGAAGAAGAGTCCAAACGCCGTCAGGCCGAATTTGAACTGCGCACCAAGCTGTTCATGGAGACACTGGATCTGGACGAATTCTTTGCACAGCTTCTGGTTTCTGAAGGGTTCACGAACCTTGAAGAAGTCGCCTATGTCGAAGCCGAAGAACTTCTGGTTATCGAAGGCGTTGATGCGGACACTGCTAGCGAATTGCAGGCTCGTGCCCGTGATTACCTTGAAGCGCAAAACAAGAAAGCTCTTGATCGGGCGCGCGAACTGGGTTTGGAAGATAGCCTTGTTAACTTCGAAGGTCTGACACCGCAGATGCTGGAAGCGCTGGCCGAAGATGGCGTGAAAACGCTTGAAGACTTTGCGACCTGCGCTGACTGGGAACTGGCCGGTGGCTGGACTGTTGTGAAGGGCGAGCGGCACAAAGATGAAGGCGTGCTGGAGAAATTCGACATCAGCCTCGAAGAAGCGCAGTCCATGGTCATGACTGCACGTGTGGCGCTGGGCTGGGTTGATCCCGCAGACCTTGTCAACAGTGACGACGATACCGATATTGAAGAGGAGGCAGAGGCGTAAGCGCCTCTGAACTGCACCCATGGCCCGTGGCGGATTGAAAAAGAACCTGGAAGACGGCCCGGAGCGCCGGTGCATCGTCACCGGCGAGACGCAGCCTAAGTCGGGACTGGTCCGTTTCGTCGTGGGGCCTGATAATCAGGTCGTACCCGACATATTGGGCAAGCTGCCCGGACGTGGTATGTACGTGGCATCGACTCGGGATGCGCTGGACAAGGCCAAGAAGGGCCAGTTCAGCCGCTCGGCTAAGGCGCCAGTCAAGGTGCCCGACGGGTTGACGGAAGAAGTCGAACGGCAGTTGGTCCGGCGAACGTTGGATCTGATCGCGATGGCCCGCAAAGCAGGTTTAGCGGTTTGCGGGTTCGAGAAAGTTAAAGGCTGGTTGGCCGGGGGCGCGAATGTGCGGGTCCTGTTGCAAGCCGGTGACGGGTCAGAGCGTGGCAAAGCCAAGCTTTGGACGCCCGAAGGGGCAAGATATTACAGTTGTTTGAGCGCAACTGAATTGGGTTTGGCATTCGGGCGGCAAAGTGTGATACATGGCGCGCTCGCGACTGGCGGACTCAGTGACCGTGTTGTAGAGGAAGCCGCAAGACTGCGCGGACTCCGCGAGATTGACGACGGCAATATGGCTGTCGGGAAGGATACATAGCTAGATGAGCGATACTGACGGCAAAAAACCATTGGGCCTTGGCGGGTCGCGTCCGAGCAACGTGAAGCAGAGCTTCAGCCATGGTCGCACGAAAAACGTCGTTGTGGAAACCAAGCGCAAGCGCGTTGTGGTGCCCAAGCCCGGAACTGTGGCGGTCAAGACTGGTGTGGCCGCTGGGCTGCCTGCAGGCGGGGATCCGTCCAAACGGCCTGCTGGCATTTCCGATGTCGAACTGGCGCGCCGGATGAAAGCATTGGCGCTGGCCAAGTCGCGTGAAGTCGAGGAATCAGCCAAGCGCGCAGCCGAAGAAAAAGAGCGCGCTGAAGAGCGCGAGCGTCGTCGTGCCGAGATCGAGGCCAAGGAGGCCGAAGATCGCGAGCGCGAAGAGCGTGCCAAGGCGAAAGCCGAGGAAGAAGAGGCCAAGCGCCGTGCTGCCGAAGAGGCGAAAAATGCACCCGCCCCTCAGGTCGCGGCCCCTCCGGGTCAGACCGAAGTGGATCGCCCGACGTCCTCTGCCCCGCGCAAGGCCACGGAACGTGACCGCGAGGCTCAGACTCGCGACACCACCAAAGCAAAGCCTGCCCGTGAGGGCGATGGCCGTCGCGGTGGCAAGCTGACGCTAAACGATGCTTTGACCGGTCGCGAAGGTGGCCGTCAGCGTTCTATGGCGCAGATGAAGCGCAAGCAGGACCGTGCACGCCAAAAGGCGATGGGCGGCAATGTAGAGCGTGAAAAGGTTGTGCGCGATGTGCAGCTGCCCGAGGCGATCACAGTTGGCGAATTGGCCAACCGGATGGCAGAACGGACATCTGACGTCGTCAAGGAATTGATGAAGATGGGTATGATGGTCACGCAGACCGAAACCATCGACGCCGATACCGCTGAACTGCTTATCGAAGGATTTGGGCACAAAGTCGTGCGCGTATCGGATTCTGATGTAGAGCAGGTCATCGACCAAGTCGTAGACAAGGCATCTGACCTTAAGCCGCGTGCGCCGATCGTCACGATCATGGGCCACGTCGACCACGGTAAGACTTCGCTGTTGGACGCAATCCGCAAAACCCGCGTCGTTGCGGGCGAAGCTGGCGGCATCACGCAGCATATCGGTGCTTATCAGGTCACGACAGATAATGGATCGGTTCTGTCATTCCTCGACACGCCGGGCCACGCTGCCTTTACTTCGATGCGGTCACGTGGTGCGCAAGTTACTGACATTGTCGTGCTTGTTGTTGCTGCGGATGACGCAGTGATGCCGCAGACGATTGAAGCGATCAATCACGCCAAGGCTGCAAAAGTCCCGATGATCATTGCGATCAACAAAATGGACAAGCCGTCGGCCAATCCTGACAAGGTGCGGACCGATCTGCTGCAGCATGAAGTGATTGTGGAAAAAATGTCCGGCGATGTGCAGGACGTTGAAGTCTCTGCTCAATCTGGTCTGGGTCTGGACAAACTGCTTGAAGCCATCGCGCTGCAGGCGGAAATTCTGGAACTGAAAGCCAACCCCGACCGCGCCGCCATGGGTGCCGTGATCGAGGCACAGCTTGATGTGGGTCGCGGTCCCGTAGCCACGGTTCTCGTGCAAAACGGCACATTGCGTCAGGGCGACATCTTTGTCGTCGGCGAACAGTGGGGCAAGGTCCGCGCGCTGATCGACGACAAAGGCGACCGTGTTAAAGAAGCCGGTCCGTCCGTCCCAGTCGAAGTGCTTGGTTTGAATGGCACACCCGAAGCAGGCGACGTTCTGAACGTGGTCGACACCGAAGCGCAAGCGCGTGAAATTGCCGACTATCGGATGAAAGCTGCCAAGGACAAGCGTGCCGCTATCGGCGCTGCGACCACTCTGGAGCAGCTGATGGCGAATGCCAAAGCGAACAAGAGCGTGTCTGAGCTGCCGATTGTGGTAAAGGCTGACGTTCAAGGTTCTGCCGAAGCGATCGTACAGGCGATGGAAAAGATCGGTAATGACGAAGTCCGGGTCCGCGTCCTGCATTCCGGTGTTGGTGCAATCACCGAGACTGATATCGGCCTCGCAGAAGCCTCTGGTGCGCCGGTCATCGGCTTTAACGTGCGTGCCAATGCAACGGCACGGAGCGTGGCCAACCAGAAGGGTGTAGAGATCCGTTACTATTCGGTCATCTATGCCCTCGTGGACGACATCAAAGCGGCAGCCTCTGGCCTGCTGTCGAATGAAATCCGCGAAAAGTTCATCGGCTACGCCAACATCAAAGAGGTCTTCAAGGTCTCGAATGTGGGCAACGTCGCGGGCTGTCTGGTCACCGAAGGTGTGGCGCGTCGTTCCGCTGGCGTACGTCTATTGCGCGACAACGTCGTCATCCACGAAGGCACGCTGAAGACGCTGAAGCGCTTCAAGGACGAGGTTGCAGAAGTGCAGTCGGGTCAGGAATGCGGTATGGCGTTCGAGAACTACGAAGACATACGTCCAGGCGACGTGATCGAAATCTTCGAACGCGAGTCGGTGGAGCGCAATCTGTAAAGATTGCTGCCATTAAGATTGAAAAGGCCCGTCAGCGATGCTGACGGGCCTTTTTCTTTTAATATTCTAGAAAAATGCGAAGACGAAAGTCCTGCTTGGCTTACAGCCAGTCGCGCAGGATTGAAATCAACGGAATATCTGCCGGAGGCATTGGGTACTGAGTAAGATCGGCGGCGCGAACCCATTTCAGCGTCTGTCCCTCTCGACCCTGAGGGGTGCCATGCCATTTACGGCAAGCAAACAGCGGCATGAGCAGGTGGAAATCGTCGTAAGTGTGACTTGCGAAGGTCAGCGGCGCGAGGCAAGAGGCCCAAGTGTCGATCCCAAGCTCTTCCTGAAGTTCGCGAATCAGTGCCACTTCAGGGGTTTCACCGGGGTCAACCTTTCCCCCGGGAAATTCCCATAGCCCTGCTAGCGATTTGCCCGCGGGGCGTTGGGCGAGCAGGATACGCCCGTCAACGTCTACTAGGGCCACAGCAGAGACGAGTAGGATTTTCACGACCGGTAATCGGCGTTGATCGTGATGTATTCATGGGTCAAATCGCAGGTCCAAACGGTACTAGTCCCGTTGCCAAGACCCAGATCGATTCCAATTGTAAGGTCCTGTTGCTTCATATAGGCGGCGGCCTCATCTTCTGAGTAGCTTGGAGAGCGCCAGCCATTTTCGGCGAGCACCAAATCGCCGAGCCTTATCGTCAGGGCGTCGCGATCGGCCTGTGCGCCCGACTTACCGACGGCCATAACGATGCGGCCCCAGTTCGGATCTTCGCCCGCGATGGCGGTCTTTACCAATGGGCTGTTGGCGGTTGCCATCGCGACAAGGCGGGCATCGGCATCAGTGGCGGCGCCCGTCACTGCGATGGTCACGAACTTTGTAGCGCCCTCGCCGTCGCGGACCACCTGATGGGACAAGTCGAGCATGACAGAATGCAGCGCATCTTCGAATGCCGCATTGCCGGTTACGTCGACACCGGATGCGCCGGTCGCCGCGAGCATCAGGCTGTCGGAGGTGGAGGTGTCGCTGTCGACAGTAATGTTATTGAAAGTATTGTTTGTCAGCCGAGACAGCATGTCTTGTAGTGGTTGATAGGCGATCTGGGCATCGGTGAAGATATAGACCAGCATCGTGGCCATGTCGGGGGCAATCATGCCAGAGCCCTTGGCTATACCGGCGATTTTAACCGATTTCCCGTTGATCGTGATCGTCTGGGTTGATCCCTTCGGAAAGGTATCGGTCGTCATGATGGCGCGCGCCGCATCGTCCATGGCCGTGGCCGACTGCCCATCTATCAATTCGACAATCTTTGCCACGATACGGTCGTGGGGCAACGGTTCCCCAATGACACCAGTGGACGCAGTAAACACGCGGGCAGCATCCACGCCGGTGGCATTGGCGACAGCCGCTGTGATTGCTGAAACTGATTCTAGTCCGGCCTTGCCCGTGAAGGCGTTGGAATTGCCGGAATTCACCAGTATTGCCGCCGGGCCATCGCCTCCGCCCAGCTTGGACTGACAGTCCAAAACGGGGGCAGAGCGGGTGGCTGATCGGGTAAAAACACCTGTAACTGTGCTGCCGGGGGCCAAGACCGCCAGCATCACATCGGTTCGGTTCTTGTATTTCACCCCCGCCTGCGCCGCCGCAAAGGTGACGCCGTCGATGACGGGCAGGTCAGGAAAGGCGGCGGGGGCAAGTGGGGATAATGGCATGACTTACTTCTCCAGCAGGTCGAGGTTGGACAACACGGCGGGGTCAATAGCGCCGGGTTCTGGCAGGGTGATCTTTGCCGCTGATTTTAACTCTTCGATCTTGGAAAGGATCACAGCCTCTTGCAGGCCACCAACGATCTCGGCTTGGACCTCTTCCAGCGGTGGGACGGGCTTTCCGCGGGTCTCGTTCAGCTTGACGATGTGCCAGCCAAACTGCGTCTGAACTGGCCCGGACACATCGCCGGGCTGCATGCCTTCGACGGTCTGTTCAAATTCGGCAACCATTTGGCCGGGTCCGAACCAACCCAACTCTCCACCGGAGGGGCCGGAGGGGCCAGTCGAGACTTCGGTAGCAACGGTCGCAAAGTCTTCGCCGCCGTTGATCCGCTCTTGGGCGGCCTCGGCCTCTTCCTTGGTTTCGACAAGCAGATGGCTAGCATTCCATTCCATCACAGGATCGGCTGACGCAGCTGCGGTCATCTCTTCGTAGGCGGCCTGGATCGCCTCGTCGGTGACGGCTGTGGCCGTCAGGTCTGTGATGACCTCGCCTGCGCGCAAGGAACGTTCCTCGTTCGCAAGTGCCCAAGTGACGCGGTCTGGGGTGTCGGACAGGCTGTTCGCCAAAAGTTGCTGCTGGACGACCTGATCAAGGACACCTTGAAAGATCACGTCGGGGGGGAATTGGTCATATTGCTGCGGCAGTTGGCTGCGAGCAATGATGAGCTGACCTAGCGTGATATCGCTACCATCGACGCTGGCGACGACGGTCGCAGGGTCTGCTGTCGGCGCGGCGGCCAGATCTGCGGGTGCCTCTGTTGCGGGCGCGTCAGCAGCCGGCGCTTCTGTTGTTGGCGCTTCCGTCGTGTCGGTCGCGGTGGTGTCTTGCGCCTGTGCGGCGCTCGTCAGGGCCAGAGCCATCGCGGCAGTGCCCAGAAGGTGGGTTAGTCGGGTCATTATAACTTCCTTACACTCTTGCACCCGCACGGGGCGCAACGTTGACAGTAATCAGCCCGCCCCTTACATCGCATAGAAGCCTTGAGGGGGCTGGTCTTGGGCCCTGTTTAGGTGCCTTGGTGCAAGCCGACAAGCAACCTCCTCTCAAATTGGTATCACAGGGGCGGCACAAGTCCGCTTGGAGAGAACATGCTGGGTCTTGGAACGATTGCGAAAAAGGTCTTCGGGACCTCAAATGACCGCAAGGTCAAAGCCGTACGGCCCTTGATCGAGAAGATCAACGCGCTGGAGCCTGATTTCGCCGCCTTGTCCGACGAACAAATTAAGGACCGTACCCGTGCCCTGCAGGAGCGCGCCCGAAATGGCGAAAGCCTGGACGACATGCTGCCCGAAGCTTTTGCAAACTGTCGCGAGGCGGCACGCCGTGCGCTGGGGCTGCGGGCCTTTGATACGCAGTTAATGGGCGGCATTTTCTTGCATCAAGGTAACATTGCCGAGATGAAAACAGGTGAGGGGAAGACTCTCGTCGCGACCTTTCCGGCTTATCTGAACGCCCTGTCTGGCAAGGGCGTGCACATCGTCACAGTGAACGATTACCTCGCCCGTCGCGACGCGGACTGGATGAGCAAGGTTTATGGCGCGCTCGGTCTGACCACGGGTGTCGTCGTACCGCAACAACCCGACGCTGAAAAGAAGGTCGCCTACCAGTGCGACGTGACATATTGCACCAATAACGAGCTTGGCTTTGACTACCTGCGCGACAACATGCGGTCGGAACTTAGCCAGATGTACCAGCGTGCCCATAACTTTGCTGTTGTTGACGAGGTCGACTCTATCCTGATCGACGAAGCGCGGACGCCACTGATCATCTCGGGCCCTGCGCAGGATCGCAGTCAGATGTACCGCGATATCGACAAGATCGTGCCGGGCATCACCGAAGAGCATTTTACACTGGATGAAAAGCAGAAGTCGGTCAGCTTTACCGACGAAGGCAACGACTATTTAGAAGATGCATTGTCCCGCGCGGGACTGCTGCCCGAAGGTCAGTCTCTTTATGATCCCGAAAGCGCCACATTGGTTCACCACACCAGTCAGGCACTGCGGGCGCACAAGCTTTATGCCAAAGATAAGGATTACATCGTCCGCAACGACGAGGTCGTTTTGATCGATGAGTTTACTGGGCGCATGATGACGGGACGTCGTCTGTCTGACGGTCTGCATCAGTCAATCGAGGCGAAAGAGGGCGTGTCGATTCGGCCAGAGAACGTCACGCTCGCTTCTGTTACTTTCCAAAACTATTTCCGCCTTTACGACAAACTGGGCGGCATGACCGGTACGGCGCTGACCGAAGCTGACGAGTTCATGGAAATCTATGGCCTTGGCGTTGTCGAGGTGCCGACGAACCGACCGATCCAGCGTAAAGACGAGCACGACCAAGTTTACCGGACCGCCCGCGAAAAATTTGAGGGCGTCGTAAAAGAGATTAAAGAAGCCCACGCCAAGGGTCAGCCGATTCTTGTCGGTACGACCAGCATCGAGAAATCTGAATTTCTGTCAAACCTGCTCAAAGGCGAGGGGCTGGAGCATAACGTTCTGAACGCCCGCCAGCACGAGCAAGAAGCGCAGATTGTCGCTGATGCAGGAAAGCTGAACGCGGTGACAATCGCCACGAATATGGCGGGTCGCGGTACTGACATTCAGCTGGGTGGTAACGTCGAACTGAAGGTGATCGAAGCGCTGGACGCCGACCCAGAGGCGAACCCCGATGAAATCCGTGCCCGGATCGAAGCAGAGCATGCTGATGAAAAGGCCAAAGTGCTAGAAGCTGGCGGCCTATACGTGCTTGCGACAGAGCGTCACGAGAGCCGTCGAATTGATAACCAGTTGCGCGGTCGTTCTGGCCGTCAGGGTGATCCCGGCCGCTCCTCGTTCTTTCTGTCACTTGATGACGATCTGATGCGCATCTTCGGTTCAGAGCGTTTGGACAAGGTCCTGTCCACGTTAGGTATGAAAGAGGGCGAGGCGATCGTGCACCCTTGGGTGAACAAATCGCTGGAACGCGCGCAGGCAAAGGTCGAAGGCCGCAACTTTGACATTCGCAAGCAATTGCTAAAGTTCGACGATGTGATGAACGAGCAGCGTAAGGTGATCTTTAGCCAGCGCCGCGAGATTATGGAAGCGACCGACTTGTCCGAAATCGCCGGGGACATGCGCCATCAGGTGGTCGAGGACATGGTTGATGAACATATGCCGCCGCGTAGCTATGCCGACCAGTGGAATGCAGAGGGCCTTTATGCCGATGTGATCCAGAACCTTGGCATTGATGTCCCGGTGATTGGTTGGGCGCAAGAAGAGGGCGTTGACGCCGATGCCATGCGCGAACGGATCGAACAGGCCTCTGACGAGGCGATGGCGAAGAAAGAGGAATCTTTCGGCGCTGAAACGATCCGCAATCTGGAAAAGCAGATTCTGTTGCAGACGATCGACGCCAAGTGGCGCGACCATCTGGTGACGCTAGAGCACCTCCGCTCTGTCGTTGGCTTCCGCGGTTATGCGCAGCGCGATCCGTTGAATGAGTACAAGACGGAAGGTTTCCAGCTGTTCGAACGGCTACTGGATAGCCTGCGTTTGGACGTGACGCAAAAGCTGGGGCAAGTGAAGCCAATGTCGCAAGAACAGCAGGCGCAAATGATCGCGCAACTGCGCCAACAGCAGGCTGCTGCCGCACCGCCGGCACCGACTGAGACAGTCGAACGCGCAACCTCTGCCGAGTCGCCAGGTGATGCTTCGGCCCGTCAGGGCTTTGTTGAGGGTGATCCTAGCACATGGGGTAATCCCGCGCGCAACGACGCCTGTCCTTGCGGGTCCGGCAAAAAGTTCAAGCATTGCCACGGCGCACACTGACGCCCGCCACAATCATGTCACGTTAATTCCTTGCCCCGGTCCCCATCTGGACACCGGGGCAGGCGAGAAATGTCTGCGACCCCAACCGGGTATGGAGACGGCACATGAAAATTGCGACACGCAAAGCAATCACTGCAGGCACCACATTTTCGGTGGCGCTGAGCATTGGATTTGCCATGCAATACGGCGATGCAGTGGCGTCGCGGATCGGGGTTGATGAACCCATTGGTGGCCCGTCGACACAGATTGATATTTCGGGTGTGAACGCCGCCAGTCTGTCGCCGTTTGCGGCCCCTGCCCGCCCACCAGTTGACCAGATTGCCATGGCGCCGATCCCGCAGGAAATTGCCGTGCCCACGATGCAAGTGCCTGATGTCCGTCTAACGAAAGCGGATGCCGCCGATAAGCCGATGGCCGCCACCGCCGCTGAAGAAAAACCGATACGGGTTGCCGCCACGAGTAAGGCCGCGCCCGGCACAGACGCGATGATCGATACTCCGACACTCATGCAGCCAATGGTTGCATCCTGTGCGCCTGTCATGACCGCGACAGTGCAGCCGTTGGCTATGGTCAAGTTAAAGCTGGCGGACGTCTGCCATATTTCGACGCCCGTCACGATTCACCATCAAGGCATGATGTTTAGTTTGATCACGGACGAGACCGGAACGGTCGAGGTCGATGTGCCTGCACTAGCGCGGGATGCATTGTTCATTGCTGATTTTAAAACGGGCAAGGGGGCCGCTGCCTCTGTCATGGTGCCTGACCTCGATGGAATAGACCGGGCGGTTTTGCAGTGGCAGGGCGAAGACGGGGTGCAACTGCATGCGTTGGAATTTGGCGCCGGCTACGATGATGCTGGTCACGTCTGGTCCGCCAGCACAGGTGATCTGTCTGCTGCTGAAACCGGACAGGGCGGGTTCTTGAAGACATTGGGCGATGCAGGTGTCAACGAGGCGCTACTGGCAGAGGTCTATACCTACCCCACAGGCCAGTCTGCCCGCGACGGGCAGATCGTCCTGAACGTCGAGGCAGAAATCACCAGTCGCAACTGCGGACGTGATGTAGCAGCACAAAGCATCCAGATTGGACCGGATCACCCGGCATCAGCCATCGATTTGACGATGACCATGCCTGGATGTGATGCAATTGGTGAATTTCTAGTGTTGAAAAATATGTTCGCGGACCTGACACTCGCGGCGAAATGACGCCAAACCCTTTCCGACGATCCATAACCATATTGCGCAGTGCGGCAGGGGGACTTGCCGCACTGTTGCTCTTTGTGGGGTCCTCTTTTGCGCAAGAGGTGACGATCACATCGCGGCAGGGCAACTTGACGCTGACTGGGCGCGCGTCCGGTTACGACGGCACATATTTGGAAATTGAATCGCAATATGGGCCATTGACGCTGGCCTATGCCGGGGTGACGTGCGTCGGTGACAACTGCCCGCATCCCGATAATGTTGCACCGCGACTGCGCATGACGGGCGAGCCATTGCTAAGCAACCTGTTGCTGCCAGCGCTTCTTGATGGGTACGCGCGCGACCGAAACCTGAGCCTGACACGCGACAGTTCAGACGATGGCCATACAACTTCCATCCTGACCAATGCCGAAGGGGATCAGGTGCTGACCGTTGTATTACGACCAACGCAAAGCGCTGAAGCCTTCGCTGATCTGCTGACTTTCGACACTGACGTTGCATTAACATTCCGCGACCCTAGTCCAGCAGAGGCCGCTCGCGCTTCAGATATAGGAGTAAGCCTAAATGGTGATGCGGGCCGCATCGTGATCCTTGGCAGTGACGCGCTGGTCGTCATCGTCTCACCGCGCAACCAGGTTCGGACAATTGATCCTGCGGCGGTGGTAAAGGCATTTACCGGCGACGTCGCGGATTGGGGAATGCTGGGCCAACCAGAAAGGCCGTTGACGCTTCATCTTGGCCCGCAAGGCGACGGACAGGCAGAGGCGTTTCTGGCGTTGTTACCCGGTAAAGCATCCCCGAGCATTGTCAGACATCCCAGCGCCGCGGATCTTGCCGCCGCTGTTGCTGCCGACGCTGGTGCTTTGGGTGTGACGGCGCTGGGTGCCACAGCCGTGGCGCAGCCCTTGGGTCTGCGCGATGCCTGCGGGCTGACCACAGCGCCACGCCTGACGGAGATCAAGACGCAGGACTATCCGCTGGCAACGCCCGCTTTTGCCTTTGTTCGTTCGGTGCGACAGCAGGACGTTGTCCGCGACTTTTTGGATTGGTTGCGCAGTCCAACCGCCCAATTGATCGTTCGACGGGCAGGCTTGGCCGACAGGGGTGTCGTGCCGATCCCTTTAGACGATCAGGGGGAGCGCTTTGCCCATGCCATTGCGATCGCAGGGCCAGATACTTCGTTGCTGGATTTACAAGAGATGGTCGGCATCATGAAAGCGCGCGCGCGCGTTTCGCTGACTTTTCGTTTTTCCAATGGTACGACCGACCTTGATACCGCGTCCGCCGCGAACCTTCGTACGCTGGCGCAGGACATTCGTGACGGACGTTATGCCGGGCGAGAAATTATGCTTATTGGCTTCAGCGACGGCGAAGGATCTGCGCAGCCGAATAGGGATCTTTCTGCGGCCCGCGCCGTGACCGTCGAAACAGCGTTGCTTTCCTTGCTGGGCAAAACGCCAGAAGACGTTCGGATAGGCACCGCCGGGTTCGGTGAGGCCCTGCCAATGGGTTGCGATGATACCGTCTGGGGCCGTCGCATGAACCGCCGGGTCGAAGTCTGGGTCGGAGACTAAAGCAATCCTTCGGCCCGAAATGACAGTTCGCGGGACTTTCCGATAATCAGGTGGTCGTGGACAGTGATCCCCAATGCCTGCGCCGCGGCCGCGATTTGGCCGGTCGTCTTGATGTCCGCCTGCGACGGCGTCGGGTCACCAGAGGGGTGATTGCGGACCAGGATAAGTGATGCAGCGTTTAGTTCCAGCCCCCGCTTGACGACCTCGCGGGGGTAAACGGGCACGTGATCGATTGTGCCGCTTGCCTGTTCTTCATCCGCGATCAGCGTATTTTTAGTATCAAGATACAAGATGCGAAACTGTTCGGTTTCCCGGTGTGCCATGACCGTGTGGCAGTAATCCAGCAACGCATCCTAACTGCTGACGACATGCCGTGCCATGATCCTTCCCCGTGCCATACGGTGCGCGGCTGCCTCGACGATCTTAAGTTCAAGAACGACGGCATCACCGACGCCAATCACCTTCTGTAGCCCAGTCACTGGCGCCGCGATAACACGGTTGAAGTCGCCAAACTTGTCGATCAGCGCACGTGCCAGCGGCTTGACGTCTTTGCGCGGAATTGCGCGGAACAGAACAAGTTCGAGTAGTTCGTAATCCGGCAGGGCCGCAGCTCCACCGATCAGGAACCTGTACCGCAGCCGTTGGCGGTGGTCTTTGATGTAAGATGGTAGCTTGTTGCCCAGGGGCAAGCTGGTAGCCGCCTCATCTGAGGCAGTTGGGGTAAAGAATGGCAGAGCTTCTTGAAACGCATTGGTCATAATCACGATGATGACGGGGGTTGGTGAACAAACGTTTAACACCAGTGCGGTGCTTGCGATGGCCGCAGGAACAGCTAGGTGAGAGGAGGCAGACCAGAGGATACCTTCGTGAACGACGTGATGCACTATTTCCGCTGGTCCTTTGTGGTGACCATTCTGGGACTGATTCTTGCTACCGGTCTTGGTTATGTGTTGCAGGGGGGATGCCCGGGGCCCTGTCGTTCCTGCTGATCGGCGCAGTTTTGGCTGTCCTGGAAATTAGCCTGTCCTTCGACAATGCGATCGTAAACGCCAACACACTGAAGCGCATGTCAGAAGTCTGGCAGCGTCGATTTCTAACGTGGGGCATCTTGATTGCGGTTTTCGGCATGCGGCTGATTTTTCCGCTGTTGATCGTTGTCGTCGCGGCCGGTGTGGGCCCTTGGGAGGCGCTGCGTCTGTCTATCACGGCTCCCGAACAATATGCCCATATCGTGGAAGAGGCCCATGTCGCGATTGTGGGCTTTGGCGGGGCATTTTTGATGATGGTTGGGCTGCGGTTCTTCTTTGACGCGGATAAAAAAGTCCACTGGATCGCGCCAATTGAACGGTTCGTTGTCCGGTTCTCTAACATTCGCGGGATTGAGATGGCGGTTGTCTTGTCAGCGATGCTGATTGTCGGCTTCATGTTACCAGAGGAAGAAGTCGCGCCATTTCTGTTTGCTGGTATCTCTGGCCTTGTCACGTTCTTGGCGCTGGACGTCATCGGATATCTTCTGGATTCGTCCGATGACGTGCTGGAAGGGGCGGCCAAAGCTGGCTTTGGTGCATTTTTGTATCTAGAGGTGTTGGATGCCTCATTCAGCTTCGACGGCGTCATCGGGGCCTTTGCGCTGACGCAAGACTTGTTGCTGATCGCCATCGGTCTTGGCATAGGCGCAATGTACGTGCGTTCTATGACGATCATGCTGGTCGAGAAGGGTACACTGGCAGAGTTTAAGTATCTGGAAAATGGGGCCTTTTGGTCAATTTTGATCCTATCGTTCATCATGTTCGCCCAAACAATGATCGATGTCCCAGAATATGTTACGGGTTTGCTGGGGGCAGGCTTTATCGCCGCGGCTTTCTGGTCATCGCTCCGCGCCCGTAAGATAGAAGGGTCCCTGGACTGAACCAGAGACCCTTCTTTTCGTATGTCGTGAAATGAAAGCGCGTTTAGCCTTTCATTGAATCCCAGAAACCTTTCACCGACTTGAAGAAAGTCGACCCCTGTGGATTGTTCTCTTTAGACAACGTATCGAATTCCTTCAGGATTTCGCGTTGGCGTGGGGTCAGGTTAACAGGCGTTTCGACTGACAGTTCAATAAACATGTCTCCCGCCGATCCGCCGCGCAGTGCGGGCATACCCTTGCCGCGCAGGCGCATCTGACGGCCTGATTGCGACCCTTCGGGGATCTTCACACGGGACCGCCCACCGTCGATGGTCGGTACCTCGATCTCTCCGCCCAAAGCGGCAGAGGCGATACTGACTGGTACGCGGCAGAACAGGTTCGTGGATTCCCGTTCAAACAGCGCGTGGTCCGCGACCTCTATGAAGATATACAAATCACCCGCAGGCCCGCCACGCATCCCTGCTTCGCCTTCACCCGCAAGTCGGATCCGAGTACCTGTTTCGACACCGGCCGGGATGTTGACTGAAAGTGACTTTTCTTTCTCGACCCGACCTGCGCCGTGGCAGACATGGCACGGGTTCTTGATGGTCTGGCCCATGCCATTACAGGTCGGGCACGTCCGCTCAACCGTGAAAAAGCCCTGCTGCGCGCGTACTTTGCCCATGCCTGAACACGTTGGGCAGACGACAGGCTCTGATCCATCATCCGCCCCTGTGCCGCTACAGTTGCCACATTGTACGGCCGTCGGCACGTTGATCGTTTTTTGCAGACCCGCGAAAGCGTCCTCTAGCTTGACGCGCAGGTTATAGCGCAAGTCGTTGCCACGGGCAGCACGGGATCTTCCGCCGCCGCCAGCGCGCTGGCCGCCCATAAAGTCGCCGAACAGGTCATCGAACACGTCGGAGAACGCCGACGCAAAATCACCGTTCCCTTGCGGTCCGGGACGACGTCCTCCACCGCCCATTCCGCCTTCAAAAGCTGCGTGACCATAGCGGTCATAAGCAGCCTTCTTGTCGACGTCCTTTAGGACTTCGTAGGCTTCGTTAGCCTCTTTAAACTGGTCTTCAGCCTTGGGATTGTCCGAATTGCGGTCGGGGTGCAATTCCTTCGCCTTTTGGCGATAGGCCTTCTTGATGTCATCGGCACCAGCACCCTTTTGCAGGCCCAGCGTCTCGTAATAATCGCGTTTTGCCATTCTACAGTTCCCCCTTGGGAATGGAAAAAGACCGGCCCGGGTGAGGGGGCCGGTCTATCCCGTCAGGCGGATGCCTTACTTGTTGCGCTTGTCGTCGTCGAGGTCCTCGAAGTCGGCGTCGAGGATATCGTCCTCATCCGCAGCCTTAGGCTCTTGCGAGCCGCCGTCTTCGGCGTCTTGGCTCGCCTTGTAGATCGCCTCGCCCAGCTTCATCGCGGATTCGGTGACGTTCTGGATACCCGACTTGATCTTGTCGACGTTGTCGTTTTCCAGTTCGTCCTTCAGCGCGGCGATCGCCAGTTCGATGGCCTCAATCGTCGTTGGATCAACCTTGTCGTTATGCTCTTCCATCGACTTTTCGGTCGAGTGGATCAGGCTCTCTGCTTGATTGCGTGCTTCGACGAGGGCGCGACGCTCTTTGTCCGCGTCCGCGTTTGCTTCGGCGTCCTTGACCATGGCTTCGATGTCTTCATCGGACAGACCGCCAGATGCTTGGATCGTAATCGTCTGCTCTTTGCCGGAACCCTTATCCTTGGCGCCGACGGACACGATACCGTTGGCATCGATGTCAAATGTGACTTCGATCTGTGGCATGCCGCGCGGTGCGGGCGGAATACCTTCAAGGTTGAACTGACCCAACATCTTGTTGTCGGCAGCCATTTCACGCTCGCCTTGGAAAACACGCAGAGTCACGGCATTCTGGTTGTCTTCAGCGGTCGAGAAAGTCTGCGACTTTTTCGTCGGGATCGTTGTGTTGCGGTCGATCAGTCGAGTGAATACGCCACCCAACGTTTCAATGCCCAGCGACAGCGGTGTCACGTCCAGCAGGACCACGTCTTTTACGTCGCCTTGCAGAACACCAGCTTGAATGGCAGCGCCAAGTGCGACGACCTCGTCCGGGTTCACGCCCTGATGCGGTTCCTTGCCAAAGAACTTGGCCACTTCCTCTTTCACGCGGGGCATGCGGGTCATACCGCCGACCAGCACAACTTCGTCGATGTCACCAATAGACAGGCCGGCATCTTTCAGAGCGGCTTGGCAAGGCTTGATCGAGTTCTTGATCAGGTCGGACACAAGGCTTTCCAACTTGGCACGGGTCAACTTCATGACCATGTGCAGCGGTTGGCCGTTAGATCCCATCGAGATGAACGGCTGGTTGATCTCTGTCGAGGAAGAGGAAGACAGTTCGATCTTGGCCTTTTCGGCAGCTTCCTTCAGCCGCTGAAGCGCCATCTTGTCTTTGGTCAGATCGACGTTGTTCTCTTTTTTGAACTCGCCAGCAAGGTAGTTGACGATCCGCATGTCAAAGTCTTCGCCACCCAAGAAGGTGTCGCCGTTGGTGGATTTCACTTCGAACAGGCCATCGTCGATTTCAAGGATGGTTACGTCGAATGTACCGCCGCCAAGGTCATAGACCGCGATGGTTTTCGCGTCTTTTTTATCCAGACCGTAGGCTAGCGCAGCAGCCGTTGGCTCGTTGATGATGCGCAGCACTTCCAGACCGGCAATCTTGCCAGCATCTTTGGTGGCCTGACGCTGGGCGTCGTTGAAGTAGGCAGGAACCGTGATGACGGCCTGTGTGACTTCTTCGCCCAGATAAGATTCGGCAGTTTCCTTCATCTTTCCAAGGATGAAAGCAGAGATCTGGGAGGGAGAGTACTTCTCGCCCTTCGCTTCGACCCACGCGTCGCCGTTGCCGCCATTGACGATTTCGAACGGCATGTTCTTTTTCTCTTTGGCCAGATCAGTGTCGTCGAACCGACGACCGATCAGACGCTTGACCGCAAAGATGGTGTTTTCTGGGTTGGTGACGGCCTGGCGCTTTGCCGGCTGGCCTACAAGACGCTCGTCATCCGTAAACGCGACGATTGAGGGCGTGGTGCGCGCCCCTTCGCTGTTTTCGATCACGCGGGGTTTGCTGCCATCCATGATGGCGATGCAAGAGTTGGTGGTACCGAGGTCGATCCCGATTACTTTAGCCATGGTTCAAATCCCTTATACTTCAGGCGATGTGAGAGGCGCAGACCCGTTGCGGCACCTGCGCCCGTTTCATTAGTGCGGATCAGGATACGTCCTTCCCCGGCTGTCTGGCGTATATAGGGAGGGGGTCTGGCCCCTGCAACAGGGTGTGCAGGTTCGCGTCCGCAATTTATGCGCGATGACGTGCGGGCACGTCTCCTCTTGGACGGGGGGTAATCAGTGCGCCGCGGTCCAGCTGACAGAGGCATGGCGGCGCGTATAGAATTCGCCCAGCAGGCCCAACATAAGCAGAACGAGCGCCACATAAAGCGGATAAGTCGGAGAGCTGAAATGCGGATTGTAGTTTAGAAATACATCGCCGCGCATCTGGTCAATGCAGTGAAACAGTGGGTTCCAGTTAAAGATCGCTAGCATTGACGCTGGCAAGGTATTGGCCAAAAACATCTTGCCTGAGGCGATCATGTTGATCCGGCCGTAGACGGAACTGCCGATGCGCGTGACCTCGGGTGCCCACGGCTTGATCGCCAGAAAGATCGTGCCGACGGCCACACCGGAAAACCAAGCAATTAAAAGCATTTCCATAGCGCCAATGGGATTGTCGATCACGATGGGCTTAAAGCCGACATGGTAAATGAACAGCACAACGAAGATCGACAGTACCTGTAGGTAAAGCGACGAAAGTGCCGAGGCGCAGATAGAAATTGCTGTCGTCATCGGGGCGTGTTGCATCATCGCAGACGCTGGCCCTTCGGACGAGACGACCGCGCTCATTCCCTTGGTGTGCGCCATGTAAAGAAAGATTCCGGACATGATATACAGCAGGTAATCGCCACGGACGGCGTTGCCACGCATGCCCAGCAGTGCAAACATCGCGTAAAATGATGCGATCATCAGCACCGACTGAAAGATGTTCATGATCAAGCCCATCAGGGCATTGCGATGGCTTTTGCGGATATCGCGGACGGCGCTGTAATAGATAAGCTCTGCCATGCCCAGTACAGTGCGGGTGCGGGATTTTGGGGCCTGAACGTGAAACATCCGTGGTCGCCTTATTTATCCGTATCGGCATCGCGTCGTACGCTTTGATGCCATGAAATTCTTGCCGTTCGCTTTACGCCGCACCATAAGAGCGAAAAGGGCGGAAATTAAGTCAATTCAAAGTGTGCCCCTCAATTACGGAGATACTGTGGCTATGGATTTTCACAAACTGACCGAGGTTATGCGACGCCTCTCGCTCGAAGCGGGCGACCGGATCATGGAAATCTACGAATCAGCTGATTTCGAAGTGCGGTCTAAAAGTGATGATAGCCCCGTAACCGCCGCTGACGAGGCCGCAGATGCGATCATCAGCGCCGGCCTGCGTGCTGCCTTCCCCGATGTGGCGTTGGTGACAGAAGAGCAGGCTGCGTCGCACAGCGTACATGCCAGCACATTTCTGATTGTTGATCCGCTGGATGGCACCAAAGAGTTCATCAAGCGCCGCGGCGATTTTACTGTGAACATCGCCTACGTCGTCGATGGCGAACCAATCCGCGGCGTCGTCTACGCGCCAGCTAAGGGCCGTCTATTTTACACTGACGCTGATGGCCAATCGGTCGAGGAAACTGGCCCCTTCGCTAAGGATGCCGTGGGAGAGGTGGACCCGATGTCCGTTACCCAGAACCCTGACAACAATGCGCTAATGGTCGTCGCCTCTAAGTCTCATCGGGATCAGGCGACGGACGACTACATCGACCTATATCTGGTCAAAGATATGAAAAGCGCGGGATCGTCGCTGAAATTCTGCCTAATCGCGACCGGAGAGGCGGACATCTATCCCCGCCTCGGTCGCACGATGGAGTGGGATACGGCTGCGGGCCACGCTGTCCTAATGGGTGCTGGCGGCCATGTGGTGCGTTTCGACACTCACGAACCTTTGGTTTATGGTAAAGACGGCTATGCCAACCCATTCTTTATCGCCTATGCGCCCGGCGTTACGTTGCAGAAATACTGATGTCGGTTCTGATTGTTATCCCTGCTCGCTATGCATCGACCCGGTATCCGGGCAAGCCTCTGGTCGAACTGCGTGGGGCAAGCGGTGAAGCCAAAACTCTGATCCGCCGTAGCTGGGATGCGGCGATGCAGGTTGACGGAAGTCCACGTGTGGTGATCGCCACGGACGACGACCGTATCCGGACCGCAGCAGAGGCATTCGGGGCCGAAGTCGTGATGACGCCGGAAGCCTGCCGCAATGGCACTGAACGCTGCGCTGCCGCCATTGACGCCATGGAAGAGGATTTCGAAATCGTCGTGAACCTGCAAGGCGATGCGCCGCTAACGCCTGCGTGGTTCATCAGCGATCTTGTTGCGGGATTGCGTGCGCGTCCCGACGTTGATGTTGCGACGCCTGTTCTACGGACAGAGGGGCGCGCGCTGAACGGATTCCTTGATGATCGTCGCGCTGGCCGCGTTGGTGGGACGACAGCGGTGTTCGGTGAAAAGCGCAACGCGCTTTATTTCTCGAAAGAAGTCATTCCCTACACTGGCAATACCTACGCTGATGATGCCGACACGCCCATCTTTCACCACGTTGGCGTCTATGCCTATCGCCCAGACGCCCTGCGGGCCTACGGCACATGGCCTATCGGCCCACTGGAAGCGCTGGAAGGGTTGGAACAGCTTCGCTTTCTTGAGCAGGCCCGCCCGGTTTTGTGCGTAGAGGTTGACGCGAAGGGTCGCCAGTTCTGGGAGCTGAACAACCCGGAAGACGTCCCTCGGATCGAGTCGATGTTGCGGGAAATGGGGGCTGACTAACGTGCAAAGCGTCAGCGTGATCGTTGTGAGCAACGGACGCCCTGCCGCTTTGCGCCGCTGCCTTCTTGGCCTCAGCCAACTTGATTATCCTGCCTGCGAAATCATCGTCGTCGCCGATGCGACCTCAATGCAGGCCATTGCAGCAAGCGGACTGGTTAAGGTCATAAAGGTCGTTGCTTTCGATACGCCTAACATCTCTGCTGCGCGAAACGCCGGTCTGGCACAGGCGGCAGGCGACATCGTCGCATTTATCGACGACGACGCCGTACCAGAATCCTTGTGGCTAACGCATCTGGCCGCTCCCTTTGACGATGGCGCGGTCAGCGCCGCTGGCGGTTTTGTGCGGGGGCGCAACGGCATCAGTTTTCAATGGCGCGCGCGATTGGCTTTTCCCGACGGCGAAACGGTCCCGATCGAAGTGGACGGTGTGCGGCCGACATTGATGACCGCCGGACCGGGTCGGGCGGTCAAGACTGAAGGTACAAATATGGCCGTCCGGCGTAAGGCGCTCGTTGCCATGGGTGGCTTTGATGAAGCTTTCGCATTTTATCTGGACGAAACCGACGTGAACCTACGCTTGGCCGCGCAGGGTGCGACGACTGCCATTGTGCCACTGGCACAAGTCCACCACGGATTTGCCCCCAGCGCACGCCGCCGCGTCGACCGCGTGCCGCGCACGCTGTTTCAAATCGGTGCAAGTCTGGCAGTTTTCTTGCGAAAGCACGGGCTAGCCAGCCATCCAACTGCGCAGGTCCCGCGCGCACAGCAGCATCAACGGCTGCTGCGCCATATGGTGGCGGGGCGACTGCTGCCCGGTGATGTGTGGCGTTTGCTGCGGACTTTTGACGCGGGCTGGGCTGAGGGTTTGACGCGCCCATTGGCGCAGCACCCAACGTTTGGCGATCCACGACCTTTCTTGCGGTTTCCTGCAACGCATCGCCCGCATGTCATTGAAAGTGCCCGCATCTGGCAGGCCACTGCCGCGCGAAAGCGGGCCGCGCAATCCGTGCGGGACGGCGCTATTGTGTCACTTTTCCTGCTGTCGCCCACTACGCTGTTTCATCGCTGCCGGTTCAACGATGCAGGAGTCTGGGAACAGTCGGGTGGTCAATTCGGAAAATCCCTACGCGAAGAGCCCTTCGTGCGACCTTGGCGAGCGTCGGCCCGTGTCGCGCGAGAGGTGGCGCGTGTCCAAGCGGTCAGATATAACTCCTAGGCAGACAAAGGTCGCAGAAGTGACCACTATAAGCTTGTGCCTTGGTTTCTTCACACTGATGCAGTAGATCGACGCATATTGACAACCTTAGATTATATTGAGCCGAGGCAGTACATGCGCAGCAAAGTAACGAAAGCCGTTTTTCCAGTTGCTGGGATGGGAACCCGTTTCCTGCCGGCAACAAAGTCCGTGCCTAAAGAGATTATGACGCTCGTAGATCGGCCGCTGATCCAATACGCAATCGACGAGGCGCGCGCCGCTGGCATCACTGAATTCATCTTTGTGACCGCGCGCGGCAAAAACGCGCTGGAAGATTACTTTGACCATGCGCCCGACCTTGAACGCAGCCTTCGCAAAGCTGGCAAGGACGATCTGCTAGAGGTGCTGAAAAGCACCAACATGGACAGCGGCGCAATTGCCTATATCCGTCAACACAAGGCGATGGGGCTGGGTCACGCCGTCTGGTGCGCACGCCGTCTGATTGGTGATGAACCCTTTGCCGTTATGCTTCCTGATGACGTAATAGCGGGCGACAAACCTTGCTTGCAGCAAATGGTCGAAGCTTATCAAGAAACCGGCGGTGCAATGGTTGCCACGATGGAAGTCGCACCGGATCGCACGTCGTCTTATGGTGTGCTGGATGTCGAATCGCACAATGGTGCCATCGTAAAAGCCAAAGGCATGGTGGAAAAGCCGGCCAAAGGGACCGCGCCTTCCAACCTTGCTGTTATTGGCCGCTATATATTGACACCGAACGTTTTGCAGAACCTGAACAAGATCGATCGCGGTGCCGGTGGTGAGGTGCAGTTGACCGATGCAATCGCGATGGAAATTGATCAGGGCCGCGACGTCTTTGGCTACAAGTTCGAAGGTCACCGTTACGATTGCGGATCCAAGGCAGGATATCTGCAGGCGACCGTTGCTTTCGCACTGGACCGCCCCGAATTGCAGGGCGAATTCCAAGACTATCTGCATGATATCTTGGCGCGTCGCCTCGCCGCGCAATAAGCTGGCGTGATCCGCGCCCGCCTGATCGACGTTACCCGTCTCGCGTCCCGCGCGGGATTGTTTGCGACGGGGGTGGACCGGGTCGAGCTGGCCTATGTGCAGGCACTGGCCGCTGATGGCAACGCCCCGGCCTTCGGGTTGTGCCGTACGGCGTTGGGTTTTGTTCTGTTGGATCGAATGGGCCTACTCGCCCTCGCGCATTCCGTGACGACACGCGATTTTCCGGCGCCTGACCTGTTATCGCGTCTTAATCGTCGATTGTCCCATGCAGCCCGTCTTGGGCAAAGCTTTGCCCGTCGTCATGCGATAGCGCGGGCCCGGCGGGGTCGATTAAAGCGTCTTCTGCGACGGCTGCCGCATGGGTTTACTTATTACAACGTGGGTCACAGCAACCTGACGGCCCCCGTTTGTCGTGCGATCAGGGCGCAGCCGAGCGCGCGGATTGCGGTTATGATCCACGATACCATTCCCCTCGACTTTCCAGAGATGCAGCGCGCCGGAAGCGTCGCGCAGTTTTCGGCCAAGTTAGTCGTTGCGCAAAAATACGCGGATCGGCTGATCTGTACCTCTGATGCCTGCGCTTTCGACGTCACGCGGCACATGGGGGGTAAAGGGCCGATGCCGCCCATCATAACGGCACATCTGGGCATCCATTTGCCGACCCCAGTGCCAGAGGATATTCCGCCCGGCATCATGCCCTTGCGCCCCTATTTCGTTAGCCTCGGCACCATCGAGCCGCGCAAGAACCACGCCATGCTACTGGATATCTGGGAAGACTGGGGGCCCGGCGCGCCGGAACTGCTGATTTGCGGCACGCGTGGATGGCGGAATGCAGAAGTTTTCGTCCGCCTAGATGAGGGTGTGCCGCATGTGACCGAGGTCAGTGGCTTGTCCGACGGCGCAATCGCGTCGCTTTTGCAGCGCTCGCAGGGATTGCTGTTTCCTTCCGTTGCCGAAGGTTTCGGTCTGCCCCCGCTAGAGGCAGCATCCTTGGGGGTCCCGGTCGTGTGCGCTGACCTGCCTGCCTGCCGCGAGTTGTTGGGCAACTGGGCCGTTTACGTAGGCGGCCAAGATCGCTATCTCTGGCAAAACGAAATTAAGAGATTGTTGCAGGCCACGTCGACAGATTGCAGGGACCCGCTCCGTCCGCCGGATTGGCCCGCCCATTTTAGGACCGTATTCGCAAATAGCTGATATGGAACGGCGCGTGATGCACGGCAGGTATAAGGGAATGCGGTGGGCATTTGGCGGTCTTATCGGCTGAGAGTGCAGCGGCAACGCTGGCTGGCGCGCGCGTTTCTCAAACGGCGCGAATTGCAGGCTGTCGCCAATCGCACTGGTCAGATCAAGCCCGAAGACATTCTTTTGTTTTCGACATTTCGCAATGAAGACATGCGTTTACCGCATTTTCTACAATATTACCGCAGTCTTGGCGTCAACCATTTCATTATGGTTGATAATGCCAGCACAGACGGCGGCGCCGCTTATCTAAAGGATCAGCCAGATGTCAGCCTTTTCCACACCGACGCCAGCTACAAGAAGGCGCGGTTTGGCGTTGATTGGCTGAACTGGCTACAGCGGAAGTATGCCCATGGTCATTGGGCTCTGGTCGTCGATCCGGATGAATTGCTGGTTTATCCATTCTGCGATACGCGGCCTTTGCGCGCGCTGACGGACTGGCTTGATGCGTCGTCAATCAAATCTTTTGGCGCGATGCTGCTGGATATGTATCCAAAAGGCCGCGTGGACGACACACCTTACCGGCGTGGCACCGATCCGCTGCAGATCACCGAATGGTTTGACAGCGGAAACTACGTCATCAAGCGGAACCCTAAATTCGGTAACCTGTGGATACAGGGTGGCCCGCGCGCGCGCGCATTCTTTCCAAAAGCGCCAGAGCGCGCGCCTGCTTTGAACAAAGTCCCGCTGGTCAAGTGGGACAAGAAATACGCCTATGTCAGTAGCACCCATATGCTGCTGCCGCGTGGTCTGAACCTTGTCTACGATGAATGGGGTGGGGAAAAAGCCAGTGGTGTCCTGCTTCACACGAAGTTCCTCTCGACCTTCACAGAGAAGGCCCGCGAAGAGATGGAGCGCCGCCAACACTACGCCAATAGCACCGAATACCGGGCCTATACCGAAACGGGCGATGTGAATCCCGACCTGTGGTGCAAGTGGTCAGAGCGCTACATTAACTGGCGCCAGCTAGAGATTCTGGGGATTATGTCTAAGGGAAACTGGGCATGACCGTAGGCGTCGTCATGCTAGTCCACACGGCATTCGAGCGAGCAGAGCAGTTGGCCCGCCACTGGGTCGACGGCGGTTGCCCGGTCGTAATCCACGTCGACAAGACTGTCGATAACGCGAAATACGACCGTTTCGTTGCCGCCTTAGCCGACCTGAATCAGGTGAAGTTTTGCCGCCGTCACCGGTGCGAGTGGGGAACCTGGGGTCTTGTCGCTGGTACGCAGTCGGCGTCAGAGCTGATGCTGAAGTCGTTCCTGCAAGTGCGGCATGTTTTCCTTGCATCTGGGGCCTGCATGCCACTCCGCCCAGTGCGTGAACTGGTCCGCTATCTCGACAGTCGCCCGCGCACGGACTTTATAGAAAGCGCCACAACCTCTGACGTGCCTTGGACCGTTGGTGGGTTGGATCATGAACGGTTTACCCTGCGTTTCCCGTTTTCGTGGCGCAAGAACCGCTACCTCTTTGATCGTTATGTCGCGGTTCAGCGGCTGTTTGGGTTTCGACGTCGGATCCCCGAAGGGATCGTGCCGCATATGGGGTCGCAGTGGTGGTGCCTGACGCGTCAGACCTTGTCTGCGATCCTGCAAGATCCCGACAGACCGCTTTATGACAAGTACTTCTCTAAGGTCTGGATTCCTGACGAAAGCTATTTCCAGACGCTGGCGCGGGTCTATTCCGTCAATATTGAGAGTCGGTCGCTAACCCTGTCCAAATTCGACTTCCAAGGAAAGCCGCACATCTTTTACGATGACCACCTGCAATTGTTGCGGCGGTCGGACTGTTTTGTGGCGCGCAAAGTTTGGCCGCGTGCGGACCGATTGTATCAGGCTTTTCTGATCGACGACGCTGCCACAATGAAGGGGGCCGAACCCAACCCTGGCAAAATTGATCGCATTTTTTCCAAAGCCGTTGACAGGCGGACGAAGGGGCGGCCGGGCCTGTATATGCAAAGCCGCTGGCCGAACAAGGATTGGGAAAACGGGATCACTTCCGGCCCGTATTCCGTCTTTGGTGGTTTTGGCGAGTTGTTCGAAAACTTCGAGCCTTGGTTGGCCAAGATTACGGGCGCACGTGTCCACGGGCATCTTTATGCACGCGACCGTGCCCAATTCGATGCGCGCCAATCCCATTTCAACGGTGCGTTGTCGGACGAACCCGCGATCCGCGATCAAAATCCGCAGATGTTCCTGACCAACCTTATCTGGAGCACCAGAGGAGAGCGGCAGGCATTCCAATTCGGGCCTTCAGACGCGCAAAAGATTAGCTGGATGATCGCAAAAGACCCGAACGCGCAGGTCGCCGTCATTTCTGGTTGCTGGGCCGTGCCCCTGTTCATGTCGAACCGTAATTTTGCGGATTTGCGCCACGAAGCGGCGCAGTTGCAACGCATCGAAAACGAACATCTTGCAGCACTTCGGTCGCCTTGGGCCAAGGCACGTGTGCGAATTTGGACCATGGCTGATTTCATCGAATCTCCGATGGAGGCTTTGCAGCTTGTCGTCGATGAAATGACAGGAAAGACGTCCCGTCGCCTGACAGAGGCACCGCGGATGCACAATCTGACCGGGTTCGGTCAGTTCCTGCAGAACCTCAAGAACCAAGGGATGCACCCCTATCTGATGGGCGATTTTCCGGTAGAGACGACCCCACTGAATCAAGCGCCGAAGCCGCGCAAACCTTATCTGGTCAAATAACTTGTCAAAATTCGACTACTTCATCGTCTTCGCGGAAATGCGTACCGGTTCGAACTTTCTTGAAGCGAACTTGAACATGTTCGACGGCGTCGCCTGTCTGGGCGAGGCGTTCAATCCTCATTTCATTGGCTACCCTAACAGCGCCGATGTGTTGGGTGTTAAGTTGGATCAGCGGGAATCCGATCCACAGATTTTGATTGAACACGTGAAAGAAGCGCAGGGGCTGAACGGGTTTCGATTTTTTAACGATCATGATGCCCGCGTGCTTGATATTGCGCTGACCGATCCGCGCTGCGCTAAGATCGTGCTAACACGCAATCCCGTCGACAGTTTCGTCAGTTGGAAAATCGCAAGCGCGACAGGGCAGTGGAAGCTAACCAACGCGACCCACGCCAAAATCCAGCAGGTGCCTTTCGACGTGGCAGAGTTCGAAGCACATTTGGCTGGCATACAGGCATTTCAGACGCGCCTTTTGAATACTCTGCAACGCAGCGGGCAGACCGCATTCTATGTCGCCTACGAGGATTTGCAGGACGTCGAAGTGATGAACGGCCTTGTCCGATGGCTGGGTGTCGATAGTCACATCACCTCGTTGAACAAAAAGTTGAAAAAGCAGAACCCTGAGCCGATGGCTGACAAGGTCGCAAATTTTGGACAAATGGAACAGGCGCTGGCCCGGATGGACCGGTTTAACCTCTCCCGCACGCCGAACTTTGAACCGCGAAGGGGCCCGTTAATCCCTTCCTATGTGGCGGCGGCAGGTAGTCCATTGCTATTCATGCCGCTGAAATCCGGCCCTAATGCCGTTGTTCAGGACTGGATGGCGGCATTGGATCAAGTGAAAGTCGTAGACCTTTTGACGGGGTTCAGTCAAAAGACCTTGCGCGAATGGCAACGGGCACATCAGAGTCATCTCTCCTTTACCGTCGTGCGCCACCCTGTCGTCTGGGCGCATACGGCCTTTTGCGAAAGGATCGTCGCAGGCGGGTCCGGCAGCTTTGCGGAAATCCGTGCGACCCTGCGCAAGGTGCATGGCGTCGACGTGCCGGACGGCGGCGCTGTCCCGGAAACCGATGTCGTCTATAACATGCAGGCGCATCGGACTGCATTCCTCGCTTTCCTGAAATTCTTGCGCAACAACCTGTCTGCGCAGACAGGTGTGCGTACGGATGCAGCTTGGGCATCGCAATTGTCGTTGTTGCAGGGCATGGCCGATTTCGGGTTGGCTGACGTGATTGCGCGCGAAACTACCCTGCGCGGCGATCTGGCGCGACTGGCTGGTCAGATCGGGCGCACCACAATGCCCCCCCTACCGGACGCAACAGACCCTTACGCAGCGCGGCTGGCAGCAATTTATGACGATGTCGTGGAAATGGCTGCCCGCGATGCCTACGGTCGCGATTACGAAGCGTTCGGATTCGGTCCAATGCGCTAGGCCGCTTGGGTCGAGCGTGCTTCCGTCAGGATTGCATAAAGCGTGGCCGGGTCGCTATTTGCACGTAGTTTTGTGCAGACATCCGGGTTGCGCATGGTTCGCGACACAAGGGCCAAAGCACGCAGATGTTCGACACCGGCCTCTTGTGGGGCAAGAAGCGCAAAAATGAGGTCAACAGGCTGACGGTCCACGGAATCAAAGTTCAGCGGCTTTTCCAAACGCAAAAATATTCCGTGAACCCGGTCCACATCGGGTAGGCGAGCGTGGGGCAGGGCAATGCCATGCCCCACGCCGGTTGGGCCAAGCCCTTCACGTTCTATCAGGGCATCAATCACATCTGCAGCGGGCACGTGATATGAATGCTCTGCTAGGGTACCCAGATCATGGAATAGCCGCTTCTTACTCGTGCAGCCGCCCAGAACCTTAACGGCTCCTTGCTGAAGGATGTCGGCCAGTTGCATCAATCCGTCCCTTGGTTAGCGTCCGACTGCTCAACCCGCGTTGTGCGGATCGATCCAGCCGATGTTCCCATCGTCACGCTTGTAGACCACATTGATGCGGCCCTGCTTTTCGTTTCGGAAGACCATGACGGGACTATTCGCAAGTTCCATCTGCATAACGGCTTCGCCAACGGAAATAGAGGGGATCTTCGCCTCTGTTTCTGCCACGATCACCGGTGCGTCGTTGACCTGCTCGTCCTCGTCGCTGTCGTCCTGTGTTGCGGCAATGATATACGACCCACCGCCCGAAACTTCAACCGGGTCAGGCCGGTCGCGGTGGTGATCCTTTAGGCGACGCTTGTAACGGCGCAACTGCTTGTCCATCTTTTCACAGCATGCGTCAAAGGCGGCGTAGATTTCGGAATCTTTCCCTGATGCCTGAACCGTCAGGCCGGTGGACAGATGCACTACGGATTCCGCGACGTGTTCATGCCCTGATTTGGAGAAGACGATGTAGGCCTCTGTCGGGCGACCGGCATACTTAGCCAAGGTTTCGCCCATCTCAGTTTCAACGTGAGTCTGAAGGGCCGCGCCGATGTCGATCTGTTTTCCGCTGATCTGATACCGCATGATCTCTCCTGTTCTGCTGGTATTCACACACACCGGATCAAGGCCGCAGGACGGCGGCTTGTTCCATTGGTTTGTGCTTGAAAGGATGATGCCGTGATCTTTTCTAAAGGCTTAATGTTTCCCGCGGGCGCGAGCGCCACGGCGGGAAAGCGTTGGAAAGTCACATGCATCATCCCTTGTATTCAGCGCCACAAACATGCGTCTGTCAATGCCGGGTCAGTTAACGCGAAATCCTTGGCCCAGATAGACGCGCTGCACGTTCTCGTCGCGCACAACTTCTTCAGTCGTGCCGCTCATCAGAACTTTTCCGTCATGCAGGATGTACGCCCGGTCGACGATTTGCAGGGTTTCCTGAACGTTATGGTCAGTAATCAGCACCCCGATGCCGCGGTTCTTTAGATCAGCGACAAGACCCCGAATTTCAGCCACAGCAATGGGATCGACGCCCGCAAAGGGTTCGTCCAGCAGAACGTACTTTGGCCCGGCCGCCAAACAGCGCGCGATTTCCGCACGCCTGCGTTCACCGCCAGATAAGGCGATGGCTGGCGCACGGCGCAGATGTTCGATCGAGAATTCGGACAGCAATTGTTCTAGCCGGTCACGGCGCCGTTTCTTGCTGGGCTCTGCGATTTCAAGGACGGCCTTAATGTTATCCTCGACAGTCAGCCCCCGAAAAATCGACATTTCTTGCGGTAAATACCCGATCCCGCGGTTGGCACGGCGATACATCGGCATGGTTGTCACGTCCTCGCCATCGACCGTGACTTGGCCGCCCTCAAGCGTAATCAGGCCCGCTATCAGGTAAAAACAGGTGGTTTTGCCCGATCCATTCGGCCCCAACAATGCCACGACCTCTCCGCGACCCAGATGAAGGCTGACGTCGCGGATCACAGGCCGTTTGCGATAGCTTTTGCGCAGGTTCGTGACGCGTAGCCCGTCATTGTCGTCCAAGGCTGTCTGGTCCCGCGGCATCAGTTATTGCCGTCCTGCTGAAACACGGTTCGAACGCGGCCCGACATCTGCGCCGTCCCGTCATTCAGATTCACAACCATGCTGTCCGCCGACAAAGCGCTTTTGCCTTGGGTCAGCAGAACCTCTCCATTTAGTGTCAGCATCCCGCTGGCCAGGTTGTAGTCGGCGCTCTGCGCCTCTGCAGCCTCTGTCGCGGTCGCGAAGGTCACGCCACCGCTGGCTTGCAGGCGGGTGATATCGCCGGACGTTGCGGCATAGGTCACGCGGACCTCTGGCGCGGCCAGTCGCAAATCGCCCTGCCCGATTACGACATTGCCGCTAAAGACGGCAGACCCGGTGTCCTGATCTACGTTCAGGTTGTCGGCGGTCACTTCGACCGGTGCATTTGGATCGGCGCTGATGCCGCCAAGATTTATATTGGTTTGGGCAGCCAGCGGTGTGGCAAGCAGGACAAGCAGTGCGGCGAGGGTTCGGATCACGTCAGTCGTCCTTTTGTGCGGTGGTTGAAGGGGTGTATACCAGCTTCACCCCCTTGGTGAAATCCATCTGCTGTCCGGCACCATCGGCGCCAACACTAAACGTGACCTGCCCGGCGCTTAGGGTGCCAAAGGGGGCATGTACCTCTAATGGGCCATCAGACGTGACTTTACCCGTAGTCATGTCCGCCTGTAGGCCCGATGTTTCCATCATATAGCCTGACGACGTCTCTAGTCGGGCAAGACCGCCAAGATGCGCGGTCTGTGCGACCGTATCGACGCTGCCATTGCCAGCCGTCACGCGCAGTGTGGTGCCGTCGGGGCTGTCCAGTGACAGGCGTGGGCGGTCGATGGTTACCACCGGCCCGCCTGCGGAATCCGGGCGGGCGGTCTCTGCGATGATCTGGATCGTGTCGCCCGTATCGGTCAGACCAGAAAATCGCGGCGATGCGATGCGTTGTTCAGCAGCCGCGGCGTCGATTTCAGCAAAGGGGATATCGTTTGTTTTAGGCCCACCCCTGGCAAACAAGAACAGAGTCGACAGCAACATCAGCGCCGCAAGCGGTAGCAGGATCTTTAGCCAGCCGACGAGTTGTGAATGAAAGTTCGTCGCAGCAGCCATTGCGTCACACTACGCCGGCGCGCAGGCAGTCGTGGATATGCAGAATTCCCGCCACTTGCCCCGTGTCGTCGACGGCAAATAGGCAGGTAATCTTGCGATCATTCATGATCGCCACGGCCTTTTCAGCCAGCGCGCCCGTTTGTACGACCGTCGGATTGCGGGTCATCACTTCTTCTGCGGTATGATCCAGCAGGCCCTGCATATGTCGCCGCAAGTCACCGTCTGTAATCACGCCCGCAAGGGCGCCTTCGTCAGAAAGAATGCCCGCTACGCCAAATCCCTTCTGAGAGATTGTCAGGAGAACTTCGCCCATTGGCGTGTCGGCAGCCACGAGTGGCAGTTCGTTGCCGCGGTGCATCAGGTCTGCAACCTTGGACAAGCGCGCGCCAAGCTTGCCGCCGGGGTGCACGTCGCGAAAGTTTTCCGGTGTGAATTTTCGATGCTCCATCAGCGCAATGGCAAGGGCATCGCCCAGCGCCAAAGTCATCGTGGTAGAAATCGTGGGAACCACGCCCGTGCCGCATGCTTCACCCAGTTGTGGCAGGACCAGCGCGACGTCGGATTGCGTCAGCAACGTGCTTTCAGCGCGGCTAGCGACGCCAATCAGCGGAATGCCAAAGCGGCGTGTATATGCGACAAGGTCGGCCAGTTCTGGCGTCTCGCCAGAGTTTGACAGAACGATTACGGCATCGCCCTTGGCCAGCATCCCTAGGTCGCCATGGCTCGCCTCGGCGGGGTGGACGAAGTGGGCGGGCGTGCCGGTGCTGGCAAAGGTTGCGGCGATCTTGCGCGCGATATGGCCGGATTTGCCCATACCGGACACAATCACGCGGCCTTTAGCATCCAGCAACACCTGAACGGCAGCGGCAAAGCTGACCCCTAGTGTGTCAGACAGGGTGCGCAGGGCTTCGGCCTCTGCCATGACGACGCGGCGACCGGTGTCGCGAAAGATTTGATCCTGCGGCATCAGTGCGCAAACACGTCAGGTTCCGCCCAGCCCGCCAAATCAAGGCGTGCACGGGTCGGTAGAAAATCAAAGCAGGCCTGCGCGATATCCGTGCGGCCCTCACGATCCAAGCGCGCTTCCAGCACGGCTTTCAATTTATGCAAATACAGAACATCTGACGCCGCATAATCAAGCTGCGCCGACGTAAGTTTCGTTGCGCCCCAGTCGCTTTGCTGCTGATGCTTTGAGATGTCGACGCCGACCATCTCGTGTAGCAGGTATTTCAACCCGTGCCGATCAGTGAACGTGCGCACGAGTTTAGAGGCAATCTTTGTGCACCACACCGGCGCGCAAACAATGTTAAAAGCTTGATAAAGCGCCGCAATATCAAACCGACCGAAGTGAAAAAGCTTCAGTACATTCGGATCCGCCAGCATCCTGCACAGGTTGGGCGCGGGCGCCCGGTCGGGCGAGACCTGCACAATATGGCAGTTTCCGTCACCGCTGGACATCTGGATCAGACACAACCGGTCGCGGCGTGGAATCAGACCCATGGTTTCGCAATCGATCGCAACGACAGGGCCTAGTGTTAGCCCGTCGGGCAGGTCGTCACGGTAAAGATGGTTCGCCATGTGGTGGTCTGCCTCATTCAGGTCACCTCCAGATAGGCCGCCGGTGTCATGCGCTCAAGCCCTGACTGCCGAATGGGCTTGTATTGGCAGCCATGGTCAAAGGTCTGCTGCGGTCCCAGCCCAGTCACTTGAACTATTCATAGAGGGTTGGCGATGGTGTCAATGCAGGCGTTCGGTTGGATCGTTGGCCTAGCGGAATTCCGGCGGCACCCGGATATGAACCTGGCCCATCGCCGTATTTGAATTCATGCGAAATGTCTGCTGCCTAGTCGATAAGTGAGATTTGGAGCGCGGACAGGCGGGGCGGGTTTCTATAGGTCAATCTGCCGCTCTGACCTTGATTCACGCGACAATCGCTACTGTTCCGTCTTTGTGCGCCACGTGATTTCGGCACGGATCGGCAGGTGATCTGATGCGGTGCGGGTCAGCGCCGTGTCGATCATTGTAATGTCGTGTAGGTGTAAGCCATCCGAAACACCGATCCTGTCCAGCGGTGCCAGACGCCAGCGTGCGTGAAAAGAATGTCCTGGCGAATGAAGGTCAAAGACCTGTGAAAGTGGCGCAAGTCCCCGGCGGGCGGACCATTCGTTCAGATCTCCGGCAATGACGGTCGGACAAGCTGTTTGCGCCGCGATCCAGTCAACGATCGCGTGCTGCTGACCTTGCCGGGACTTTCGCAAC
The DNA here is from genome assembly GCA_024635625.1 of Loktanella sp. Classification (GTDB taxonomy): domain Bacteria; phylum Pseudomonadota; class Alphaproteobacteria; order Rhodobacterales; family Rhodobacteraceae; genus Loktanella. The sequence goes on along the minus strand of JAGXIQ010000112.1, from coordinate 34,795 downwards.
AACCCCAGATGCAAGCCGATGATCCGCAAGGGACCGCTTGGGGTTTCGACCCAGCAAGACACCGCGCCACGGGGTTCTAGACCAGGCAGGTCGATGCGGTCTATTTGCCCGATCCGCCAATCTGGCCGCACAAGGATTGCGTTACCGTGCCAGCCCAAGCTAACGGCATTGACCGCGACTGGTGCAACGGCCATGCCACTTTCTGAAATGCGGTCGTGCGGCAAAGCGGTCGGTCGTTGGCCGAGGCGCAGATCGGCTTCTTGCAGAATGTCGATGTCGGCGTGTGCTTCACGCAGAACCGTCAGTATGCGGTAGGGGTCGCGCCGCCGATCAGTCCCCATGGCTTTGCGAATGTTGTAGCTGATCAATCGTATGCGATCGGTGTGAAACGTCATAAGATGGGTGCCCCAATCCGGAAAAGTCCCTCGCTGATGCGGCGCAGGGCGCGGGCTTCTGACATGCCTTCGGTACACTTTTCTTCTTGTCGGATGAACCAATCGCACAGGGTTGCGACGCTATCGGCATCCTGCAGGAACAAAGCATCTTCGAAGTTTAGCAACATGCTGCGGACGTCAAAATTCGCGGACCCAACATAGGCTGTATCGTCGATAACGCCGGCTTTGGCATGCATCATGCCGGCCTCAAAAAGTAGTATTCTGCATCCTGCCCGTTCAAGCTCTCGCAGGTAAGCGCCACGGGCAAAATCTGCGATCCGCTGATTTGAGTGGTGCGGCATCATCAGCCTTACGTCGATACCGCGCCGTGCAGCTATCGAAAGCGCCTCTGCCAACGAGTCGGTGGGCAAAAAGTATGGGGTCGCAATCCAAACCCGGTGGTCAGCCCGGTGGATCGTGTTGGTCAATACGTCGTGAAGGCCGTCGTGACGCAGATCCGGACCTGATGGCACCAACTGTGCAAACGTGGTTCCGTCGCCCTGACGGATTGGCGCTGGCGTGATCGGTTCTCCTCCGGTGCCGTCCCAGTCAGAGGCGAAGACGTCGTCGAAACTCGCCACAGCAGGACCGCGCAGAGTAAAGGCCAAGTCGGTCCAAACATCGTCACCATTGCCCAGATATTCCATTCCCACGTTCATGCCGCCCGCAAAGACAGTATCGTTGTCCACGACCATAATCTTGCGATGATTGCGCAGGTTTAGGTGCCCTCGCATCGGGCGCTGAACGAGGGGTGAAAAGAAATGAACCTCGCCTCCCGCAGCTTGCAGCGCTTTCAGCGCCTTGCTTGGCGGAAATAGGGTGCCAAGCCGGTCGATAGCCAGCCGAACTTTCACACCAGCTTTGGCACGTGCAGTCAGTGCATCGACAAATGCGCGGCCAACTGGATCGTTCGCTACGATATAGAACAAAGCATCGATCCGTTCGGTCGCGCCATTCACCATCTCAAACAGCGCTTTCTTGGCGTGATCGGGGCGGTCGATCAGGGTAAACTCATGCCCCCCGACAGCCCCAGGCAGATCATAGGCGCGCAGCATCCGGTCTAAGTTGTTAAGCCCATCGTCGTCATTAATCTTGCGCATTTTCAATGCGCCAGGTCCGGTTGCCCGCTTACGAACGCCAAGACCTACAAAGATAGGAATTGCGAAATAGGGCGCGACGATCAGAAACATCAGCCAAGCCGCCGTCGATTGCGGTGATCGGCGCTGCTGCAGCAAAAATGCGGCCGCCGCCAGCACGAGAAAGCTGAGGAGAACAATTTCAGCGTGGGTTGTCAGCCAACTAAGCGGCACAGGTTTCTCCGGTCTTTGCGGCCTATCGTAAGGGTGTGCGCCGCAGTGTCCATGTTGCGGCTAACGCAGGAAGGCGGTGATCAGGTCCGGTAATTCTGCGTGATCGTCAAAGCTGCGGTCGTGCGGTAGGGCTGCGATGGGTTGGTGGTGGTAGCCCATCGTGAAAAGCGCAAATGGTACTTGGGCAGCCTGTGCTGTCTGGGCGTCAACGTCACTGTCGCCAACATAAATCTGTGGACTGTCACCCATGGCGTCGAATACAGCATGAAGCGGCGCGGGATCGGGTTTGCGTACTGTCAGGCTATCGCCACCCACCACAACTTCGAAAAAGCCATCAAGTCCGAAATGCGACAGGACTTTGCGAGTCGGCTGAATGGGCTTGTTGGTGCAGATACCAAGACGGTGGCCAGCTGCTTGCAATGCCGTCAGCGCCTCGACCACGTTTGGATAGATTTGCGTCAGTGCAACGGCGGTTTCATAGTGCACCATAAAGGTGGCCAGCATCGGATTTTGTAGATTATCTGGTAAATTCTTTGCGGCCCGCAAGCGTTCTATAAAGACGGCCGTGCCGCTACCGATAAAGCTGTGGGTCTGTGCAAGATCGATGGTCTTTAACCCCATATCTGCCAGCACCGCATTGGCGCAGGCACGTATGTCTGGGGCGCTGTCGATCAGTGTGCCGTCAAGGTCGAATACGATGCAGGCCATAATAGGCTTCCCAAGTAACATGTTCAAATAATAACAGAAAATGTGGAAGCCGACTTTGGTGCCCAGGAGAGGACTCGAACCTCCACGTCCTTGCGAACACTAGCACCTGAAGCTAGCGCGTCTACCATTCCGCCACCTGGGCAGGTGTCGTGTGGGGGATCTAGAAGGCGCACCGGGGAGTGTCAACGCGATTTTTACGTCCTTTCGATAATTCCTTGCAGTAGCGCAGCGGGCGTTTCGGCTTGTCTGATGCAGGGGTGCGGTCTAAACCCCATTCAGCAGCGAAAGAGGCCCATTATGTCCAAGCTTGTCACCATTTTCGGCGGTTCCGGGTTCGTCGGTCGATATATCGCCCGGCGTCTGGCCAAGGATGGCTGGCGTATCCGCGTCGCTTGTCGCACGCCGAACGAGGCAATGTTCGTGCGCACCTACGGTGCGGTCGGTCAGGTGGAGCCTGTTTTTTGTAACATTCGCGATGACGACAGCGTTCGCAACGTGACTCGCGGTGTCGATGCGGTGGTTAATTGCGTAGGTGTGCTGGCGGAAACCGGCAAGAACACCTTTAAGGCTGTACAGGCAGAGGCGCCGGGCCGTGTCGCACGCATCGCCAAGGAAGAAGGCGTTGCCCGCATGGTTCAAATTTCGGCCATCGGCGCAGATGCCGAGGCCGACAGTGATTACGCCCGCACGAAGGCGTTGGGCGAAAATGCCGTGCTGGAACATATGCCGCTGGCAGTGATTCTGCGTCCATCTATCGTGTTCGGACCAGAGGACGCATTCTTTAATCGCTTTGCCGGCATGTCCCGTATGGGGCCGATCTTGCCGGTTGTGGGGGCCGACACGCGCTTTCAACCCGTTTTTGTCGATGATGTTGCCGCCGCCGTTGTCGTCGCATTGGGCGACTCCAGCGTTCAGGGCGTCTACGAACTAGGCGGTCCAGACGTGGCGACCTTTCGCGAGCTGATGCACAAGATGCTGAATGTCGTGCAGCGCAAACGTTTGATCGCGAATATTCCTTTTTTCGTCGCCCGCGCCATGGCTGCGGGCTTCGGTATACTTAAAACGTTGACGCTGGGGCTTGTGACGCCACCTTTGACCACCGATCAGGTCAAAAATCTTGCCGTGGATAATGTTGTCGCCGACGGTGCGCGCGGCTTTGCGGATTTGGGGCTTGCCCCGACAGCCATGGAATCGGTCCTGCCAGAATACTTGTGGCGGTTCCGGCCCTCTGGACAATACGCGGCGATCAAGAATAGCGCCAAGAACCTAAAGCAGTTGTAAAAGTATGGATACCCACACTACCCTCGTCGCCGCCTTTTTGGGTCTGATCGAGGGGCTGACAGAGTTTATCCCGGTCTCGTCCACTGGGCACCTTTTGCTCGCCGGGCATTTTCTGGGGTTCGAGAGCGCTGGCAAGACCTTCGAGGTTGTAATCCAGCTTGGTGCAGTTCTGGCCCTGCTGACGGTTTACTTCGGCAAGCTATGGCAGGTCTTTCGTGATGCGCCACATGATCCCGCCGCGCGCCGATTCATCTTGTCGGTGTTGGTGGCCTTTCTTCCGGCTGTCGTCATCGGGGTCATGGCACACGATTTTATCAAAAACGTCCTGTTCGAAACACCTCGCTTGATTGCGATTATGCTGGTCCTGGGTGGCGTTGTTCTGCTGTTTGTTGATCGTATTGCTCCGGCGCCCCACCACGATGACGCAACCGCATTCCCAATCCGCATGTCGCTGATCATAGGTTTTATCCAGTGCCTCGCAATGATCCCTGGTGTGTCTCGGTCTGGGGCGACCATTGTCGGTGCCTTGATGTTGGGCGCTAGTAAGCGTGCTGCCGCAGAATTCAGTTTTTTCCTTTCATTGCCGACGATGGCAGGTGCGTTCGCCTACGACATTTACAAGAATCGTGATGTGCTCGACGCAGGCGCCGTGAACGAGATCGCAATTGGCTTGATCTGCGCATTTATCAGCGCAGTGTTGGTTGTGCGGTGGTTGTTGGGCTTCGTTAGTCGCCACGGTTACGGTCTGTTTGGTTGGTGGCGAATCATTGTTGGGTCGGTTGCGTTCGTAGCGCTTTCCATGGGCGCCTAAGGGGATAGGTATCAAATACTGACCTATATTCGCGATATTTCGCCCATCGCGCGATAAGTACCAATCATTTTTCGCTATATAGGTCAGCATTACTGCCTTTTCATTCTCGCGGGCCCGCCGTAAAACGGCGGCAACGCGAGGATGGAGAAGACTAATGGCCGGCCAAAAGATGCTGAAGTTCACGACCGTCAGCCGGGACATGCCCGAAAAACGGCCACCCAATCTGCGCAAAGAAGACTTTCAAGAAATCTATGCAGAATACGCAAGCGCCAAGGCGGAAGAGCAGGCCAGCCGTTGCAGTCAATGCGGCGTGCCGTATTGCCAAAGCCATTGCCCGCTGCAAAATAATATCCCTGATTGGTTGCGACTGACGGCTGAGGGCCGGCTGGAAGAAGCCTACGAGATCTCTCAGGCGACGAACACATTTCCGGAAATCTGCGGCCGCATTTGTCCGCAGGATCGTCTGTGTGAAGGTAACTGCGTGATTGAGCAATCCGGCCACGGCACAGTTACGATTGGCGCGGTAGAGAAATACATCACCGACACCGCTTTCGAGGAGGGTTGGGTCAAGCCGATCCGCCCTTACGCAGAGCGGACGGAAAGTGTCGGCATCATCGGTGCTGGCCCTGGTGGTCTTGCTGCTGCCGACATGCTGCGCCGTCAGGGCGTTCAGGTTACTGTGTATGACCGTTACGACCGCGGGGGCGGCTTGATGACCTACGGCATCCCTGGCTTCAAACTGGAAAAGGACATCGTCATGCAGCGCATGGCGCAGTTGGAGGACGGCGGCGTCGAATTTGTGTTGAACTGCAACGTTGGCGAAGATCTGTCTTTCGATGCGATCCGCGGCAAGCACGACGCAATCTTGATCGCCACGGGCGTCTATAAAACACGCGAACTGGAAAATCCCGGTGCGGATGCTGACGGCATCGTCCGGGCCATCGACTACTTGACTGCATCTAACCGCGTCAGCTTTGGCGACGACGTGGTTGAATTTACGTCCGGAGAGTTGAACGCTGAAGGCAAGAAAGTCGTCGTTATCGGCGGTGGCGATACGGCGATGGATTGTGTCCGTACAGCGATCCGGCAGGGTGCGACTTCTGTGAAATGCCTTTACCGCCGCGACCGCAACAATATGCCGGGATCGCAGCGCGAAGTGCAGAATGCTGAAGAAGAGGGCGTGGAATTCGTCTGGCTGTCTGCCCCAAAGATGTTCGTCGATGATGCTGCGAACCTGAACGATACCCGTGCCATCACCGGCCCGCTGCGCGGTGTCGTAGTAGACAAAATGCGCCTTGGCCAGCCGGATGCAACGGGTCGTCAAAGCCCCGAACTTATCGACGGCGCGCATTACGTGGAAGAGGCCGACCTTGTCGTCAAGGCGCTAGGGTTCGAGCCCGAAGACCTGCCCGCACTTTGGGGTGTTGACGGTCTAGAGGTCACGCGCTGGGGCACCGTCAAGGCGGATTTCACAACGGGCAAGACCTCTTTGGATGGTGTGTTTGCTGCGGGTGACATTGTGCGCGGTGCAAGCCTTGTTGTGTGGGCAATCAAGGACGGTCGCGATTGTGCGACTGCGATCCTTGATTACCTGTCCCAGTCTGACGCGGTGGCAGCTGAATGATGCGCGGGGGCCTGTTCCCCGCGGTCGCCACGGCGATCCTGACCTGCGGCCCGCTTTGGGCTGCCGATAACTTTGCCTTGCCGCAAGGCTGTTCAGGGTTCGTGACGATCCAAAGCCACAGTTGCTCGGTCGAACACCACTTTACTTGCGAGGGCGACCCGACGGGCGTCAAGCGACGGGTTAGTTTGTCAGAGGATGGCATGACCTATCTGGGCAGCACCGACGCCGACGCGCAGTGGCTGACTAGCTTCTATGCCTTCTCGGAACATACTGAACGCCTCGAAGCTGCGCCAACAGACCCTGCGTCGTTGACCGAACTGCTCAAGACCGGATCTGATACCTACGATTTTACCACTTTGTCCGATGAAATCGGCGCTACGCGTTATGTTGGCGAGGATCACTTAACCGGTGATGTCGTCACTATCGACGACGTGACCCTGCAGACGACCAGCTACAAGATTACCGCGTTCGCCGCTGACGGTACAGAGCTTTGGTCTTCTGCCGGTAATGAATATGTCAGCGATAAATGGCGCATGTTTATCGGCGGCACCGGCACGATTACGACATCTAGCGACAGCTTCGACAAGGACGACCGCCCTGTGCAGTTCATCTTTCCGGGCGAACCGGGCTTTCTGTCGGCCAACCCTAAATTTGATTGCGGCGCGATCCTGTCGTCCGCACCCGCAACATCCCGTGTGACACCCAAGGAGATTTCCAATGACCACCTATGACGAAACCTGGGTTGCCGCCGAAGAAGCCAAGCGGCGGTGGATGGCTGAAAATGGCCTTTACCGTGAAGAGGACGAGCACTCCTCTTGCGGAGTAGGCCTTGTCGTCTCGATCAAGGGCGTGGCGTCACGCGACGTGGTCGAAAAGGGCATCAACGCGCTGAAAGCGATCTGGCACCGCGGTGCCGTGGACGCCGACGGCAAGACCGGTGACGGCGCGGGTATCCACGTGCAAATCCCGCAAGCGTTCTTTCAGGACCAGATCCGCCGCACGGGTCATGAACCTGCTGTCGACGAACGCATCGCTGTCGGCCAAATTTTCCTGCCGCGTACGGATTTTGCTGCGCAAGAACGCTGCCGGACGATCGTCGAGGCCGAAGTACTGCGCATGGGTCACTGGATCTATGGCTGGCGCCATGTTCCCGTGAACACCGAAGTTCTGGGTGAAAAGGCCAATGCGACGCGGCCAGAGATCGAGCAGATCCTGATCCGCTGCGAGAAGGGCATCGACGAAGAGCATTTCGAGCGTGAACTCTATATTATCCGCCGCCGCATCGAAAAGGCTGTGACGGCTGCTGGCGTCGCTGGTTTCTACATCTGTTCGCTGTCGACACGCTCGATTATCTACAAAGGCATGATGTTGGCCGAACAGGTTGCCGTCTTTTACCCCGACCTGATGGACCAGCGGTTCGAAAGCGCTTTTGCGATCTATCATCAGCGCTATTCCACCAACACATTCCCACAATGGTCGCTGGCCCAACCTTTTCGCATGCTGGCGCATAACGGCGAAATCAATACGCTTAAGGGCAACGTGAACTGGATGCGCAGCCACGAAATTCGTATGGCTTCGTCGGCTTTCGGAGAGGCCGCTGGCGATATTAAGCCGATCATCCCGTCAGGGGCATCCGACTCTGCAGCGTTGGACTCCGTGTTCGAAGTGCTGGTCCGTGCGGGCCGCACCGCGCCTATGGCGAAGACAATGATGGTGCCCGAAGCATGGTCCAAGCAGCAGGCTGAAATGCCACAAAGCTGGCAGGACATGTACGGCTACTGCAATGCCGTGATGGAACCATGGGACGGCCCGGCCGCTCTTGCGATGACCGATGGCCGATGGGTCTGTGGTGGCCTTGACCGAAATGGCCTTCGCCCGCTGCGGTATGTTGTGACTGGTGATGGCCTGCTGGTTGCTGGCTCCGAAGTTGGCATGGTGCCGGTTGACGAAGCGACCGTGGTTGAAAAAGGTGCGCTCGGCCCCGGTCAGATGATCGCCGTCGATATGCAAGAAGGTCGGCTTTATCACGACACAGAGCTGAAGGATAAGCTTGCTGTGGCCCAGCCTTTCGGTGACTGGGTCGAGAAGGTTGTCGAACTGTCTGATTTGCTAAAGAATGTACCCGAAAAGGCACTTTTTGCAGCGGAAGACCTGCGTCGACGTCAGCGCGCCGCAGGATATACGATAGAAGAATTAGAGCAGGTCCTTGCGCCAATGGCCGAGGACGGCAAAGAAATGATCGCCTCTATGGGCGACGATACGCCATCTGCAGTGTTGTCGACGACGTTTCGGCCCTTGTCGCACTTCTTCCGCCAGAACTTTTCTCAGGTTACGAACCCGCCAATCGACTCGCTTCGCGAAAGCCGGGTGATGTCGCTAAAGACCCGTTTCGGCAATCTTAAGAACGTGCTGGATGAAGACAGCAGCCAGACTGAAATCCTCGTGCTGGATAGTCCTTTTGTCGCGAACGCCGAGTTTGAGGAAATGGTTAAGCATTTTGGTGATAGCGTCGCGATTATCGACTGCACGTTTGAACCCGGCGAACATGCGCTGGCCCACGCACTGGAACGTATCCGGTCAGAGGCAGAAGATGCCGTCCGATCAGGTGCTGGTCACCTCGTGCTGACGGATCAGCACCAGTCCGAAGCCCGCGTCTCAATGCCGATGATATTGGCCACCAGCGCCGTGCATTCCGGCTTAACGCGCAATGGGTTGCGGACATTCTGTTCCGTCAATGTACGCTCTGCCGAATGTATTGACCCGCACTACTTTGCGGTGCTGATTGGTTGTGGTGCGACGACTGTGAACGCCTATCTTGCGCAGGACAGCATCGCCGATCGCGTTAACCGTGGTCTAGTTGATGGCACCCTGACCGAAGCTGTAGGCCGCTACCGTGCCGCTATCGATGCGGGTCTGCTTAAGATCATGTCGAAAATGGGTATCTCTGTTTTGTCGTCCTATCGCGGCGGTCTGAACTTCGAGGCTGTTGGCTTGTCCCGCGCCATGGTTGCAGAATACTTCCCCGGAATGCAGTCGCGTATTTCGGGCATCGGTATCAACGGCATCCAAGCGAAACTGGAAGAGGTCCACGCCCATGGTTGGCGGCAGACCGATCAAGTCCTGCCTATCGGCGGCTTCTACAAAGCACGGCGGTCAGGCGAAAAGCATGCTTGGGAAGCGCAGACGATGCACATGCTGCAAGCTGCCTGTGCAAAGTCGTCCTATGCGATGTGGCAGCAGTTTTCCAAGGCGATGCAGTCGAACCCGCCGATCCATCTGCGCGATCTTCTGGCGATCAAGCCGATGGGCAAGCCGATCCCAATCGAAGAAGTCGAAAGCATCACCGCGATCCGCAAGCGCTTTGTGACGCCCGGCATGTCTTTGGGGGCGCTGTCGCCAGAGGCGCACAAGACTCTGAACGTCGCCATGAATCGCATCGGTGCGAAATCCGACAGTGGCGAGGGCGGCGAAGACCCAGCGCACTTCTTGCCAGAGGCCAACGGCGACAACCCGTCGGCCAAGATCAAGCAGGTTGCATCCGGTCGTTTTGGTGTGACGGCGGAATATCTGAACGCCTGCGAAGAGTTGGAAATCAAAGTCGCGCAGGGTGCTAAGCCCGGCGAAGGAGGCCAACTTCCCGGTATGAAGGTCACTGATCTGATCGCGCGCCTCCGGCACTCGACGAAGGGAGTCACGCTGATTTCCCCCCCGCCGCACCACGACATCTATTCCATCGAAGACCTCGCGCAGCTGATCTACGACCTCAAGCAGATCAACCCGCGCTGCAAGGTGACGGTCAAGCTGGTGGCGTCCAGTGGGGTCGGAACGATTGCGGCTGGTGTTGCAAAGGCCAAGGCTGACGTGATCCTGATCTCTGGCCACAACGGCGGTACAGGGGCGTCCCCGGCGACGAGCATCAAGTATGCAGGTCTGCCGTGGGAAATGGGGCTGACCGAGGCGCATCAGGTCCTGGCGATGAACAATCTGCGCGAACGCATCACGTTGCGGACGGATGGCGGCCTGCGTACGGGTCGTGACATCGTCATGGCCGCGATGATGGGGGCCGAGGAATACGGCATCGGTACAGCCGCCCTGATCGCGATGGGCTGCATCATGGTCCGCCAGTGTCAGTCGAACACCTGCCCGGTGGGCGTTTGTACCCAAGACCCTGCACTGCGTGAAAAGTTTGTGGGCAATGCCGACAAGGTTGTGAACCTGATCACCTTCTATGCGACGGAAGTGCGTGAAATACTCGCGTCCATCGGTGCGCGGTCGATACAAGAAGTCATCGGTCGGGCTGATTTGCTGACGCAGGTTTCGCGTGGTTCTGCGCACTTGGACGATCTTGACCTGAACCCACTGCTGATCACCGTCGATGGCGCATCCAAGATCAAGTATGATCGCCACCAGCCGCGCAACGTGGTACTGGATACGCTCGACGTTGAAATCGTAAAGGATGCTGAACGTTTCCTGAAGGATGGCGAAAAGATGCAACTGGAATATGCGGTGCAGAACACGCTGCGCACCGTGGGTACCCGCACATCCAGCCATATCGTCCAGCGGTTCGGCATGAATAACGACCTGCAGGACGATCACCTGACGGTGAAATTGCGCGGTTCTGCCGGTCAATCCTTGGGTGCCTTCCTTGTCCACGGGCTAAAGCTGGAAGTGTCTGGCGATGCCAACGATTACGTGGGTAAAGGCCTGTCGGGCGGTACCATCGTGGTGCGTCCCCAGATGCAAAGCCCACTGGTCGCGTCCGAAAATACTATTATCGGCAATACCGTGCTTTATGGCGCGACAAAGGGTTTCCTCTTTGCCTCGGGGCGTGCGGGCGAACGATTTGCTGTGCGCAACTCTGGTGCGCATGTGGTGATCGAAGGCTGCGGCACCAATGGTTGTGAATACATGACGGGCGGTGTTGCGGTGATCCTCGGGTCCATCGGCGCAAACTTTGGCGCTGGTATGACCGGTGGGATGGCTTATCTTTACGATCCTGATGGCATTTCTGCTGAGTTGATCAACCCCGAAACGCTGGTGACCTGCCCGGTCACTGTCGATCACTGGGAACATCAATTGAAAAGCCTGATCGAACGGCATGCACTCGAAACTGCCAGCCGCAAGGCGACCGAGATATTGCAGCACTGGGATATCGAGAAGGCGAACTTTCTGCAGGTCTGCCCGAATGAAATGCTGATCCACCTTAAGGCCCCGTTGAGCCATGAGGAACAGGCGATCCCGGCAGAATAGGCCCCTTGGGCATGCCGCTAGTCGCACCCCGTCGCATAACTTGCGGCGGGGTGTTTTTGTCTCTGCAATCTTGACCGCAGGGTAGGGGCCGTGACTTATGGGCCCATGGCAAAACCCCGTAAATCTCGCAAGATGACAGACGCCCCGACCCGCGCTGTTCAGTCCCTTGGTCGCCGTGTGCGGCGCTGGGCCTTTCGAGCCCTTTTAGGTTTGATCGCGGCCGTCCTGATGGTGACGTTGCTTTACAAGATTATAAACCCGCCAACGACGCCTTACATGTTTGCTGAAGGTCGTCGCATCGGTGGCGTCGCGCAGGATTGGGTCTCGATCGAGGCCGTTTCTCCGGTGATGGTACGGTCTGTTGTTGCGGCCGAAGACGCGAACTTTTGCCTGCATTGGGGGCTGGACGTGACCGCGATCCGGGCGGCCTTGGCAGCGGGCGGTGATCGCGGCGCTTCTACTATCTCTCAACAAGTGGTTAAGAACGTATTCCTTTGGCAGGGGCGCAACTGGACCCGCAAGGCGCTAGAGGCGGTCTGGACCCCGCTGACAGAGGCGCTGTGGAGCAAGCGACGGATTTTAGAGCTTTACTTGAACGTGGCCGAATTTGACCGGGGCGTCTTTGGCGTGCAAGCGGCGGCGCAAAGCTATTTTGGCGTTGATGCGGCAGATTTGACGCCTGTGCAGGCCGCTCGTCTGGCGATGGTCCTGCCCGATCCGAAGGGCCGCGATGCCGCGAGGCCCACAGATGCACAGCGTCGGCGGTCGGCTTCGATCCTCGACGGGGCTGCTACGATCCGGGCTGATGGGCGCGCTGCATGTTTCGAGAGTTGAATGCAGGCCCAAGGTGCGGCATGGAGGGGTATTCCTGTTTCGCGAGCTGATCCATGAACCGCCTCTATCATTTTCCACTGTCCCCCTTTTCCCGCAAGGTTCGCCTGAGCCTTGCCGAGAAGCGTATCGAGGTCGAACTGATCGAGGAGCGGTACTGGGAACAAGATAGCGATTTCCTGCGCCGCAACCCTGCGGGCAAGGTTCCTGTCCTACGACTCGGCAACAAGCTGATGAGCGAGAGTGCCGCGATCTGCGAATATCTCGAAGAGACGAACCCTAATCCGCCCCTTATGCCGCGCGACGCCGACGGGCGTTTTGAGGTGCGGCGTCTGATCGGCTGGTTCGACGACAAGTTTTATGGCGATTGTACGCAAAAATTGCTGGGCGAACGCGTCTTTCGCAAGGTGATGGGGACCGGATATCCGGACAGCACCAACGTCAAAGCTGGTAGTCGCGCGATGCGCTTTCACATCGATTATATGACTCATCTACTCGAACACCGTCGCTGGCTGGCTGGTAACGAGATGACGCTGGCGGATTTTGCGGCGGCGGCGCAGTTGTCTTGTCTAGACTACATCTCTGACGTGGACTGGAACCGGTCAGAGGTCGTGAAAGACTGGTACGCGAAGATCAAATCGCGGCCAGCGTTCCGGTCACTGCTGGCCGATCAGGTGTCGGGTTTCTTGCCGCCATCGCATTATGCGAACCTTGATTTTTGATTTAGTGAAGGGTGGGCCAGCCTACCCAATTCTTTCTGTGAGCTTTGCCCTCGTCGCATTTCCGACGCCATGGACATATTTTAGGTTGGACAAAAAATGGGAGTGAAGGCAGATTTGTGTGCCTTTGCGCTCGATTCCGGATTTGCGAAGGTCGGTGTGTGTCGGCCGGGTGCCGTTCCCGAGACGGCGGGGCGCTTGGCTGCATTCGTCGAGGCGGAACGGCACGGGCAGATGGGTTGGATGGCAGAGCGCATGAATTGGCGAGGCGATCCCACTGCGCTATGGCCTGAAGCGCGGTCCGTCATCATGCTAGCGGAAAACTATGCACCTGACGTTGATCCATTGGCAGTGTTGGAACAGCGGGACCGGGCGGCGATTTCTGTCTACGCGCAGGGACGCGATTATCACGATGTTGTCAAAAAGCGGCTCAAGCTTGTGGGCCGGTGGTTGATCGACCGGGTGCCGGGGGCAGAGATTAAGGTCTTCGTCGACACTGCACCGGTGATGGAAAAGCCGCTGGCGCAGGCAGCAGGATTAGGTTGGCAAGGCAAGCATACCAATCTGCTGGCCCGTGATCTGGGGAACTGGGTGTTCTTGGGTGCAATTTTTACCACCGTGGATCTAGAGCCGGATCATGCAGAGGCCGAACATTGCGGATCTTGTACCGCCTGTCTGGATATCTGTCCGACACAGGCCTTTCCCGCGCCTTATCAAATTGATGCGCGGCGGTGCATCTCCTATCTTACGATCGAACACAAGGGGCCGATCGATCCTGATCTGCGCGGCCTGATGGGTAATCGCATTTACGGCTGCGACGATTGTTTGGCGGTCTGTCCGTGGAATAAGTTCGCGGTTCAGGGACGTGATGTACGGTTGGCAGCACGTGACGATCTGCGGGCGCCACCTTTGGCAGAACTTGCGATTCTGGATGACGCCGCTTTCCGCGCACGGTTTTCTGGCAGCCCGATCAAGCGGATCGGGCGTGACCGGTTCGTTCGAAATGTATGTTACGCCATCGGCAATAGTGGGAACCGTGGCTTGGCTGATGTGTTGCGTCCTCTGATGACAGACGCCGACCATGCCGTGGCCGACGCCGCGGCATGGGCTATGACACGCCTGATGGAGGACACCCCATGCGCACCGCAGCCATCCTTGCCCTGATTCCCGGACTCGCATGCGCGCAGGTCGAACGAGGGACCAGAAACGCCAATTTTCAGCCAGCATTTGAAAACCAGACCCGCGCGCCGGCGCTGCCGCCGACATCTGTTTCGGTTTCTACCTTCGCCGATGGATTGGCAAACCCTTGGGGCATCGCCGCATTGCCGGATGGCACTTTCCTTGTGACGGAACGGTCGGGCACGCTGCGCAGGATTGCTGCAGATGGTAGTTTGTCTGACCCCATCGGCGGTGTGCCCGCAGTCGATGCGCAGCAACAAGGCGGGTTGCTGGATGTGGCAATCGCACCAGATTTTGCCACCAGCAACGTAATATACTTGACCTATGCCAAGAGCGTTGATGGCGGCACTGTTACGGCTGCCGCCCGGGCAGTGCTGAATGGCGATACCTTGACGGATGTGCTGGATATCTTCGTGCAGGACCCGCCCGCAGATACCTATGCCCATTACGGAAGCCGCGTCGTCCCTACGCCCGATGGCAAGGTTTTCATCACTACCGGAGAACACTTTACCGAGGCCAATCGCAAATTGGCGCAGGACGTAGACACGACGTACGGCAAAACGATCCGTCTGAATGCTGACGGCACTGTGCCAGAAGATAATCCCTTCGTTGGGCGCGATGGTGTCGACAGCATTTGGTCCTACGGGCATCGCAATGTGCAGGGGGCAACGCTGGGACCTGATGGCACGCTTTGGACGATGGAACATGGGCCCGCAGGCGGAGACGAGCTGAACCATCCCCAAGCTGGCAAAAACTATGGTTGGCCCGTCATTTCCTATGGCGTGAACTACAACGGCAGTCCCGTCGGATCGGGAGCGGCCGCCCAAGATGGGATGGAGCAGCCGGTCTATTACTGGGATCCCGTCATCGCGCCTGGTGGCATGGCATTCTACAACGGCGATTACGCCGACTGGCAAGGTTGTCTGTTGATTGCGGGCCTGAACCCGGGATCGTTGACCCGCTTGGAACTGGAAGGCGAACGCGTGACCGGAGAGGAGCGCCTGCTGCAGGATGTGGGCCGCGTCCGCGATGTAGAGGTCTTGGCCGATGGCGACCTGCTTATTTTGATTGATAGTGATCCCGGTCAGGTTTTGCGTGTGAGCCTTGGTAGCTAATGGGCGCTCGCCACAGTCTGATGCGCGCTGCTGCGATCGTCGAGGTCGCGGCAGAGCGGGTATTCTTTCAGGGCAATCTGGAACGGCTGACGATTGAGCCGTATCATGGCTATGCGACCCCCGATCATCTTGTCGCGCGAGGGCGGGTGCTGGCTGCGCGAGACGTCGAAAAGATCAAGGGCCGTAGTAAGTTGGCCAATGCACGTCAGATGATGCGCTTGTTTGCGACGCACGAAGTGGCGGACGTTACAGTGACGAGTGGTGCATGCTCTGCCGTGACCGATGCAGAGGGATATTTCACTCTGCTGCTACCGCACAACGGGCAGGTCGGCTGGGTCAATGTCGCAGTATCGATACCTGGGTCCAGTGCGATCTGTCCGGTGATGGTGGCGCGGCATGATGCGCAATACGTTGTCGTGTCAGACATTGACGACACTATGATGCACACTGGCGCATGGTCCACTGTGCGCAACCTCTGGACATCTTTCACCGGTAGCGTCGAAAGCAGAGAGGTCTTTGACGATGCCGTCTTGCTGATGCGTTTACTGGGGCAGAGCGCGCGCAATCCGATCTATTTCGTCAGCTCTTCGCCTTGGAATTTTCACGGATTTTTGGACGATGTCTTTGCCAAGGCTGGTCTGCCGGACGCGCCAAAGTTCTTGCGCGATTATGGTTTCGGGAAGGATCAGTTCATCACGGGTCGCCATGACGATCACAAGGGTAGCGCCATTGACCGAATTCTGACCGCACATCCAGATTTGCCCGTTGTTCTGATTGGCGATACTGGGCAGCACGACGCCAAGATTTATGCCGATGCGGCTGTGCGCCATCCGGGGCGGATCGCACGGGTGATCCTGCGCGCGCCCGGAAAAGGCGCCGATACAGCCGATATGTTACAGGTGGAACGTCTACACTCGTTAGCAATCCCTGTGAACGTCGGGCCGGATTTTCAGGCGGCTTTGATCGACCTGACGGCGAATCCGTAAGCCCTCACTTTTATAGTAAGTGGCCCGACTTTGCCGCTTTTGTCGCCAAATAGGCATGGTTATGGGCGTTTTCGCCGACTTTTAGCGAAACACGCTCTATGACAGAAATACCCGACGCCTCCATTCTGGCTATCTTGGCGGGGTTGTTCGTCAGAAGGCGCACTGCGCCAAAACCAAGCTGTCGCAGGATTGTGGCGCCGATGCGAAAGTCACGCTCGTCATCGTCAAAACCTAGGCGGTGGTTCGCCTCGACCGTATCGAACCCCTGATCCTGTAGGGCGTAGGCGCGCATTTTATTGGCAAGGCCAATCCCGCGTCCCTCTTGGTTCAGGTAAAGTAACACGCCATGCCCCTCAGCCCCCATCTGGCCAAGTGCTGCCCGTAGTTGCGGCCCGCAATCGCACTTTAGGCTGCCAAGTAAGTCGCCAGTAAAACAGGCAGAGTGCAACCGCGCTAATACAGGAAGCGCGCGATCAGGCTGGCCAATCTCGACGGCGTAGTGTTCCTCTCCGCCATCTTCTGGACGAAAAACATGCAGACGCCCGGCTTCTGACACGGACATAGGCAGGCGAGCGCTGACGACGCCGTGCAAGGGGGACAGGTCCGTCGCGCGGGCGGCATCACCGTTGATAACGGTCAAGCTATGCTGCGCGGCAAAGGCTTCGGGATCGCTAAGGGGGGCAATGACGGCGGCAGGCAAAAGGCGCGCGGATTTACACAACGCTACTGCGGCGCGCCCCAGATCGGCGGAACTATCGCGCATCGCCTTCAATGGGCCCTTCATCGGGCTGCGCAGGTCATCAGCCGGGTCGGCAAGCGCTTGCACCCACGCAGCGCCAGCATCACGGGGAATCAAGATGCGGGCAATATCACCGTCATAGGCTGCGACCTTTAGCGTCCGCGCCCGCCATCCCGTGATTGCCACGGCGGCCCCTAGATCGCGCAGGCCTGCCAATCGATCCGGGTTCAATGTTTCTGCCGCCAGCATCACACCGGCCCGCGCTACGACCACGGGTACGCCCATACGCAGGTCAGCTCGCGCGCGAGCCAGTCTTTCGGTACTATCTGGTGCGAACCCCATGAGGTCTGGCCTTTTCAATCGTCAGACCGACTTAGGCGCTGTCTGCGGCAAATGAAACATTTGTATAGGAAATCACACGTCCGTGTGAACCTTTTGCAGCACAACTTGTTGAACACGTGAGTGCATCACATCTGATGTCAAAGAGTTCTGGAGGTTGTCATGGCCCAATTGAAGAAAATACTGCTTGTTGACGACGACGACGACCTGCGCGAAGCGCTGGGCGAACAGTTGTTAATGACCGAAGATTTCGATGTTTTCGAAGCCGACGATGGCGCAACCGCGATGATCAAGGCGAAAGAGCAACTTTACGACCTGATCATCCTCGACGTCGGTTTGCCCGATGCAGATGGTCGCGAACTGTGCCGCCTAATGCGCAAACAGGGCATAAAGTGCCCAATCGTCATGTTGACCGCACAGGACAGCGACGCCGACACGATCTATGGTCTGGATGCCGGTGCCAACGATTACGTCAGCAAGCCTTTCAAATTCCCTGTTCTACTGGCCCGCATCCGCAGCCAGCTTCGCACGCATGAACAGTCCGAAGACGCTGTCTTTCAACTTGGGCCGTATACTTTCCGCCCGGCGCAAAAGATGTTGGTGACCGAGGATGACAAAAAAGTTCGCCTCACGGAAAAAGAAACCAACATTCTAAAGTACCTCTACCGCGCCTCTGACGGTGTGGTCGCTCGTGATGTGTTGCTGCACGAGGTGTGGGGATACAACGCTGGTGTCACCACCCACACGCTGGAAACTCACATCTATCGCTTACGCCAAAAAATTGAGCCCGACCCCTCGAACGCGCGTTTGTTAGTGACGGAACAGGGCGGGTACCGATTAGTCGCATAGATCAATGGAACCAGAACTGGTTTCATGTTGTTACGTCATCAGAATCCCGCGTCACCGGGTTATGTGACACCCTCCCTGTTGGACTTGCCCGGGCCTCTTGCCCGGGCATTTTTTTGACATTTGACGCCTGTAGCAACGCGCTAGATCACACACGAACGCAATGAAGGACATCAGCGATGAAAACTGCAAAAGATTTTTTGGAAGGCGCTAACGCCGTTATCACCCGCCTGCCGACCGAAGAGGCAATACAACGCCACGGTGCGGACGACGGCATCTGGATCGACGTACGCGATTCAGCTGATATTGCCAAAACTGGTACCATCAAGGGTGCCAAGCGCGTCCCGCGCGGCTTTATGGAATTTGCAGCGGATCCTGCATCGCCATACCACAAGGAATTTCTAACGCTCGACGGCAAGTACTACCTGGTCTGTGGCGCCGGCGGTCAGGCCGCATTGGCTGGCAAGACGATGAAGGACATGGGTTACACCGATGTCACCAACGTCGGCGGCGTGCCCGACTGGAAAGAGGCCGGCGGTCCGACTGAAGAAGCCTAAGCCGACATTTGCCAAAGCAGCCGCACCGCAAGCGCGGTCGCGGCTGTGACCAGCACCGGCTTGATCAGGCGCGCGCCCACCCGCATGGCGAGTTTCGATCCGACCCACGCCCCCGCGATCTGGGCCGCGCCCATGGCCAATCCGACCCCCCACCACGGGTTGGCTACCAGCGCATAGGTGGCGATACCGCCAAGGTTAGACGCAAAATTCAATAACTTGGTGTGCGCTGTTGCCCGCAAAACGCCGTAGCCCGCCAGCGCCACAAATCCTAGCATATAGAACGCCCCGGCGCCCGGCCCGATCAACCCGTCGTAAAACGCAACTAGCGGAACAACGGTCAGCGCGAAGACGCCCGGCGCGATACGTTGTGCACGATCTACGTCATTCAGTCCGGGCTTTAAGGCAAAGAACAGCGCGATCCCGATCAGCAAAACCGGTAAACCTAAACGGATCACATCCGTCGGCAGGTGAGAGGTCAACAAAGCCCCCGCGACTGCCGCCACGAAGGCAAGAATTGCCGGTTTCACCTGCTTGCGCAGGTCGACATGACCACCGCGCGCATAATTGATCGCCGCCATCCCGGCGCCAAAGACGCCTTGGACCTTGTTCGTTGCGATTGCCGTGACGGGGGGTGCACCGGCCAACACCAGCACTGGCAGGGTGATCAGACCACCGCCGCCTGCAATCGAATCCACAATCCCCGCCACGAAGGCGGCCAGCATAAGCATGACGAGTACGTCGTTCGCGACCTCGAACATATTAGGTCATGAAATCCGTGCGGGCGTAGCCTTGGATAAACAACAGCGCCGTCAGATCACCGTGGTTGATCCGCACTTCACATTCCTTTTGCACACTTGGTTTCGCATGCAGCGCGACGCCTGTCCCCGCCCGACCCAACATCCCCAGATCATTCGCGCCATCACCCACGGCGATGACATCCGACTCGGAAATGCCCAACCGCGCAGTGATTTCTTGCAGGGCGTCGACCTTCGCCTGCCGTCCAAGGATCGGCTTGCCCACATCGCCAGTCAGGCGGCCGTCTGTAACCAACAACTTATTTGCACGGTTTTCGTCAAACCCAAGAGCCGCCGCAATCCGCGCGGTAAAGGCGGTGAATCCGCCAGACACGAGGGCCGCAAAACCATCATGGGCCTTCATCGTCTGCACCAGCTCGTATCCACCGGGCATCAGCGTGATGCGGGTATCCAGAACATGTTGGATGATGCTTTCGGGCAAGCCTTTTAGCAGACCGACCCGTTCGATCAGCGCTCCCTCGAAATCCAGTTCACCGTTCATCGCCTTTGCGGTAATCGTGGCAACCCGCTCGCCCACACCTGCCGCGGCGGCGAGTTCGTCGATGCATTCCTGACGGATCATCGTGCTATCCATATCGGCCAGCAGCATTTTCTTGCGGCGGCCTGCGCTGGGCTGCAGTACCAGATCGATGCCAAGCGTCTGCATGTCATCCCAGACCGCCCACAGGTTATCGGGCGGCACGGGCATCGTGAATTCAGCTGCCTCTGCGTGCGACAGCCAAAGGGCCTCACCTCCGCCCCAAGCGTTGCGCAAGTTCTCAACCAATGTGGCGTCAAGCGTGTCAGGTTTCGCGATTAGGGTGGCGGTGAACATCGGAAATAGGTCCTTTTCGGCGGTTGCGTCGTGCTACCGCCTTTCCCGGGTTTGGGAAAGACCATCCGCAGCAGTTTACATTTCGCCTAAAATTTACCGTTTGATAAAAAATGAACCTGTGCCAAGCTTGGGTCACATCAACTGACCGAGGTTGCCCATGACATCTCCTACCGCCCCCGGCATCGTTGCTGGCCGCCTCAGCGCTGATCTGCTGACCGCCGGCTTTGCTGACCTGCACGCCCCACTGGATCGGCACGAGGCGCATGTCGCCGCTGATCGATGCTATTTTTGCTATGATGCACCCTGCATGACAGCATGCCCCACGGGGATCGACATCCCACTATTCATTCGCCAAATCAGTACTGGCACGCCAGAAGCGGCGGCGCGCACGATCCTTGAATCTAATATCCTTGGCGGTATGTGCGCCCGCGTTTGCCCGACAGAGGACCTGTGCGAAGGTGCCTGCGTGCGCGAAGCGGCAGAAGGCAAGCCGGTAGAGATCGGCCGTCTTCAACGCTACGCCACTGACACCGTGCTGACCCGTCAAGGCCATCCCTTTACGCGCGCTGCTGAGACTGGCAAGCGCGTGGCCGTTGTCGGTGCTGGTCCTGCCGGTCTGTCCTGTGCCCACCGTCTGGCCATGCTTGGACACGCTGTCACGCTGTACGATGCCCGACCCAAGGCTGGTGGCCTAAACGAATACGGCATCGCGGCTTACAAATCGACCGATGGATTTGCACAGCGAGAGGTCGCGTGGCTGCTGGGAATCGGTGGTATTACGCTGGACGCCGGTAAGGTGCTGGGCGGCGAATTAAGCCTTGATACGCTGTCGGACGAATTCGACGCTGTGTTCCTTGGCGTTGGCCTTGGTGGGGTAAATGCCTTGGGTATCGATGGCGACGACCACGATGGTGTCCGCGATGCCGTCAGCTTTATTGCCGAACTGCGCCAAAGCACTGATCTGTCCGCGCTGCCCGTGGGTCGCAACGTCGTCGTTATTGGCGGTGGCATGACGGCGGTGGATGCGGCTGTGCAATCGAAACTGCTTGGCGCCGAAAGCGTCACGATCGCCTATCGCCGTGGGCGCGAGGCGATGGGGGCCAGCCGCTACGAACAGGACCTTGCCGCCAGTCATGGCGTACGTATCCTGTTCAACGTAAAGCCACATGCCGTTCACGCCGATGCGATTGATCTTGAATACACATCCGACGATGGTACCGGACTGCGCGGCACCGGAGAGACGATGACGCTGTCTGCTGATCAGGTGTTTCGTGCCATTGGTCAGACCTTGACCACGGATGGTGGCCTGACTGTCGAGGGCCGCAAGATCAAGGTGACCGGTGCTGGTCGCACCACCCGCGATGGTGTTTGGGCTGGTGGTGACTGTGCCTTGGGTGGCGATGACCTGACCGTCACCGCCGTCGCACAGGGGCGTGACGCGGCGCTAGATATCCATGCGGTACTGACCGGTGCCTGAATTGCCCGAAGCTGACGCCGCTCGGCAGCGGATCGCGGATAATTGTCTGCACCGGACGATCCAAGGCTTTGCTTTGGGCGAGGTGAAACATGTCGACCTTCCGTCCGAAGCAGAGCGGAATCGTTTCGTCGGCACGCAGTTCAGCCAGACCCGGCGGCACGGTAAGTATATCTTTGCTGGGTCCAAGGATGGTCCTTGGTTGCATATCCACCTTGGAATGTCCGGGTCACTTCGGGTCTACGACGACGGCGACACCCCACCTGACTACGCCCGCCTGACCGTTGTGTTCGAGGGAGAGCGCCGTCTGGCCTTTCGCGACCCGCGCAAGTTTGGCCACGTAAAACTGGTCGAAGATGTGGACGAGTTCATCGCAGCAAAGGGGCTTGGCCCAGACGCGATGGAAATCGGTGACAACGCGTTTGCGCAAGCTGTTGGCAGCACTCGTGGGGCGGTGAAATCCGCGCTGCTGGACCAGTCCAAACTGGCTGGTGTCGGCAACTTATGGTCGGACGAGGCGCTGTATTGCACGGGCATCATGCCGACTGCAAAGGCCAACGAACTGTCCGCCGACCGGGTCGCCCATCTGCGCCGCGCGATCCAAGACATCATGGGATACGTCACGTCCAAGAATGCGGACTACAGCCATTTGCCCCACGATTGGCTCATTCACAACCGCACCAAAGGGGCAGCCTGCCCGCGATGTGGCGGCACCATCACCACATTAAAAGTGGGCGGACGCACGGCGTATCACTGCCCGGATCATCAGACCAACGCGGGCTGACGCCGCGCTAAGGAGGACAACATGGCCGATCTGACCACCGACTTTCTGGGCATCAAAAGCCCCAATCCCTTCTGGCTCGCTTCGGCGCCGCCAACTGACAAGGAATACAATGTCCGCCGCGCCTATGAGGCGGGCTGGGGCGGTGTTGTCTGGAAGACGCTAGGGTCCGAAGGCCCGCCCGTCGTCAACGTGAACGGCCCGCGCTACGGCGCGATCTACGGCGCCGACCGCCGTCTGTTGGGCCTGAATAACATCGAACTGATCACCGACCGCCCGCTAGAGGTAAACCTAGAGGAAATCGCCCGGGTCAAGGCCGACTACCCCGACCGTGCCCTGATCGTGTCCCTGATGGTCCCGTGTGAAGAGCAGGCTTGGAAGGATATTCTTCCACGCGTCATGGAAACCAACGCTGACGGAATTGAGCTGAACTTCGGGTGTCCGCACGGTATGGCCGAACGTGGTATGGGTAGTGCTGTAGGGCAGGTGCCCGAATACATCGAAATGGTCACTCGCTGGTGCAAGACATATTATGATCGCCCGGTGATCGTAAAGTTGACGCCCAACATCACCGACGTGCGTAAGCCTGCACATGCCGCGAAGAATGGCGGTGCGGATGCGGTTAGCCTGATCAACACGATCAACTCGATCACCTCCGTCAATTTGGACGCCATGTCGCCAGAGCCGATGATCGATGGTAAAGGCACGCATGGTGGCTATTGCGGCCCAGCGGTGAAGCCTATCGCCATGAACATGGTCGCTGAAATTGCTCGCGACCCCGGCACCCGCGGCATGCCAATTTCTGGCATCGGCGGGGTCACGACGTGGCGCGATGCGGCAGAATTCATGGCCTTGGGTTGCGGTAATGTGCAGGTTTGCACCGCCGCGATGACCTACGGCTTTAAGGTGGTGGCAGAGATGAAATCGGGTCTATCCCAGTGGATGGACGAAAAAGGCTATACCTCGACCGCTGATTTCATTGGCAAGGCCGTACCGAACGTCACCGATTGGCAGTACCTGAACCTAAATTACGTCGCGAAAGCTAAGATTGATCAAGACGCCTGCATCTCTTGCGGACGGTGCTATGCCGCTTGTGAAGATACATCGCACCAGGCCATCGCGATGTCAGCTGACCGAACCTTCACGGTGATCGACGCCGAATGCGTGGCTTGCAACCTTTGTGTCGATGTTTGCCCAGTAGAAGATTGCATCACGATGGAAGCGATGGCCCCCGGCACAACGGACCCGCGCACCGGGAAGGTTGTGCAAAAAGACTATGCCAACTGGACGACACATCCAAACAATCCGGGTGCCGTTGCCGCAGAGTGACGCCAGCGCCCCAAAGATCTTCCAGAGAGGATTCTTGGGGCGTAAAAAGGCATGGTACTTAGTGCCATTTAGCATCGTCTGCTTGACTTGAACCGATCTACCGAACGAGGCGACGGACGAAGTTGCGCTGTCACGTTGTGCATTAGCCGCAAATCCCTTTGGCGCCCCCCCGACGGTATTCCGGTCCGTCTAACGCTGGATAATCAGCATGCTTCAAATCTGCCGACACAGGGTTAGACCTCAGTAAAAATCACCATCCATTTTCGATGATCATCTGGGATTTCGGCACACTTAGTTCTGTCAGGACATCACGCATTGCATCGACGAAGGCACCGGGACCGCAAATGTAAAATGTCGTATCCAGATCGCGCAGCAAGTCCTGCAACATCTTTTTATCCAACTTACCTTTTTCGTGTTCCGTGTCGGGCTGGTCGCTGATGATATACGTCGACTGCACGCAGTCCATCGCGTCCCATTTGTCCTTCAGGATGATGTCGGCGTCTGTCTTGTTCGCAAAAAGTAGGCGATCCCCGCTGATATCCTCGCGGGCGTGTTTGTCGAGGATCGCAATGAACGGCGTAATTCCTGCCCCGGCAGCCAGAAAAACGCCCGCGCCGTGGTCTGTGATTGCCCCTGCCGGCTCTTCAGCAATCACTTTATCGCCTACCTTCATTTTGGCGATTTGTTCGGTCACGCCGTCATGGTCTGGATAGGACTTGATGACGAATTCCACGACCTGCGCGTCGGGGTCAGATGTCATGGTAAAGGGGCGGTCCTCTTCGCGCCAACCGTCCTTGTCTAGGGCCATATGTGTGGCCTGACCGGGCACAAATTCAAAACCCGCAGGCTTATCGAAAATTAAGTGCCAGCTATCGTGGGTCACGGGAGAGATGGATTGGAGTGTCAGCGTATAGGTCATCGGGGTCGCTCCTGCATGTGTTGCGGGAAAAACCCCTCACACGGGCAGAGGTTCCTGCGACACCCGGTCAGATGACGATCTGCTGCCCCAATTCGATGACCCTGTTGGGTGGCAAGTGATAATATGCAGGTGCATTGCTGGCCGTCTTGGTCATGGCCGTATACAGCCGCTGCTGCCATCCCGGCATCGCGCCGTTTTCAGCGATCTTAAAGCTGCGCCGGTTGATGAAGAACGATGTGGTCATGATTTCGAATTTCACACCCAGTTTGCGGGCCATAATCAGGGCACGCGGCACGTTCGGATCATCCATGTAGCCGAAGGTCACGAAAACACGGGTAAAGCCGTCGGTCAGCGCCTCTGTCATCACCATGTCGGCCGGGGCCACATGGGGCGCGTTCGACGTCGTCACCGTGACGATGTAGTTTCGTTCATGCAAAACCTGATTATGCTTAAGATTATGCAAAAGGGCAGGGGGTGCCACAATCGGTTCAGCAGTGAGGAACATCGCTGTGCCTTTAACATAGCGCAGGTTATCTGACCCCTCTATCGAGGAAATCAGCGTGCTTAGTGGCACCGATTCCGCACGCGACTTTGCCTGCACGATCCGGTTGCCGCGGACCCATGTCAGCATGACAATGATCAGCAGCGCCGCTACAGATATCGGCAGATAGCCGCCTTCAAGGAATTTGGTCATGTTCGCGGCGAACAACCCGACCTCTATCACGGCCAATGGGGCCAGCATCGCGAGCGCCAGCGGGACTGACCATTTCCAGAGATAGCGATAGACCACGAAGGCGAGGATCGTCGTGACCAGCATCTCTCCGGTGACGGCGATGCCGTAGGCGGTGGCAAGGTTGGTGGACGACCCAAAGGCCAGCACCAGCACCACGACGCACAAAAGCAGAATAGCGTTCATGCGGGGGATATAGATCTGGCCAAGCTGCGTTTCAGAGGTGTGATGCACCTCCATCCGCGGCAGTAGGCCTAGTTGCACCGCTTGATGCGCGACCGAAAATGCGCCCGTAATGACGGCCTGCGACGCGATGACCGTGGCAACGGTGGCAAAGGCCACAAGTGCGGGAAGCGCCCATTCTGGGGCCATCAGAAAGAACGGATCGCGTGCTGCGCTTGGGTCAGCAAGGACTAGCGCGCCTTGCCCCAAATAGGACAGTGCAAGCGATGGAAATACGACCACTATCCAAGCGATCCGGATCGGCTTGCGACCGAAATGGCCCATATCGGCATACAGTGCTTCTGCCCCGGTGATCGCAAGAAAAACGGATCCGAGCACTGGCAGGGCTGACGCTCCGTGGGTGAAAAGGAATTGGATGCCGGGCACAGGGCTGAAGGCGGCAAAGATGTGCGGATCGTCGGCAATATGCCGCAGGCCCATCAGGGCCATCAGCGCGAACCACGCCAGCATGATTGGTCCGAACAGGCGGCTGATACCCTCTGTGCCCCGCCGCTGCGCGGCGAACAGGCAAATCAGGATGCCGATTGTCACAGGAATCACATATGGCCCGAAGGATGGCACGATCAGCGTCACGCCTTCTACCGCAGACAGCACTGATATTGCCGGTGTGATGATGGCATCGCCAAAGAACAGGGATGTCCCGACGACACCGAGTATCAGCAAAGCCCGCTTTTGCCCCAAAGCCCTTTGCCCCAGCGCTAACAGCGAAAGCGTACCGCCTTCGCCACGGTTATCCGCCCGCAGGATCAACACGACATACTTGAATGTGGCAATCAAGATCAGCAGCCACAACAGTAGGGATACGATCCCCAGCACGTCGCCTGCTTGTGCCGGGCTGCCACGGGTGGCAGCGGCCAAGCCTTCGCGCAGGGCGTACAGTGGACTGGTCCCAATATCGCCGTAAACAACTCCGACCGATCCCAAAGCGAGGGCCGCGGTGGACGCAGGTCGCGCAATGCGACCGTCAGAACCGGCGTGGACAGGGGACATGGCAGTGACCCAAATGAGTGCAGCAAGCGCGCAGGTAGACCTGTCAGAGTTGCTTTACAAGTGGTCGTCGTGCGCCGTGTCCAGCAGGCTACGATAGAGTTGATCGATGAATCGTCCCGCCCCCTCGAATGGGTCGGCTTGCCCAAGGACGGCCCGTACCTGTACGTCGAAATCCGCATAGTGCTGAGTCAGGGCCCAGATCGAGAAGATCAGGTAATGCGGGTCTGTTCGCCGAATTTTTCCGGCGTCCATCCAGCCGCGCATGACGACCGCCTTCTCGTCCACCAGTTCCCGCAGCGGACCCGCAAGAACGGCACCAATTTGGGGTGCGCCTGCAAGGATTTCATTCGCAAACAGACGGCTTTCGCGAGGGTAATCCCGACTCATTACCAGCTTGCGCTGGGCGTAAGCCAAGATCTCTTCCACAGGATCGCCGTCGGCATCCAGTGCATGAAGCGGGTCCAGCCACGTGGCCAGAAGATGTTCTAGCAAGGCAGTATAGATCGCATCTTTAGAGGGGAAGTAATACAGCAGATTTGGTTTCGACAGACCTGCTGCTTCGGCGATCTGGTCCAACGTGGCACCGCGAAATCCCGCGATGGAAAAGGCGTCAAGCCCACCCGAAAGGATGGCGGCCCGGTTCCTTGTTTGAATACGCGTCAACTGCGGCTCATCGTTCATGTTTTCATCCTGCGCCGAAAAACTTGGCATGGTCCAGTCAGTGCTGATGCCGATGCTTAATCTTTATGCACTTGCTACGCCTTTGCGCGTGACGCTTGACTGACCCTGACCCTCTGTTAGCGTTTGTTTGACCGTTCGGTCAAATCAAGAAGCGACAGGAGAGACAGATGGCAGCCCCCGGAGAAAACCTGCGCATCAACCCAGATCGGCTGTGGGACAGCCTGATGGAAATGGCCAAAATTGGACCGGGTGTTGCAGGCGGTAATAACCGACAGACCCTGACAGACGCCGATAGTGAAGGTCGGCACCTCTTTGCCGCTTGGTGCGCCAAGGCCGGGATGAAGATGGGTGTCGACAGTATGGGCAACATGTTTGCCCGTCGAGAAGGCACCGATCCAGATGCATTGCCCATCTACGTAGGCTCGCATTTGGATACGCAGCCTACAGGGGGCAAATACGATGGCATCCTTGGCGTTCTGGGCGGGCTGGAAGTGATCCGGTCGTTGAATGACATGAACATCAAGACCAAGCACCCCATCGTCGTCACCAACTGGACGAACGAAGAAGGCACACGCTTTGCCCCCGCGATGCTTGCCTCTGGTGTCTTTGCGGGCATGCATACTGAAGATTGGGCTAAAGATCGGACGGACGCTGATGGCAAGAAATTTGGCGACGAACTGCGCCGCATCGGTTGGGAAGGCGACGAGCGTGTCGGTGAACGCAAGATGCACGCCTTTTTCGAACTGCACATTGAACAAGGGCCGATCCTAGAGGCGGAGGGCAAGCAGATCGGTGTTGTCACCCACGGGCAGGGCTTGTGGTGGCTAGAGGTCACGCTGACCGGTAAAGACGCCCATACCGGATCGACGCCAATGAACATGCGGGTCAACGCAGGCCTTGGCATGGCGCGGATCACAGAGGCCGTACACCGCATCGCCATGGATCACCAACCCGCCGCGGTCGGCGCCGTGGGGCAGGCCAACGTCTATCCCAATTCGCGTAATGTGATCCCTGGGAAGGCCGTGTTTACCATCGATTTCCGCTCTCCCGACTTAGCAAAGCTGACTTCAATGCGCGAAAAACTAGAGGTCGAGGCAGCCCAGATTGCCGCCGACTTAGGGCTTGGTATCAGTATCGAACCGGTCGGCCACTTCGATCCGGTCACGTTCGACGAAGGTTGCGTGGCCGCAATCCGCGACGCGGCTGAACGTTTGGGCTACAGTCACATGAACATCGTGTCTGGCGCTGGCCATGACGCCTGCTGGATCAATCGACTGTACCCCACCGCCATGGTCATGTGTCCCTGCGTGGGCGGGTTAAGCCACAACGAGGCAGAAGAGATCAGCAAGGAATGGGCCGGCGCGGGAGCAGACGTATTGTTCCACGCGGTTGTCGAAACGGCGGAGATCGTCAGCTAGGGGCGCTGCCCCCGGCGCCAAGGGGCCGCCCCCGGAATTTTTTTGGCCAGATAATGGCCGGACGAGGAGACGTGATATGAGCAAGGTGATCAAGAACGGGACAGTGGTGACCGCTGATCTGACCTACAAGGCGGACGTACTGATTGATGGCGACGTTATCGTCGCGATCGGCCCTGACCTGACAGGCGACGAAGTGCTGGACGCGACGGGTTGCTATATCATGCCGGGCGGTATCGACCCGCATACGCATCTGGAAATGCCTTTCATGGGCACCTATTCCGCAGACGACTTCGAGTCAGGTACTCGGGCGGCGCTGGCAGGTGGCACCACTATGGTGGTGGATTTCGCACTTCCCAGCCCGGGTCAGGGCCTGCTGGACGCACTTCAGATGTGGGACAACAAATCGACCCGCGCGCATTGCGACTATAGTTTTCACATGGCGGTTACGTGGTGGGACAAGCAGGTCTTTGACGAAATGCCAAAGGTCATCGAGCGCGGTATCACCACCTTTAAGCACTTTATGGCCTACAAAGGCGCGCTCATGGTGAATGATGACGAGCTTTTTGCCTCGTTCAGCCGTCTGGCAGAGCTGGGCGGAATTGGTATGGTTCACGCCGAAAATGGTGACGTGGTGGCCGAATTGTCCGCCAAGCTGCTGGCCGCAGGCAATACCGGGCCAGAGGCGCACGCATACTCTCGCCCTACGCAGGTCGAGGGCGAGGCCACGAACCGGGCCATCATGATTGCCGATATGGCAGGCATGCCGCTTTATGTCGTTCATACCTCTTGCGAGGAATCCCACGAGGCGATCCGCCGTGCGCGGATGCAGGGAAAGCGGGTCTGGGGCGAACCGCTGATCCAGCATCTGACACTGGACGAGTCCGAATACTTTGACACTGACTGGGACCACGCCGCCCGCCGCGTCATGTCGCCACCGTTCCGTAACAAAAAACATCAGGACAGCCTTTGGGCCGGACTACAAAGCGGTAGCTTGTCGGTTGTCGCCACGGACCATTGTGCGTTCACAACAGACCAAAAGCGCACAGGCCTCGGTGATTTTACCAAGATTCCGAACGGCACGGGCGGACTGGAAGATCGTTTGCCGATGCTTTGGACGCACGGTGTGAATACCGGCCGGCTGACACCGAACGAATTTGTCGCCGTGACGTCCACCAACATCGCCAAGATTTTGAATTGCTACCCCCGCAAGGGTGCCGTGCTGGTTGGGTCCGATGCCGATTTGGTCGTTTGGGATCCGGAAAAATCTAAGACCATCACCGCCGGA
The DNA here is from genome assembly GCA_024635625.1 of Loktanella sp. Taxonomy (GTDB): domain Bacteria; phylum Pseudomonadota; class Alphaproteobacteria; order Rhodobacterales; family Rhodobacteraceae; genus Loktanella. The sequence goes on along the minus strand of JAGXIQ010000112.1, from coordinate 4,587 downwards.
GACCAGCAATCAAACATTGATTACAACGTTTTCGAGGGGCAAGAGGTCAAGGGCTTACCCCGCTACACCCTGACCCGTGGCCGCGTCGCCTTTGCCGACGGCGCGATCATTCCGGAGCCGGGGCATGGCCAATTCGTCGCGCGAGAGCCCAAGGGATCGGTCAATCAGGCGCTGTCGACATGGAAAGAACTGACAGCACCGCGACCTGTCGAGCGGTCGGGCATTCCGGCGACGGGGGTCTAATGACGGTGTCACTTTTTCAAACGCATCCGAAGCCTGACCTTTCAATTGTGGACCGGGTTGCACGGAGCGAGGCCGCAATGCTGTTGCGCCGCTTTGCGTCTGGGCAGCTCACGAATGACCAGTTTGATAACAACATGCCTGTCACCCCTGATCCCGCGATTGCCGCGATCTGGGATACGGCATGGGCCTATTATTCGGATTTTAAAGAACATCGTTTGACGGGTCAGGATCGGTTGCATCCCGATACCAAACGAGCGTGGATCAGATGGATCATGTTTCTCGATACGGAACTGAAGTATCTTTGGCCTGCGATCTCTCAGCCGGGAAACGATCCCGTCGCGCAACGCGAGTCGGCTGTTGCTGCTTGGCTGCGCGCAGTATTTGTCAGAGAGGACAAATCGTCTAATGCAGGGATATTCGAGTCCACGGGCCATTATCCTGTCTGGCCGTTCATTTCGCAAAAAGACTATCGTGAGGCGCTGAGAAATCCGCGACGGCCGGGGAAAAAGAACGCCGCATGACAGTCATTTCTGCCAAATCCGTCGATCTGACCTTCCAGACCGACGACGGCCCCGTTCACGCCCTGAAAGACGTCACGCTTGATATCAACAAGGGTGATTTCGTAAGTTTCATCGGGCCGTCGGGCTGCGGCAAAACGACGTTCCTGCGATGCATTGCGGGGTTGGAATCGCCGACGGGGGGAGCGTTGACCGTCAACGGGATGTCGCCGGAGCAGGCGCGGAAGGCCCGCGCCTATGGTTATGTCTTTCAGGCGGCGGGGCTTTACCCTTGGCGCACGATCGGAGGCAACGTGAAGCTGCCCCTAGAAATCATGGGGTTTTCGAAAGCCGAGCAGGCGGAGCGCGTGAATCGCGTGTTGGACCTCGTGGACCTTGCAGGGTTCGAGCGGAAGTTTCCCTGGCAGCTTTCTGGCGGGATGCAGCAGCGGGCAAGTATTGCGCGGGCGCTGGCGTTTGATGCGGATATCTTGCTGATGGACGAGCCCTTTGGTGCGTTGGACGAGATCGTGCGCGATCACCTGAACGAGCAACTGCTGAAGTTGTGGGCGCGGACTGACAAGACCATCGGCTTTGTTACGCATTCGATCCCCGAAGCTGTTTATCTGTCGACTAGAATCGTCGTTATGTCCCCGCGCCCCGGGCGCATCACCGACGTGATCGAAAGTACGCTACCGAAAGAGCGTCCCTTGGATATCCGCGATAGTGCAGAGTTCATCGCCATTGCGCACCGGGTGCGGGACGGGCTGCGTGCGGGGCATTCGTATGACTGACGATTGCGCCGGATGCCCAGGCCGGACGCTCCGCTCGGAGCATTTGGAAAAAAGTGAGGACGGGTGGCTGTGATGCGTAATGTCCTGCCGATCCTGACCGTCGTCGCGGTGCTGCTAGGAATTTGGGTTCTAGCGGTCGTGCCAATGAACATTCACCTTGCAGTGGATCAGGCGCAGCGGGACGGTGTCGCAGTACAACCTGATACACCTACGGCGCGGCAAGACGTGGGCGCCGTGGCGCTTGCGCTGCGCAATCCAGCTGTCTTGTCAGCAACTTACACTTTGGATCGGCCGCGTCTGCCCGGGCCGCAGCAAGTCATAGGCGAGTTATGGCGGACTACCGTCGGTACGCGTATCACGTCAAAGCAGTCGCTGGTCTATCATGGGTGGGTCACGTTGTCGGCGACGCTGCTTGGGTTTGCGATGGGCACGACGCTGGGCATCGCCTTGGCAGTGGGTATCGTTTTCAGCCGCACGATGGACAGGAGTGTTATGCCTTGGGCCATCGCAAGTCAGACAATTCCCATTCTTGCGCTTGCGCCGATGATCATCGTCATGCTGGGTTCAATGGGTATTCAGGGGTTGCTGCCAAAGGCGATCATCAGTGCCTACCTCTCGTTCTTTCCGGTCGTCGTCGGCATGGTCAAAGGACTACGCAGCCCTGATGCAATGCAACTGGACTTGTTGCGCACCTATTACGCCAGTCCGGGCCAAGGGTTCTGGAAGCTGCGGTTGCCAGCCTCGCTGCCTTACTTGTTTGCATCGCTCAAGATCGGGATTTCTGCCGCTTTGGTCGGTGCTATCGTTGGCGAGTTGCCGACGGGCGCGCGGGCTGGATTTGGGGCCCGGATGCTGGTGGGTGACCAATATGGCCAGCCGCTGGTCACATGGGCCGCGCTATTTGCTGCCGCGATCACCGCTGCCCTGCTCGTTGGGTTGTTCAGTGTGATGGAGCGTGCCTCGCTAAAGCGCATGGGGATGGTACGATGATGGCCGCCGCAGCAGTCATGGTAATTTGGGGCGTGGGTTGGTTCATTAATCTGATGCTGACCCGGCGCGATCACAGCGCAGCCGCTTGGTTGGCCCCGCTTGTCTTTGGCTTGACGTTGTTATTGATCTGGGAAGTGGGCGTGCGCCTTGGCAACGTCAGTCCGATCATTCTGCCGCCGCCGTCGGCCATTGCCGCGCGTTTCATGGAAAGTTTGCCTATTCTTTGGGCGGACTTTGCGCAGACCATTCTGAAGGGTGCGCTGACAGGATATATCCTTGGTGCGCTCGCTGCCTTCGTCGTCGCCGTTATGGTTGATCGGTCTGATTTTTTGACCCGTGGCATCCTGCCTGTTGGCGCCTTTATGGCCGCGCTACCCATTGTTGGAACGGCACCCATCTTTGTTAAGTGGCTAGGCAGCGACTGGCCGTCCAAGGCTGCCGTCGTCGGCGTCATGGTGTTTTTTCCGATCCTCGTGAACACGGTCGCAGGTTTGCGTGATACAACGGCTATGCAGCGCGATCTGATGCGGACATATGGCGCGGGCTACTGGCCAAGCCTGTTTAAGCTGCGCGTGCCCGCTGCCCTGCCTTTCATCTTCAACGGACTCAAAATTGCCACGACGCTCGCCCTCATCGGTGCGATCGTTGCCGAATTTTTCGGCTCTCCTACAGTTGGCATGGGCTTTCGCATCTCGACCAGCGTGGGGCAGCTTGCGCTTGATCTGGTCTGGGCAGAGATTGTCGTAGCGGCTCTCGCGGGTAGTGCCTTTTACGGCGCCATGGCGATGATCGAAAAGCGGCTGACCTTTTGGCATCCGTCCCAACGCAGATAACAGACCGGGCCAATCCGGCACCCATCAACAAGGAGAGAAACAGATGAAACACCTGATCACCGCCGCCACGCTGGCCTTTGTCGCCAGCGTGGCCACTGCACAGGACAACGACGTCAAGCTGCAGCTGCAATGGGTTACCCAGGCCCAGTTCGCAGGCTACTACGTGGCGCAGGACAAAGGCTTTTACGAAGAAGAAGGCCTGAATGTCAGCATTTTGCCGGGTGGCCCGGACATCGCACCGCCGCAAGTGCTAGCTGGTGGTGGTGCCGACGTGATGCTGAACTGGATGCCCTCTGCCCTTGCCGCCCGTGAAAAGGGCCTGCCCGTTGTGAATATTGCCCAGCCATTCAAGACATCTGGCCTGATGTTGACCTGCTGGAAGGACACCGGCATCACGAGCGTTGAGGATTTCAAAGGCAAAACCATCGGCGTATGGTTCTTTGGAAACGAGTATCCCTTCCTGTCATGGATGTCGCAGGCAGGCATTTCCACCGACGGCGGTGATGATGGCGTCACCGTTCTAAAGCAGGGCTTTAACGTTGACCCGCTGCTGCAGCGTCAGGCTGACTGCATTTCAACCATGACCTATAACGAATATGGTCAGGTGTTGGATGCGGGTGTTAGCCCAGACGAATTGGTGACCTTCAAGTATGAAGACCAAGGCGTCGCGACTTTGGAAGACGGCATGTACGTGCTGGAAGACAGCCTGCAAAAGCCAGAGTTTGTCGAGAAAATGGTGAAGTTCGTTCGCGCCTCTATGAAAGGCTGGAAGTACGCGGAAGAGAACCCCGCCGAGGCTGCACAAATCGTGCTGGATAACGACGAAACGGGCGCCCAGACACTTGCCGCGCAGGAACGCATGATGACCGAGGTCGCCAAGCTGACTGCGGGATCGAATGGCACGCTGGACGAAGCGGATTATCAGCGCACTGTCGATACGCTGTTGGCTGGCGGATCTGATCCGGTCATTTCGGCTGCGCCAGAAGGCGCTTGGACGCATGCAATTACGGATCAAGCGCTGAACTAATCTAGCTTACATTCCAAAGATGGCGTCGCCGGGGAAACCTGCGGCGCCATTTTCGTAGATGACACACTTCGCCGTGCGAATTATTCTATGCCGATGGCAAATACCGGTCTAACGTAAGAGTCTGATTAGGTCTGTTAAAAGATAAAAATCGATTGGCTTGATGGAGATCGGTTTGATGGCCGACAATGATCTGAGGCATCTAA
>JAGXIQ010000111.1 GCA_024635625.1 Loktanella sp. | reverse complement strand
GTCTATGACCGCTGCCCAGAGCCGGGCGCAGTTGCCGTGGACGCGCCTGCAACGGATGATGCGGCAGCGCCGGTAACCGACGCCGCCGCAACCGAATAGGGCGGGGGTTAATTCCCCAGACCGCCCAGAATGTTGTTCAGCACATCCATGATCTGACCGTCAGCGATGATGCCGGTGTCTTCTAGCACGCCGCCTGTGGTGCTGGGGCCGGGGACATCCATCGGTAGTGGCTTCGGAGTCTCTCCGGTCACGACGCGCGACATCGTCGCCTGCCAGATTTCTGCTGGCAGACCGCCGCCTGTGACGCCGGTCATCGGGCTGTTATCGTCGTAACCCATCCAGACACCAATCACGTAGTCGGCGTTAAAGCCAATGAACCACGCATCGCGCGCGCTGTTCGTAGTGCCCGATTTGCCCGCCAGCTCCCAGCCGGGGATTTGCGCCCGTGTGCCGGTGCCGCGTGCGACGACTTGGGACATCATGTAAGTCAGCTCGCGCGCTGCGCTTTGCTGGATGACGCGTTCCTGCACGCCTGTGCCGACATTGTCCATCAGCGGTTCGGTTTCGCCCTTGAGCCGCAGATCAATCAACCCGTAGGGCTGCACCGCAGAGCCGCCGTTCAGAATGCCCGCAAAGGCCCCTGACATCTCGAGCAGGGTGCTTTCAGACACGCCCAGCGCCAGCGCGGGACCGGCGGCCAGATCGCTTTCGATGCCGAATTTCTGCGCCACTGTTCGCACCAGATCGCGGCCAACTTCCTCTGACAGCAAGATCGCAGGAATGTTGCGGGATTCGTATAGGGCCTGCGTCAGGGTGATCGGGCCCTTGAACTTTCGGTCATAGTTTTCGGGGACCCATGGGCCAGAGCCGGGCACGTTAATCGTCAGCGGCGCGTCGTCGATCATGTCGTTCGGGCTGAACCCCAGGTCAAGCGCCGTGGCGTAGATAAAGGGCTTAAAGGCCGATCCGGGCTGCCGCCGCGCCTGCGTCGCGCGGTTGAACACGCCGGACGCCCGCACATCGCGCCCGCCGACCATGCCGCGCACTGCGCCGTCCGCGCTCATCACGATCACAGCGGCCTGCGCTTTGGAGCTTGGCTTCAGCTTGGTTTCAAAGATGCTCGTCAGCGCCGTTTCCGCCGCCGTCTGAATGCGCTGGTCCAGCGTCGTGCGGATCACCACGTCTTCGGTCGTGTCGCGGGTAAAGAAATCGGGGCCCTGTTCCATTACCCAATCGGCAAAGTATCCACCCGCCCGCGCCTGTGCCGCCTGAGACAGCTGCGCTGGACGCGCGCGCGCATCGCGCGCTTGCTCTGGCGTGATATAGCCCTGCGCTTCCATCAGCCCGAGCACGATATTCGCCCGGTCCACCGCGCGCTGCATGTTGTTCGTCGGCGCATAGCTGGTCGGCGCCTTCAAAAGACCTGCCAGCATCGCGGATTCCGCAGGGTTCACATCGGCCGATGACTTGCCGAAATAGCGGTTGGCTGCGGCTTCAAAGCCCCGGCTACCCGCGCCAAGATAGGCGCGGTTGAAGTAGATCGTCAGGATGTCTTCCTTGGAATAGGCGACTTCCATCCCCATGGAATAAATGGCTTCTTTGACTTTGCGCCAGATCGTCGTGCGGCGGCAGTCGTCCTCATAGGCGGCCTCTGTCTTCCACGTCGCCGCGTCGTAGGGCACGCCAAGGCACAGCAATTTCGCCACCTGCTGCGTGATGGTCGAACCGCCGTTACCCGACAGCGGGCCGCGCCCTTCGCTTAGGTTGATGCGCACAGCGCTAGCGATGCCGCGCGGGCTGATGCCGAAGTGGCCATAGAACCGCTTATCCTCGGTCGCGACCACAGCGTCGTGCAGATAGCGCGACACGGAATCCGCCGTCACCATCCCGCCAAACTGGTCGCCGCGCCACGCAAAGACTGCGCCGTCCCGGTCCAGCAGTGTCACCGACCCCTTGGTGCGGGCGTCCACGATCGCCTCGATCGGGGGCATTTGCGACGCAAAATATAGCACGCCCGCGCCGATGAGCAGCGCGACCACGACTCCCAGCTTCCACGTCAGGCGCAGGATCAGGCGCAGCGCCCATGTGAACGGGAACAGGATCCACCCCACCAGACCGCGCTTGCGCGGGGCGGCTTTCTTGCGGCTCGCACGCTTTTTAGGCGCAGGTTTTGCCCGCTGCTCTGCCTGTGCGTTATAGCGCCGCTCTGCAACGAGTGGTTTTCCTGATTTTGGTGGTCGTGCCATCGGCTGCCCGGTCCGTCTTTTTGTGCATTTTGTCGGTTATACCGACGCAGCCCCGTGTTGTCCCGCGCTGTTGCCGATTCTGTTGCCGCTTTTTTATGTGGCTTAATAATTGTGCGTTTCGCGCTGTTTGTGCAAAAATTGTGCAACATTGCGCGTTTTCACCCCCGTCGCCCTGCCAGTTTCCTTGTCACTTTGGCGTCCCTGCGCCCTTTTCTTAGGCATCCGCATCGCCGGGGGCTGGGTCTCCGCCATAGGGAACGAGGGAAACAAGACGTGAAACTGATTATTGCAACGATCAAACCGTTCAAGCTCGAGGAGGTCCGCGAGGCGCTGACCTCGATCGGCGTGCGCGGCATGATGGTGTCCGAGATCAAGGGCTTCGGCGCCCAGTCCGGTCACACCGAAATCTATCGCGGGGCTGAATACGCCGTGAACTTCGTGCCGAAGGTCAAACTGGAAATCGTCGTCTCTGACGCGATGGCAGAGCAGGTCGTCACCACGATCGCACAGACCGCCAAGACCGACAAAATCGGCGACGGCAAGATCTTTACCCTCGACGTCGAAGGCGCCCTGCGCGTTCGCACCGGCGAGCTGAATGACGACGCGCTGTAAAAGCCGCCTCCAAAAGGGACATTTCATCCGATGAACAAGACACTTCAAAAAGCACTTCTGGTCGGGGCCGCATTCGCCGCCTTGCCCGTGGTGGCCTTTGCGCAGGATACCACTGCCGTAGACGCCGCCGCCGATGTGGTAGAGGCCGCGGCCCCGACCTTTGACGAAATCGGCCCCTACATCATGACCACGCTGCTGTTCTTGATCGGCGGCTTCTTGGTGATGTGGATGGCCGCTGGTTTTGCCATGCTAGAGGCAGGCCTTGTCCGGTCCAAGAACGTCACCACCCAGCTGACCAAGAACGTCGCGCTGTTTGCCATCGCGGGCATCATGTATTGGCTGATCGGCTACGGCATCATGTATCCGGGCGACGACTGGACGATCACGGGCTACCTTGGCAACCTGTGGTCCCCGGCCTCGCTGGAACCTGTCGGCCTTGCTGCTGCTGACGCTGATCTGGGCTACGCCTCTGTCGCATCTGACTTCTTCTTTCAGTTGATGTTCTGCGCCACGACCGCATCCATCGTGTCCGGCACCTTGGCCGAGCGCGTCAAACTGTGGCCCTTCCTGGCCTTCACGGTTGTCCTGACCGGTGTCCTGTACCCGATCGAGGCATCGTGGCAGTGGGGCGGCGGCTGGTTGTCCGAGATGGGCTTCTATGACTTCGCAGGCTCCACCCTTGTGCACGCTGCTGGTGGTTTCGCAGCGCTGGCCGGTGCCATCGTGCTGGGTCCACGGATCGGTCGCTACAAGGACGGCAAGTCCTTCCCGATGCCGGGTTCCAACCTTGCACTCGCCACACTGGGTACGTTCATCCTGTGGCTGGGTTGGTTCGGCTTCAACGGCGGCTCGCAGCTGGCTGCTGGCACCGTGGGCGACATCACTGACGTGGGCCGCATCTTTGCGAACACCAACATGGCCGCTTCTGCCGGTGCTATCGCAGCCTTGGTCCTGACACAGCTGATGTACGGCAAGGTCGACCTGACCATGGTGCTGAACGGCGCGCTGGCTGGCCTCGTGTCCATCACCGCAGGTCCGCTTGACCCATCCCTGTTCGGCGCACTGCTGATCGGCGCTGTGGGTGGCGGTATCGCAGTCGTGGTCGTGCCGATGCTGGACAAGCTAAAGATCGACGACGTCGTCGGTGCGATCCCGGTCCACTTGGTTGCTGGCTTCTGGGGCACAATGATCGTGCCATGGAACTCTGCTGACACCTCTTATGTCACGCAGTTCGTCGGCTTCGCATCCATCGGTATCTTCATGTTCGTCGTATCGCTGGTCGTCTGGCTGATCCTCAAAGCAGTCGTCGGCATCCGCGTCAGCGAAGAAGCAGAGATCAACGGCCTCGACATGCACGAACTTGGCATGGAAGCCTACCCGGAGTTCTCGAAGGGCTGACCTCCCACAGACCTTTTGAGGTGGCCCGGGCAGCAATGCCCGGGCCATTTTTGTTGGGGATGATAGGGAGGGCTTGGATGATCGGAACCTATCGGGGCGGGTAAGGTCCGGTCTGAGCCCAAACCTACCGCCCTGTTGGACAAATCAAGAAAGTGTCTTTAAATCAGGTCGAAATACGAGGACCGCCAATTTGCCGCGAAGAATATACTGCTTGAGGACAAGAGTTTTTGTTTTTGCCGCATTCTTGTCGGCGCTTCTTACAGTCGTGTATTTATTTATAGATTTCAGTAGCGGCGGTCGCCCCATGCTATATTTGTTCTCGAAGCCTGTTTTGCTTGATGGTTCAAAAACCCTATTTTTCAGATTTGGCGACGAGATATATTATGCGAACCAAGGCAATATTGTCGCTGATTATCGTGTTCTGCCAGGAGCAGATTCAAAGACATTTGAGGTAATTGATGGTATTTGGGCAAAAGACAAAAGCCATGTCTACTTGAGGTACGAACAAACAGATTTTTCACCAAGCAAATTTTCAGTGCTAAGCTGCTATTTTAGTGATGGGCATTCTGTATACTACGATGACTTCCCCAAAGGTACGGTTACGGTTTCCGTTGATGCAGAGAACTTTAGGATAATCGGCGAAGAACAATATTCAGTTCCTAAAAGTGATTGCAAGGCAAAGGACAGAGAAAATGTATACTTTTGGACGAGGATAATAAAATATGCGGATCCCGCAACATTCCAGTTTTTGAATCAAGTATGGGCAATTGATTCCACCGGCGTTTTCATGGATGGATATTTGGTAAAAGAATTATCGCCCGAAGAAATGCACGCCATTGGAAGGCGCCATGTTACTGATGGCATAACAGTCTTCGCACCGTTGTATGAGCCTCCATATTTTACCGATCTTAAAACGACACCAGAAGCTTTCCGACTTCAATTGTAAGGTAGATAAGTGGCAGCTTCCTCCGCATAGCGGCCCAGCAGTACTCCTGGCATCGCGACATGGATCGGCAGTGCTACTTGCTTTCAAGCAACTTCTCAAACCGCACAAAAATACAGCATATCGCTACATAACCAAGCGGCGTTAACCCATTTTGGTGTTATTTTAGGCACCCTGACAACCGAATCCCTTGTCCGCCCGCCCGCCCGGGCGGTTCTTACGCTCAAGGTGCATGGGACAAGGGAGTCTGTCATGAAACTGATTATCGCCGTCATCAAACCATTTAAACTCGACGAAGTGCGCGTCGCGCTGACCGCCATTGGCGTGCGCGGCATGATGGTGTCCGAAGTCAAAGGCTT
>JAGXIQ010000014.1 GCA_024635625.1 Loktanella sp. | reverse complement strand
GTCGTCAGCTCCTCGCGGATGGCTACCAAAGCCACCTTCGCCTTGAACTCCGCCGTATAGCGCTTGCATTTCGTCATTTTAGGTCGGTCCTTCAACAGTCGCTAAAGCTTAGCAACTGGTCCGAAATCCCGCGACCACCTCAGTTGGCCTTGGCAGGCCAGGACGCCCCGCCCACCGTCCCATGATGTTTCACAACAAAGTATGCTTTGCGCAGCGGAAATTCTATTAATCCGCAGCGACGTCGCAATTAGCGCTTATCTGAGCCACCCACTGCGAAGCCTTTGGTGCAATCCGCCTACCCCTCACATCGTTTGATTGGCGAGGTTTACATGCGTCTTAAAAGATCCGTGGTGGGCCACGCATCCGCAGGTAGGCCAAGGCGCTGCTGTTCGTTCTGCACCGCCTCTCGGGTCTTTTCGCCAAGGATGCCGTCGATTCCACCAACGTCGTAGCCAAGCGCCGCCAGCTTATTCTGCAGCGCGATCATCTGATCACCTGACAAACCTGGGTTGGCGTCCCCGGCATCATAAATTGGCGCGCCAGCAAGGCGTGTGGCGAAATAGGCCGCTGTCGTCACATATGTCAGGCTTTGGTTCCACTCGAAGTAGACCTCGAAGTTCGGGTAGGCCATGAAGGCAGGGCCGTTGCGACCCATGGGCAGCAACACTGCACCTGAAAGATCTGCAAAGTCACCTGTGCGGGTGGTGACACCAAGTGCGGCCCATTCAGCGGTGGACTGCGGGTGATTCAGGCCCGTGCGAGACCAGTCAAGATTATCGGGCACGGTGATTTCTTGCAGGGCAGGCTCGTTCGGGCGCCAGCCCAAGGCAGAGAGCAGCGCTGCGCCGGACATCAGCGCGTCGGGGGCTGAGGTTTTTAGGCTGATGTGGCCGTCGCCGTCGCCGTCGGTACCATGGGCGATGATGTCGCGAGGCAGCATTTGGACCTGACCGATCTCGCCGGCCCAAGCGCCCGTGGTGTTCAGGTCGAAATCGCCGCGATCGAAAAGTTGCATAGCGGCCAGTAGTTCAGGGTGGAAAAGCTCTGGCCTACGGCAATCGTGTGCGAGGGTCAGCAGCGCGTTGCGGGTATTGAAATCGCCTTGGATCGCGCCGTAATCCGTTTCGAACGCCCAAAAGGCAAGGAGAACGCCACGGGGAATGCCGTATTGTTCCTCAATCCTGTTGAAGATGTCATTGTGGCGGGCGGACATGGCCTGACCGTTTTCGATACGGGCGGCGCTGATCAACCGGCGCGAGAATGTCACGAAGTCGAGTTGGAAAACACCTTGGGCCTGATCTGCGCGCAGGACGGCAGGATCGATTTGCGCATCTGCCAGAAAAGCGTCGGCTGTGGCTGAGGAAATGCCCATGGCTGCGGCCTCTGCCTTTAATCCATCAAAAAAAACGGGCAGGGGCGCGCCGCAGTCTTGTGCGGCTAGCGGCGTGGCGAGGGTCAGAAGAAGGGCTGTGAGGCGCATGAGGTCGGTCCTTTCGCGATTGCGGGCAACCTGCCAGACTGCGACCCGAATTAGAACAGGGTCACAACCAAGGCGGCGAAAAGCACCAGTGCCCATGTGCGCCACAGGACTGTGCAGGCGTTTTCGATGTCGGCGGGGCCAATCATGCGACGGCCTGCCGCGTTCACGAAAGGATAATCGCGGGATTGCCCGTCGTAGATGCGCGGCCCTGATAGTGCGATACCCAAAACCTGCGCCATTGCGGCTTCTGGCCAACCCGCGTTGGGAGAACGGTGGCGGGGGGCCTCTGTCATGATTGCGGGCAGGGCAGCGCGTTTTGGGCTGGTCAGCCAGATCAGCAGTGCGGTCTGGCGGGCAGGGATCAGGTTCAGCAGGTCGTCGAACCGGGCAGCCGCCCAGCCGAATTCTTCGTATTTAGCTGTGCGGTAGCCGATCATGGAATCGGCTGTGTTGGTGATCTTGTAAAGCAACAAGCCGGGCAAGCCCGCGACAGCAAACCAGAAGGCCGGGGCAATGATCCCATCGGACAAATTCTCGGCTGCGGATTCGATGGCGGCGCGGGCAATGGCGGGTTCATCAAGGTTTTTCGTTTCACGCCCGACGATCTGGGCAACAGCTGTGCGGCCAGCAGATAGCGACTGGCGCAGGGCAGTGGCAACAAGGCCGACGTGATCCACAAGGCTGCGCTGTGCCAGCAGGATCGCCAACACGATGACGTCGATCACATGGCCGGGAAGTGCGGCAAGGGCGAACCCGAGGCCAACGAAGGCAAGGCAGAGTAGCGCGAAGGTAATCGTACCCTTTGCCCTTCGATTGGTGCCGTGGTTGGCGCGTGTATCGATCCAGCCGACAGCGCGGCCCATGAGGACGGCAGGGTGGGACATACGTGACCATAGCCAGCGCGGCTCTCCCAGCAGGGCGTCCAGCAGGAGGCCCAATATCAGGGTCAAAACACGCCTTCCACTTGCGCCCAACGGTCGGGCGGCGGCATGCCAAGGCGCAGCCAATTCGCAGCGTAGGGGAAAACCCGGCTCCATATGCGGTGACGGGCAAGGTGGGTTTGGGCAGCTGCGGCGTCTTCAACCTGATAAAGGCGGAAGAGCGTGGTGCCACCTATGACCAGTGCGCCCTGCGCTATAATCAGCGCGTCGAGGCGGGCGGCATCCATGGTTAGGCGTTCGCAGGTCTCGTCAGCCCATTGCGGATCTGCCAGTGCCTCTGCCCCGATGGCGAGGGCAGGACCGGACACAGGCCAAGGACCAAGTGCTTCTGCAAGATCGGCGATAATCGTAGGATCACCGATGACAAAGCCAAGGCGCAGGCCTGCAAGGCCCCAGAACTTGCCAAAGCTTTTCAGCACAACAGTGCCGGGTCTGGCTGCTAGGCGGATCAGCGAGGCAGCGGGTACTACGTCGCAGAAGCTTTCATCGATGATTGTGAATGGGGCGGTCAGACTTTCGGCCTCCCACATCATGCCATCGGGGTTGTTGGGATGGACAGCGACCATCGCGTCGCGGGCATTATCGTCCAGTGTCCAGCCAGCGGCGCGGAATGCGGCGCCGTGTTCGTTGTACGTGGGGCCGGGGATAGCCACGCGCCCGGCGTCGCGTAGACGAGGCAGTTGTGCGATGGCGGCAGACGCGCCGGGGACGGCAAGGACCGCAGCACCGGCCGGCACGTTCCAAAAGGCGCGGGCACGCTGGATTAAGGTTGCCAAAGCGTCCCGATCCGGCAGTGCGGTCCACGCGGCGTCGGGCATGCTGGGCATCGGATAGGGGATCGGATTTATTCCGGTCGACAAGTCCAGCCAGTCGGCGCGTTTCCCGCCGAACGTGGCAATGGCAGCGTCCAGACCGCCACCGTGGTCCCGAGGCGGCTTCATGCGGCGTCCGTTTCCGGATCAGCATCCGGCAGCGGTGGATGGCGGGTGACGAAATGGCCTTTGATCGCTTGCGGCCAGTCGCGATAGGGCACTTGCCCGCTGGCAGAGGCCGCGTGCAGGGTAGCATAGCCCACGATCCCGGTGGCAGAGTCTGTATCCGGGCTAAAGTTGCCAAGGGTGTAGCAAAGTTTGCCATGGGCCTGCACGGCGACGTTGCATCCGGTCTTGCAGCCCATCAAGCATGCGACGCGGCGGGTGCGTACACCGGGTGCGTCTTTGGCCTCTGCCTCGATCAGAGAAGCGAGGGATTCGCCGTCAGTCGTCTGCGCACCGGTCAAATCCCAACCGTCGCGCTTGCAGGTGTCGCAGATCGTGATCCATGTAGTCATGGTGAATGGAGCCTTGTGCCAGTCTTTGGTCGTTTCAACCGGATTTCAGAAGACGATACAAGCCAGAGACTGGCGGTAAGCGGCCAGTCGTGTACTAGATAAACGATACGGCTGTCTTTTTTCAGGAACATGGCATAAATTGAAATTTATGTCGCGCACGTTGCCCACTTCCGACGTCGCACCTGCGGTGAACGTTCTGATTGTCCAAAGCAATTCAGATCTTGGTGCATTGTGGGAACGGCATGTAGCGTGACTTGGTGCCAATGTGACCCTTTGCGACAATGCAGACGATGCCTTTGAACTTCTGGGCGAACAGACGTTCAATGTCATCGTGCTCGATATCATGTTGGCGCAGGGCAACGGGTTGACCGTCGCTGATATTGCCGCGTTCCGTCAGCCGCAAGCCAATGTGATCTGCGTTACGGACACCAGCTTTTTCTCTGATGGTTCTATATTTTCCCACAGCGCCACGGCCCGTCTGATGCTGCGTCGTGGAACGCCGCCAGAGGAACTGGCGGCGATCATTTCGCATTACGGTGCGCGTTCAGCCGCGGCCGTGCGCTAAATCAAAATCAGGCCACGGATTGATCGGGATGATGCGGTACGGGTTCACCGTCTCGTGGCTGTAATGATAATGCCGCACGATGTGATCCATGTTCACTGTATCTGCCATCGGTCCGTCTGGGGTTTGCCACTGATAAAGCTCTCGGGTGAACCCCCACAGGTTCGGGTAGTCGCGGATGAACTGGCGATTGCACTTAAAATGGGTGTGGTAGACGTTGTCGAACCGCATCAGCGTCGTCCACAGGCGCCAGTCGGCTTCTGTGATCTTGTCGCCCATCAAATAGCGTTTGCGCGACAGGATGTCTTCCAACCAATCGAGGCTTTCAAAAAGCGGATAGACCGCATGGTCGTAGGCTGACTGTGTCGTCGCAAACCCGGCTTTGTAAACGCCATTATTTACGGTGTGATAAATGCGGTCGTTGACCGGTTCGATGGCGTCGCGCAGGTCTTGAGGCCAGTAGTCGTCGATATTGCCAGTCATGTCGTTGAAAGCCGAATTGAACATCCGGATAATCTCAGAGCTTTCGTTGGAAACGATGCATCCTTTGGCCTTGTCCCAAAGTAGCGGAACCGTGACGTGGCCGGTCATGTTGGGCGTGTCTTTCAGGTACACTTGTCGCAGATAGTCAACGCCAAACAGATCATCGCCAGTCGCACCGGGGTAGTCGTCGGCCAATGTCCAGCCTTCGGACAACATCTCGGGGTGGACAACAGAGACCGTGATATGTTCGCTTAGCCCCTTTAGCATGCGAAACGCTAACGCCCGGTGCGCCCATGGGCAGGCGTAGCTGACGTACATATGATAGCGTCCAGATTCGGCCTTGAAGCCTGCGTCGCCTGACGGCCCGGCACTGCCATCGGCGGTGATCCAGTTGCGAAAGCTTGCCTCGTCCCGTTCGAATTTTCCGCCAGAGTCCCTGGTGTCATACCATTTGTCTTGCCATTGTCCGTCGACCAGCAGGCCCATCACATGTCTCCTCTCAATATACTCTGACACACATAGGGCCGATCCGCGCCTTGCACATTAGGGGCAGGCGCGCAGACACCGTGCACAGGTGCGCGGCTTATTGATTTTGAACATCGTTCATAAATCTGCTGGCAGGCCTGGTGGTCCGGCTTAGCTATTTTTGAACGATGTTCAAATAATTATCGGAGACTTCGATGAAATTGTTTTTCCCTCTTTGCTTGGCTGCGGGTGCGATGCTGGCAGGTTGCGATACACCAAGTGCGCACCACGCCGGTCAATCCGTGGATCACAGCGCACAAGCAGCCGGTCACGGGTCCGCCGCTGTCTTGACCGGCGGCGCATCAGCAATTGCAGTGCCATTGATCGTCACAGGGTCGACGCTGGCCGTGACTGGCGCGGCGCTTGTCGATTCGGGCGAGGCGGCCCTGAGCCAAGGCTCTGGTGGCCCGACCTTGGCAACTGGAACTATCGCGGCCGATGGCCCGCCAAAATTGAACTGAACAAATAGGGGACTGTGTCAAATGCGTATTTTCATCATCTTGCTGACTGCGATTCTGATCTTCCAGACCGTCGGACCTGCGGCGGCGGGCAGCAGCCGCGCCGGCGGACCGGTGCTGCCTGCGGCAGAGGTTGCGACCTTTGCAAACCGGGTGCAGCTTGATCTTGCTGCCCGTGGTGTGCGGGTGGCTATCGTTGCGCGCATGGGGCGCGATCCGGCGCAGTTGCCGCAAGGCGTGACGTTCACGCACGTGGCGTTCTGGGTCTATTCCTCCATCACGCAGGCTGACGGACAGATCGGTACGGGATACCGGGTCTACAACCTCTATCAGCGGACGGGCGACGGCGGACACAGTGACTTGGTGCAGGATCAGCCGTTTGATTTCTTTGCGGCAGCGTATCGTCTTGATGCTGGTATTATCATCCCCGACGCACGGTTGCAGGACAAGCTGCTGAAGGTGATCGCCAGTCCGAGCTACGCCCGGCTGCACAACCCTGTTTATGCCGTGCTTGCGAATCCACGAACCTCTCAGTTCCAGAATTGCACGGAACATACGCTGGATGTGGTGATGGCCAGCATCTATGGCACAGACAACATTGCGCAGATCAAGGCCAACATAGCGGCCTATTTCGAGCCACAGACGATCCTTTTGGACGCGGTGAAGCGTGGTCTCGCGGGATTTGCCGTGCCTGCGTTGACGACTGCGGATCATGGCCCGGTCGTCAAGACAGCCACCTTTGGATCCTTGGTGCGTTTCATGACGGCAAACGGTTTGGCGGATACGGTCTATCGCATCACACCCGACCGCGTGCTCGCGTTTTAATCGGCCTCTTATCCGTTTGCCCCCGCGCCAGCCTGCCTCTATACCGCAGGCTGACGAAGCCCTTTCGGGGCCAGAGCGGTTGGTGGCAGACTGGTCGACCCTGACGGGGACCCGGAAGCCACGTCGTCCACACGCAAGCTCTGCGCCTCATACTCACGCCCGGAGACTGCCATGCGCCTGCTGACCGCCATCCTGATCCTCACCGGCACTACGGCTGCCGCTCATCCCGGCCATCTGGTCGATGCGGCGGGTCACAATCACTGGGTTGCTGGTATAGCGCTGGGGGCTGCCGGGATCGCCATAGCGCTGGGCGCGCTTAAGGGGCTCAAGGCCAAGGCAAAATCTGAACTCCAGCCCGAGGAGCAAGCCGCATGAAAACCGGTGTGATGATTTGCGGCCACGGGTCGCGCAGTCAGTCGGCGGTGGACGAATTTGCCACGCTGGCGCAAAAGTTACCCGCGTTCCTGCCTGACGACTGGCTGGTTGACTACGGCTACCTTGAATTTGCGAACCCGGTAATTCGCGACGGCTTGGACCGACTGCGCGACGCGGGATGCGACCGAATTCTAGCAGTGCCCGGCATGCTGTTCGCCGCGATGCACGCCAAGAACGATATTCCTACTGTGCTGAACACCTACGCTGCGCAGCACGGGATTAAAGTAAACTATGGCCGCGAACTAGGGGTCGACCCTAAGATGATCGCGGCCGCAGCTGGCCGCGTGACCGAGGCGGTGGAACGGGCCAACATTAAGCACGGTCCGCTGCCACTGTCAGAAACTTGCCTTGTCGTTATTGGACGCGGTGCATCGGATCCAGACGCCAACGGCAACGTCGCCAAGATCGCGCGCATGGTGGCCGAAGGTATGGGATTTGGCTGGCACGAAGTTGGCTATTCCGGCGTGACCTTTCCACTGGTGGAGCCATGTCTGCAACATGTGGCGCTGCTGCCCTATAAGCGTGTCATCGTATTCCCGTATTTTCTGTTCTCGGGCATACTGATCGACCGCATTTATGGCTTTACCGACCGTGTTGCGGCCGAGCATCCGGGCATCCAATTCGTCAAGGCAGGCTATTTGGGTGATCATCCCAAGGTTCTGGCAACCTTTGCCGAGCGGATCACCGAGCAGGCCGGGGCGAACCCGCCGCCGAACTGCGGCATCTGCGGTTACCGCGATCAAGTGCTGGCCATGGCAAACGGAGAATCCCGCGAGATCAGCGCGACCGACCGCAACCACCCCGCCTTTGGCGACACGCCCCCGGCGCTGTGCGTCATGTGTAAATATCGCACTCAAGTACTGGGTTTCGAGGGCGAAGTCGGTGCGGTGCAAGAAAGCCACCACCATCATGTCGAGGGGCAGGGTGCTAATGCGCCGGGGTCCAACGTCGCTGACTGCGCGCTTTGCGATACCTTTTGTACGGGTCTATGCCGGCTGGAAGCCCAGCAAGTCCACACCCATGGTGAGCCGCACAGCCACGATCATGGTCACGACCACCATCACGACCATGGACATCATCATCACGACCACGGGCATGATCATCCTCACGATCACGCCCACCCGGTCTATCCGCACGCTCAGCATCCTCACGGACCCGAAAGTGCGCGCAAGACACGCAAGACCTGATCCCGTGTATTTGGCGTCCTAAACTCCCCAGAAGGGTCCGTCCCTTCAACCCGTAAAAGGTAGAGCCGTTTGAGACCCTACGAAAAAGATCCCGCCGCAATTTACGCGCAAAGCTTTGCCACAGTGCGCGCCGAGGCGCGTCTGGACCGCTTTCCTGTGGCCATGCACTCGGTCATGACGCGCCTGATCCACGCATGCGGCATGATAGAAATCGCGGACCGTCTTGCGTTTTCGCCAGACGCTGCACGTGCTGGTCAAGCAGCATTAGCGGGCGGCGCGCCTGTGCTATGCGACTGCGAAATGGTGGCGGCGGGTATCATCCGTAGGCATTTGCCAGCGGACAATGCTGTAATCGTGACTTTGAATGACAGCAGTGTCCCTGACAGGGCGAAAGCGATCGGCAATACCCGCTCTGCCGCGGCCGTCGAATTATGGGCACCGCATCTGGCTGGGGCTGTGGTTGCTATTGGCAACGCACCGACTGCCCTGTTCCACCTACTGGAATTGATCGATGAAGGCGCGCCGTTGCCTGCGGTCATCCTTGGGTTTCCGGTGGGTTTTGTCGGGGCAGCGGAATCAAAGGCCGAACTGGCTGCCGACCCCCGCGGTTGCGATTTCATCGCCCTGCGCGGACGGCGTGGCGGATCAGCCTTGGCCGCGGCGGCAGTGAATGCCCTTGCCGCGGGCTTACCGGAGGATCGGACATGACTGCACCGTGGCTACATATCGTCGGGATCGGCGAAGACGGGATGGATGGCTTGAATCCTGCCACCCGCGCCGTGGTCGAGGCGGCAGAGGTCATCCTTGGCGGTGACCGCCATCATGCTTTGTCGACTAATGTGACGGCGGAGCGTGTGGCTTGGCCGTCGCCGTTCGATGCGATGATCGACACGATCCGTGGATTACGGGGGCGGCGCGCCGTTGTCTTGGTGACCGGCGATCCGTTGTGGTTTTCCGTCGGCGCGCGCATCGGAAGGGCGATTGATCCATCGGAAATAGTCTATCACCCGCAGCTTAGCGCGTTTCAGCTTGCCGCCGCCCGCATGGGGTGGAGCCTTGCAGATGTCGAGACGCTAACCGTGCATGGACGTCCCGTGGCGCAGATGGTCGCATTTATCCAGCCTGACGCCCGGCTTCTGATCTTAACGACGGGGGCGGAAACGCCAGCGCAGATTGCAGCATACTTGGCGCAACGCGGTTTTGGTCAGTCGCGGATGACCGTGCTTGCGGCGATGGGTGGCAAAGCAGAGGCTCGGTTTGACGGGATTGCGGCCACATGGGACCATGTGGTGCCGCCTTTCAATACATTGGCAGTAGAATGTATCGCAGCCCCTGACGCGGCCCTGCTGCCGCGGGTGCCGGGGTTGGCGGACGAGTTGTTCCAGTCTGATGGCACAATGACAAAGCAGGAAATCCGTGCGGCGACGTTGGCCAAGCTGATGCCGATGCGCGGTGCTCTTTTGTGGGATATCGGTTGCGGGTCCGGCTCTGTCGCGATCGAATGGATGCGCGCCGCCCGCTATGCCCGCGCGATCGGGATCGAACCGCGCGACGACAGACGCGCGATGGCTGCGGCCAACGCGCTGGCACTGGGTGCGCCTAAGCTAGAGCTGTTGGAGGGGACCGCACCGGATTGCCTTGAAGGATTGGCGGCACCTGATGCGATCTTTATCGGCGGCGGATTAAGCGAGGACGTGTTCGTGGCCGCTTGGGCCGCATTGCGCCCCCTCGGACGGCTGGTTGTGAATGCCGTGACGTTGGAATCAGAGGCCGTTCTGATGGCGCTGTATACGCGGCACGGTGGGGATCTTGTCAGGCTGTCGGTCTGCCGGGCAGAGCCTGTGGGACGCTTGACGGGCTGGCGGCCGGCAATGCCGGTCACCCAGTGGAGTCTTGTAAAGCGATGATATTTTTGACCCTTCGGGGGCGGTTTGCCCAATTGGGCGAATACGGACGCGTGGCATGAGTGGCGTTTTGTATGGTGTCGGACTTGGGCCAGGTGCGGCGGATCTGATGACGCTGCGCGCGGCGCGGTTAATAGAGGGTGCCGGCGTCGTTGCCTATCCGACGCTAGCGGGAGGCGCCAGCTTTGCGCGATCCATTGCTGCTGACCTTATCCCGGCTGGGGCTGTCGAGATCGTCATGGACGTCCCGATGAGCGTGGAGCGCGCGCCGGCGCAAGCGGCCTATGACACCGGCGCGGCTGCAATTGCACAGCATCTGGATGCGGGCCGCGATGTCGTCTGTCTCTGCGAGGGGGATCCGTTTTTTTACGGATCATTCATGTATTTGTTCGCGCGTCTGTCAGGGCGATACCAGGTTGAAGTCGTGCCGGGGGTAACCTCGATCGCGGCCTGTGCGGCGCGGGCAGGGCGCCCATTGGTGGCGCGTAACGAACGGCTGACGGTGTTACCGGGGCCACTGCCAGAGGCAGAGCTGCGCGACCGTATCGGCGGCGCGGAAAGTGTCGTGATCATGAAAGTGGGGCGGCATCTGCCAAAAATTCGAGCTGTGATTGCTGATTTGGGGTTAACGGCAGAGGCGGTTTACGTCGAACGGGCCAGTTTGCCGCAAGAGGTGGTGTGTCCACTTGCAGACGCGCCTGACGTCGCACCGTATTTTTCGATGATTTTGCTGACAAAGGGGGCCGATCCATGGCTGTAGAACCAGTGGTGATGGCGCTGTCGCGCGCGGGTGAGGCGACGGCACATCGGGTGGCCGCGGTTCTAGGCTGCGCAGTGCATGGCCGCGCAGGCCGCGTGGACCGGGCGGATGCGTATTTCGCCAATGCTTTGGATCACGCGCGGGATTTGTTTGCGGCAGGTGTACCGATTGTCGGAGTCTGTGCCAGTGGCATTCTAATCCGGGCGGTGGCGCCGTTATTAGCGGACAAGACGTCAGAGCCTCCTGTTGTGTCGGTCAGCGATGACGGTGGTGTTGTGGTGCCGCTATTGGGTGGCCATCGTGGGGCCAATCGGTTGGCATCCCAAATTGCACAGGCGCTGGGCGCAGTGGCGGCCGTGACGACAGCTGGCGACGTGGCGCTAGGTGTGGCGCTGGATGCGCCGCCTGCGGGTTGGCGTCTTGTTAATCCGGGAGACGCGAAAGACGCGATGGCTCTGTTGTTGTCGGGGGCTGGGGCCACGGTCGCGGGGCCGGACGCGCTGGCCGCGACGTGGTTGCAGGACTTGCCGCAAGGCGATGGGTTGCGGATCACCTGCGGGACTGCGGCGGTGGCTGATCTGGGGCCAGATCATTTGCACTTTGCCCCGCAGCATTTTGCACTGGGTGTGGGCTGCGCGCGGAATTGCCCGCCAGAAGACTTGGCGGCGCTGGTTACAGCTACATTGGCAGAGGCTGGCATCGCGCCGCAAGCGCTTGCCTGTATCAATACGATTGCGTTGAAAGCGGACGAGCCTGCGATTCTTGCCTTCGCGCGGGCATACGATCTGCCATTGCGGCTGTTTGAGGCAGATACATTAGAAGTGGAGACACCGCGTCTGGCGCATCCATCCGACGTGGTCTTTGCGGAAGTGGGCGCGCACGGTGTGTCAGAAGCGGCAGCCTTGGCGCAGGTTGGGCCGAATGGGCAACTGCGCGTGACCAAACGCAAGGCCGCTATGGCGACCTGCGCTATCGCGTCATTGGATCACCCCCTGACGGCTTTGCGTGGACGGGCGCGGGGGCGGTTGTCGGTCGTGGGCATTGGACCGGGGCAGGCAAGCTGGCGCACGCCAGAGGTGTCGCGGTTGGTAGCCGAAGCCGAGGAATTGGTGGGTTACGGGCTTTACATCGATCTGCTGGGGCCGCTGGCCGTGGGCAAGGAACGGTCCGACTTTCCGCTGGGCGGAGAAGAGGCCCGGTGTCGCTATGCGTTAGAGCAGGCCGCACTTGGCAAGAACGTCGCACTCGTCTGTTCCGGCGATGCGGGCATCTATGCGATGGGCGCGCTTGTGTTTGAATTGCTGGACCGGGGACCGGACGCGATGGGCGTTTCCGACGCCGCACGACGGGTCGAGGTGGTGTGTTCGCCAGGTGTCAGTGCTTTGCAAGGGGCTGCTGCGCGGGCTGGTGCACCTTTGGGACACGATTTCTGCGCGATTTCACTAAGTGATCTGCTAACGCCGCGGGACGATATCCTGCGAAGATTGCGGGCCGCCGCAGAGGGGGACTTCGTCGTCGCTTTCTACAACCCTGTAAGCAAGACCCGGCGCACACTGTTAGCCGAGGCGCGGGATATTCTTCTGAAACATAGGCCGGGGGATACTCCGGTGATGTTGGCGAGCTCATTGGGGCGACCTGAGGAATATGTGCGCTATCGGCGGCTGGACGAATTGCAGGTCGACGAGGTCGACATGCTGACTGTCGTGCTTGTCGGTTCAAGCAATTCGCGACTGGCGATGCTGGGCGAGGGTCCTCGGATGTTCACGCCGCGCGGCTATGCGCGCAAGATTGATGGCGATTTGGCGGGGTGACGGTGTGCGGCGCTGTTCGGGCTGACACCCGAAGGCGCCCCAACCACCGTCCCCGAGAGGAGAGAAGATGACGGTTTACTTTATCGGTGCGGGTCCGGGTGACCCAGAGCTTTTGACGCTGAAGGCCGCGCGGTTGATTGGGGCGTGTCCGGTCTGCATGTATGCGGGATCGCTAGTCCCGGCGGAGGTTGTGGCGATTGCGCCAGAGGGTGCGCGGGTGCTGGATACAGCGAGCATGACTCTGGATGAAACCCATGCGGAGATCGTCACGGCCCACGGGGCCGGTCAAGACGTGGCGCGTGTTCATTCCGGCGATCCGTCGCTTTATGGAGCGATTGCCGAACAAATTCGGCGGCTGAAGGCAGACGGGATCGATTATGCGATCATTCCCGGTGTTCCCGCTTATGCGGCGGCGGCGGCAGCGATGGGAACAGAGCTGACCGTACCTGAGGTGGGGCAATCCATTGTGCTGACGCGGATGAGCATGAAGTCAACCTCTATGCCTGCGGGCGAGACGCTTGAGAATTTCGCGCGAACCGGCACGACCCTAGCCATTCATTTGGGCGTCAGGGCGCTGCGCGAGATTGAGCGGCAACTGACTCCGTTCTATGGCGCTGATTGCCCAGTGGCGGTGATTTACCGCGCCTCTTGGCCAGACCAAGTGATTCTGCGCGGCACGCTTTCTGATATTCATGCGAAGGTGCGAGAGGCCAAGATCACGCGGACTGCGTTGATTATGGTCGGTCCCGTGTTGGGTTCCCAACACGGATTTCCGGACAGCGCGCTATATGATGCGGCGAAACCCCATGTTTTGCGACCCAAGGCGAAAAAGTCCTGATTTTTTCTGCAGTTGCGTTGCGGCACTGCAGCGAAGAAAGTCTTTGAACAATCGTTACATATACGCGTTACTTCGAGTTGGAAGGGAGCGTTGCGATGAATGATTATTTGCCAGAGGCCGTAATGAAGGGATTGCAGGACGCGCGACGCGTGTCGTTGCAGCGAGGTAACCGTCTGTGTGTCCACGACGGAGAGGATGTTCTGCGCATTCGCAGGTTCTGGGCAGATGGTATGGCGTTGGATGCCACTGCCTGCGATCACCTGCGGGGCCGTGTGGATATCTATGACGGGATGCGGCATCTGTATCAGGCGCTGATCATCGGCAGCCGTGTCGAAGACGGTGAATGCATCGTCGACTTTAAGTGGCTCCATCTTGTCACGGAAACCGCCCCAGTGGATTTTGCCCGGCTTGATGCAACGCCAGCGGGGCTGCTGCCCCGCGGCTAATTTCAGCTATTTCTACTGCAAATCGGCGAAAGCGTTTTGCAGACGCCCTACCGCATCTTCGATTTGTGCGCGTGGTGCACCGAAGTTAAAGCGCAGAAAACTGTCACCGCCTTGGCCGAAGGTCGTGCCGTGGTTTGGCGCGATTTGCGCGTCTTGTTGAACGCGGCGGATGACCTCTTCTGGCGCCATGCCAGTACCTGCGAAGTCTACCCACGCCAGATAGGTTGCCTCTAGCGGCATAGAATGCACGCCCGGTATAGCGTTGACGCCTTCATCAAAGATGCGGCGGTTGTCGTCAAGATAGGCGCAAAGATCGTCGACCCACGCGGCACCTTCTACCGAATAGGCCGCGGTCGTCATGTGTAGGCCAAAGCTATTGGGCGAAATGCCAAGCGCGTTCATGCGCGCAGCAAAGGGTTTCCGCAGCGCCGGGTCTGGGATGATGACGTTACCAGTATGACTGCCGGCGATGTTGAAGGTCTTTGTCGCGGCAGTCATCATGACAAGGCGGTCGTTGATGCCATCTATATGTGCCATTGGAATGTGGGTCTGGCCGGGCATCAACAGGTCGTGGTGGATTTCGTCCGAGACGAGGATCAAATCGTGGCGTTTGGCAAAAGCGGCTACTGCCTGCAGCTCGGCGTGGGACCAGACACGACCACCGGGGTTGTGGGGCGAACATAGGATCACCATCCGCTCGTTACCTGTCATCTGGGCGTCGTAGACGTCAAAATCCATCTCGTAGCGGCCGTTTGTGTTTACCAGTTCGCAGGATCGCACCTCTCGGCCAGCGGCAGTGATTATGCGGGCGAAGGCGTGGTAAACAGGCGTGAACAGGACGACGGCGTCGCCGGGTGCGCTATAGGCATCAACGCAGAGGCCTGTGCCATTGACCAAGCCATGCGTGGTAAAAATGGAATCGGTATCGACGTCCCAACCGTGGCGGGTTTTCATCCACCAGCGGATTGCGTCGGTATAGGGTGTCGGGTTGCCATAGTACCCATAAACACCGTGGTCGTGCATCGCGGCGATGGCATTCTGGATAACGTCTGGCGCCCGGAATTCCATGTCGGCCACCCACATGGCGATGCCGTCATCTGGATTGACGCCATAGACGGCTTCCATTGCGTCCCACTTCACGCAGTGGGTGTTGCGGCGATTTACGGGGGCGTCAAAACTCATGGGGCACCTGTTGGCTGGGATTGCCCGTGACCCTAACAGCGGGGTTTCGGGTGCCAAGGTGAAAATCGCGCGATGACTTGGCAATCGGCAGGCCAGCCATTAGATCGGGGAAATGACATTACGCCCAATCTTGATCCATCCCGACCCGCGCCTGAAAAAGGTGACTGATCCCGTGACAGAGGTGACGGCCGATCTGCGCACGCTTGCCGCCGACATGTTAGAGACAATGTATGACGCACCTGGCATCGGTTTGGCCGCGCCTCAGGTCGGCGTTATGCTGCGCATGATGGTCATGGATTGCGTAAAGGATGACGCAACACCCGCACGGCCCATGGTTTTGCTGAACCCCGAAGTTTCGTGGTCAAGCGAGGACCGCAGCACCTACGAAGAAGGCTGTTTGTCGATCCCAGAGCAATATGCCGATGTAGAGCGCCCGGCCGAAGTCGAGGTGCGTTGGATGGACTTGGACGGCGCCAGCCAAACGGAGCGGTTCGATGGCTTGTGGGCAACGTGTGTGCAGCACGAGATCGACCATTTGAACGGCAAGCTGTTTATTGACTACCTTAAGCCACTGAAGCGGCAGATGATCACCCGCAAGATGCAAAAGCTAAAGCGTGAAAGGGCGCGGGCGTGATCCGGCTTATACTGACTGTGCCAAACGACGCGCTGCGTGCGGTTTGCGCGCCAGTGTCAGTGTTCGATGCAGAGTTGGCGAAGCTGACCGAGGACATGTTTGCCGCGATGTATGCAGCCCCCGGTCGCGGTTTGGCTGCACCCCAGATAGGTGTGCTCAGCCGCGTATTCGTCACAGATGTGACGTGGAAGACCGGAGAGCGGACACCACGTGCTTTCGTTAATGCCGAGGTGGTCGAAGCGGATGTCGAACTGGTGGTGAACGAAGAATCTTGCCTTTCAATTCCGATGCTGACTGTCGCAGTCCCGCGTCCGAAGATCGTAAAGATGCGGTGGCAAAATCTGGATGGCACCGTCCAGACGGGGCTATTCGAAGGCTCTGCGGCAGTGATCATGCAGCATGAACGTGATCATTTGGATGGCATCTTGTGCACTGACTACGCGACGCTGCCATGACGCGGCCGGTGGTACAGTGGCCGCACAAGGCGCTTCGGACGCAAGCGGCGGATGTGATTGAAATCAATGACGACGTTCGCGCGATCTGGGATGATATGGTCGATGTGATGGAGGCGATGCCGGGCGTCGGCCTGGCTGCCGTGCAACTGGGCATTCCTTTGCGGTTAGCGGTCGTCGATGCCAGCAAAGGGCGTGGTCAAGTCGTGAGAATGGCGAACCCCGAGGTGCTGCACGCGAGTGTGGAGTTCCGCGATCATGACGAGGCCAGCCCTTGCCTGCCCGGCGTCAGTGCGCTGGTTAAACGGCCTCGGGCGGTGACGGTGCGTTTCCTGAACGAGACGGGTCAGGCTGAGGATCGTGATTTTGTCGGGTTGTGGGCGACATCCGTCCAGCACCAGATCGACCATCTGGCGGGCAAGATGTATTTTGAACGGCTCACAAAGCTGAAACGGGACATGTTGTTGAAGCGGGCGGCAAAGCTGGCGCGCTGACGTGCGACCTGCTTTGCGTCTTGCTATTAAAGACAAAAGGGGGCGTTGCCCCCAGACGCTCGTCGCGCCTACCTGTGTTCTGGAAAAAAGTGAGACCTTGTAATCAGGCCCTGTGGCAGCCGTCGGCAAGGCTTTTGACGAAAGCAAGAACATCCGCAACGGATTCGCCAGCCCCGATCTTTTCCACAATAGCGGATCCAACGACAGCACCGTCCGCGACCTGTGCTATCGCGTGGGCTGCCCCTGGCGTTTTGATGCCGAAACCGACGATGACGGGCAGGTCGGTGTGTGATTTGATGCGTGCGACCTCTGGTGCAACGTCAGTGGTCTGGGCAGAGGCAGTACCCGTGATGCCAGTCACCGAGACGTAGTATAAGAAACCGGACGTGTTGGTCAGCACCTTGGGTAACCGCTTGTCGTCCGTTGTCGGTGTGGCAAGGCGGATAAAGTTCAACCCGGCGGCCTGCGCGGGCAGGCAAAGTTCGTCGTCCTCTTCAGGGGGCAGATCGACGATAATAAGGCCGTCGATGCCAGCCTCTGACGCCTGCTGCAGGAACAGGTCGACGCCGCGGGAATAGATTGGGTTGTAGTAACCCATCAGCACGATGGGCGTGGTGTCATCCGTCTTGCGCAGCTCTCGGGCTATACTCAGTGTCCGATCCAAAGTCATGTGGCCCGCAAGCGCCCGCTGGCCCGCCAGTTGGATCGTGGTGCCGTCGGCCATTGGATCAGTAAAGGGCAGGCCAAGTTCGATGATGTCCACACCCGCAGCCGGCAAGCCCTGCACAATCGCAAGGCTGGTGTCGTAATTTGGGTCGCCCGCCATGACGTAGGCGACGAACGCCTTCTGGCCCCGGGATTTCAGATCAGCGAACTTAGCGTCGATACGTGACATGGCAGCATCTTTCATGGGTCGCGGCTTTTCTGGGCGAAGGGCCGCGCAAATGCAATGGGGCGGGAATTGAAATCCGGTTTGGCGGCCCCATATCGGGTGCATGAATTATATTCTTGCGCTGTTGTTCCCACCGCTG
The DNA here is from genome assembly GCA_024635625.1 of Loktanella sp. Classification (GTDB taxonomy): domain Bacteria; phylum Pseudomonadota; class Alphaproteobacteria; order Rhodobacterales; family Rhodobacteraceae; genus Loktanella. Next base: position 25,833 of record JAGXIQ010000014.1, on the reverse strand, counting down.
TCGATCCTGTTTGCAGGTCGGCCTATCATTGCAGTCATCACGTTTCTTGTGTGGATTCCGGCCGTCCTGCTAAGTGGTGGCCTGACCCATCCGATGTTTATTATCTTGGCGTGGATTTTGATCTGGGAAGGTCGCAACCGCACTGCAGGTTAAAAAGCCTATAAGGTTGACTTTGTAAGGCTTCAGGAGCCTTGAGAGGGTTTTGGCCCACGGGCCTGACCCTAGTCGAGCTGCGTGTCTATCATCCAGCGAACGCCGAACCTGTCCGTGAATGCGCCAAAACCGGGCGTCCAGAACTGTTCTTCGAAGGGCATACGGACGTCGCCGCCATCTGACAGCGCATCAAAGTGAATCTTGGCGGTGTCAAAGTCCGGCAAGCTGATCATCACGTTGCAGCCCGCCATAGCGGGGCCGCCGCCGGGTGATAGATCGTCCGAGCCGTAGATTTCTCCACCGCCGACCATCAATGAAGCGTGCATGATTTTTTCTGCGGCCTCCGGTGGTAGCTGCGATTCCATGGGAGAGCCTTTGACCCGCATAAAGTTGGGCGCGGTCCCAAAGACCGAGGCGTAGAAACTGAACGCCTCTTCACAGGTGCCATTAAAGAACAGGTAGGGGACGGGATGCATCTTTGACCTCCTGCTCTAAGGCGTCGCATGAAGATACCACGGATCGTGCAGTTTTCATAGCGTTTGGCTTGCGTGGGCGAGGCGGGGCGGCTAGATGCGAGCGGTATTCGAAACAGGAGATGCGTCATGGGCTTCAAGATGGGGATCGTCGGTCTGCCAAACGTCGGCAAGTCCACGCTGTTCAACGCGTTGACGCGGACCGCCGCTGCACAGGCCGCGAACTTTCCGTTCTGCACGATCGAGCCGAACGTGGGTGATGTCGCCGTGCCAGATGCGCGTTTGGACAAATTGGCTGCGATTGCCGGTTCCAAGCAGACCATTCCGACGAGAATGACGTTTGTGGACATCGCGGGTCTGGTAAAGGGAGCATCCAAGGGCGAGGGTCTTGGTAACCAGTTTCTGGCCAACATTCGCGAGTGCGACGCCATCGCGCACGTGTTGCGTTGCTTTGAAGACGACGACATCACCCACGTCGAAGGCCGCGTCGATCCGGTGAGCGACGCTGAAGTCATCGAAACCGAGCTGATGTTGTCGGATCTGGAAAGCATCGAAAAGCGCCTGGCGAACCTGCACCGTAAGGTGCGTGGTGGTGACAAAGATGCCGGCCAGCAGGTTCGGCTGTTAGAGGCAGCGCAGAAAGTCCTAGAAGAGGGCAAGCCAGCCCGTACGGTCGATGTTGACCCCGAGGACGCCAAGGCATGGCGGATGCTGCAATTGCTGACGACTAAGCCGGTGCTTTACGTTTGCAACGTCGAGGAAGAAGCGTCAGCCACAGGCAATGCCCAGTCAGAACGTGTGCGTGTTATGGCCGAGGCGGAGGGGAACTCTGCCGTCGTGATCAGTGCGCGGATCGAAGAAGAGATTAGCCAACTCGATCTTGAAGAGGCAGAGATGTTCTTGTCCGAGATGGGGCTGGAAGAGGCCGGGTTGGACCGTCTAATCCGTGCTGGATACGCATTGCTGCATTTGCAGACGTATTTCACTGTGGGGCCAAAAGAGGCGCGGGCTTGGACAATCCCCGCAGGGACATCAGCGCCAAAAGCAGCAGGCGTGATCCATGGCGACTTCGAACGCGGCTTTATTCGTGCAGAAACCATCGGTTATGATGATTTTGTCACCTTGGGTGGCGAGCAGCCTGCCAAAGAAGCGGGCAAGATGCGGGCCGAGGGAAAGACCTATACGGTCAAGGACGGCGATGTCTTGCACTTCCTGTTCAATACCTAAGCGATGATCGGCGTTCGATCCGATGCGACAAATCGGTGAAGCGGCGGTGCGTCAGGCGTCTAAGTTTAACGTCTTTGCTTTGCCGATTGGTGGTGGGGCGCTGGGATCGTCGCGTATGCCCGGCGAATCTGGTGACTACACCGCCGACTTTCGTGCCCTCTTGCGGTGGCGGCCGACGCTCGTCGTGACGTTGTCGACAGCGACGGAACTTGATGATGTAGAGGCATCGTTAGGCGCCGACCTGCGGCACGCGCCGCCTGCCTGGGTTCATCTTCCGATTGCTGACAAGGGGATTCCGGACGCATCTGCGACGCGGGATTGGGTCGGGCTAGAGGTCCGCGTATTGGGCCGTCTGGCAGCGGGCGAGCGCATTTTGTTTCATTGCAAGACGAGCGGGGGTCGTTCCGGAATGGCGATGCTGCGCATTATGATTGCCGCAGGAGAGGCGCCCGATACGGCGCTGGCCCGATTGCGGGCGATCAGACCCACTGCCATTGAAACGCCAGCGCAATTGGCGTGGGCAACGCGCTAGCGGCGGCGGGCTGGCGGTTTGCCGGATTTCGCGGTGCGGCGTTTTCGGGCGTGGATTGCTGCTGTGCTTTCGGTCGATTGTGCATCCTCTGCCCGCAGCTTGCGGTAGCGTTTCAGACGCTCTGGATCAATTGCGCCAGCGTCAACTGCCTCCTGTACAGCACAACCCGGTTCGCCATCATGCAGGCAGTCACGAAAGCGGCAGTCGTCGGTCAGGGCAGTGATTTCGGGAAAGGTCGCTTGGATACCAGCGGTCACATCTGCCACCGCAAGGCCGCGCATCCCCGGAGTGTCAATCAGCCAACCACCTGTCGGCAGTCCGTGCAGGCTGCGCTTTGTCGTGGTGTGGCGTCCGCGCGCGTCGTCTTCGCGTATATCTTGCGTGTCGTCCTCGCGGCCCGTCAGGGCGTTCGCCAATGTCGTCTTGCCGACGCCCGAGGACCCCACGAGTGCCACGGTCTGGCCCGGTCCGCACCACGGGGCAAGGACTTGGGCTACGTCGTCGCCCTTGGCATTGATAGCGACAACGGGCAGATCCGCCCCTAGGGCCTGCGCCTGCGCGATGTAGTCGGCGGCGCTATCGGTCTGGTCAGCTTTGGTCAAAAGGATCGCTGGCGTAATATCTGCGTCGTGGGCCAGGGCAAGATAGCGTTCCAGTCGTGCGACGTTGAAATCGGCATTACACGATGTGACGATGAAAAGAGTGTCGAGGTTGGCAGCAATCAGCTGGCGCTGGCCTGTGCGATGCTCTGCCCCGCGCTGCAAAAGACTGCGGCGATCGAGGCGGCGAACAAGAAGCGCCGCTTCGACGTCGCAAAGCACCCAGTCGCCAACCGCAAAGCTGCCAGTCGACACGCCGGGATCGGGGACGAGCCGCAGCGGGCCGTCAGCAGTAATGGCTGATACATTGCGGCGATGAACGCTGGCGATTCGTGCAGGGGTAAGGACCGCGTCGTCTGGCCCGATCTGGTCCAGCTCTGCCGTGGACCAACCCAAAGCGGCTAGCGCGTCAGGCGTTACGTCCATGGCTGGCTAGGATTAGGCAAGGCGTCTGCACCCTGACAAGGCGGGGAAAATGAGGTGAGAGGCTGACAACGACCCAAGCGGGGCTCGTTATGGCTGCTTCCTTCCGGACCTGACCAAGTTGGCGAGGCGCTCGCCCGCGCCAACCTCTCGACTCTCATATAGCGGCGGGGGCAAGGCGGTGCAACCCCGCGCCAGCGTCAGTCTGCGGCCATTTTAGTAGGTCAGGCGATAGGCGTGAATGCCATCGTCCTGCGGGCCAGCGGTGCAGGAAGGCAAGGCTGCTATTTGCCGGGGGCTGGATGGGAAATAATGTGCAGTCCATTTTTCAGCGAGTAAGAGATCCCCTGCTTTATTGGCGATTCTAACTGTTTCGATCCGCGCCTGCCATCGTGCCGTGGCGGGCATTTCCCCGAGGATGCCGTCTAAATTGAGACAAATGCCTTCCATTTGACCAATCAGGACTGCGTGATGACGCCACGTGCTGCCAATTGTCGTTTCTGTTTTTGGCGGAGTGCGCCGCTAGCCGGTCCATAGCCCCGCCTTGGCGCAAGACGGCGCCGAAATTGGCACCAGCTTATCGCCATTTGCGAAACCAGTCAGCACTGCCGATAGAATGTCATCCGGTTGTATCGTAACGTTTAGGATGTTGGCGCCCCATTCCGTGCTTTGGAAAAGCAAAGCCGATGATCCCAACGCGCAGCATGCGCTTGTGCCCATCGGACCATTCGTTGTTGCCGAGGAGCAGAGGGCCAATGGGCAGCGAAAGTTGGTCAACAAGATCGGGCCAAAATCGCTGATATCGCCAAAGTTCGCCGAAAGGCATCAAATGCATATCCAGAACGGCTGTTGTGATCGGGCTTAATCGCTGGTCGGATGCTGGGATGCGACGCGTGTCATGATGACATGAAATAGTTTGGCATTTGGGGCGTTGCGGAACCTCTGGCTAATCTTTCGGCGGTTGGCACGGGTATGACTTGCGAGCGATTGCGCTTTATTTCCCTTCATGCGATGGCGTTTGCATGAAAATCGCTGAAACTGTGACTTTTGCGGGTGGTGGGCTGGATCGTGCCGCAGATTTGCGTGCGGATGCAGCGGCCCACGCCCATTCCCCCGATTCGGTGGTCATTACGCTTTGGCGCGGTAAGCCACTGCTGGATGCGGGTAATCTTGTCATGTTGCCCGCAGATCATGCGATGTTGGGCGACGCTGACCCGGACTGGCTGATGCTGGGGCGCTTGGACGGTGCCCATATCTATGCCGCTGACCTGTCTCGGTGGTCGCCAGTGGATGCCAACGATGCCAGCCTGAACAGCTTTGCCGATGCTAGTCTGCAGGTGCATCCTAGTCTGCCAGACGGTCCCGCCTTTGCTGAACTGCGCGGCGCAATGACCGGTCTGACCCCGCTGGAGGCTGAAATGGCCGCCACTGCGCGGGCGATGTTCATGTGGCATGCAAGCCACGGGTACTGCGCAAATTGCGGTGTCCAGTCTGCCATGACGCAAGGAGGCTGGCAGCGTGATTGTCCGGCCTGCGGACGTCACCATTTTCCACGTACTGATCCCGTCGTTATCATGCTCATTACAAACGGTAATTCCGTGTTGGTCGGACGGTCGCCCGGCTGGCCCGATCGCATGTACTCGCTGTTGGCGGGCTTTGTCGAACCGGGAGAATCGTTGGAAGCCGCCGTGCGCCGCGAGGTGTTCGAAGAAGCTGGCGTGCGCGTCGGCCCGGTTCGCTATCTGGCTAGTCAGCCTTGGCCGTTTCCTTCGTCGCTCATGTGCGGCATGGCCGGAGATGCCACCAGCCGCGATATCACCATTGACCCGGTCGAGATCGAGGATGCCCGCTGGGTCACCCGAGAAGAGATGGCTGATGTATTCGCCGGGCAACACCCGGACATTAACCCCGCACGACCCGGCGCTATCGCACATTTTCTGTTAGAAAACTGGCTAGCTGATAAACTCGATTAACCCTGCACGACTTAAGAACAGCCGGTTGACCGGATATTAAAAGGCATAGCCATGAAATTCAGTGCGCGCGAAGACATCGAAGCCCCGATCAACCTCGTCTGGGCACAGGTCACCGATTTTTCCGGGCTTGAACGTCAGATGTTGCGCCGTGGTGCGGATGTAAAGCGCGTCGATGCGGGACGGCCTGCGGTCGTCGGGTCCGCATGGGACGTGGCTTTTACTTTTCGCAGCCGTGAACGGAGGGTTCATGCCACCGTCGCGCGGATAGAGGCGCCAACAGATTTGGTGATCGACCTTGCGGCGAACGGGCTGAATGGTACCACGACGGTAGAGATTGTGGCCTTGTCGCCCCAGCGCACACGTCTGTCGATGTCGATAGAGTTATCTGCGAAATCGCTGTCTGCACGTCTTTTGCTGCAATCGCTAAAACTGGCGCGCGCAAATCTGACGAACCGCTTTAAGAAGCGGGTCGCAGATTTTGCAAAGGGGATCGAAGGCAACGGCGGCGGTACGGGTCGCAGTTAACTAGCGCGTTCGTGGCGGCGCGGGGCGGCGGGGAAGACACCCATCAGCTTCACGTGGTCGGTAAAGTAATCCAGTTCCTCTAGTGCAAGCTGCACATTGCGGTCGTCTGGATGGCCTTCAATTTCGGCGTAGAACTGTGTCGCGGTGAAATTACCCCCGACCATATAGCTTTCCAACTTTGTCATGTTCACGCCGTTGGTCGCGAAGCCGCCCATCGCCTTGTATAGTGCGGCGGGAATGTTGCGGACGCGGAACACGAAAGACGTAACCATCGGCCCGCGTCCGCGGCGGCGCAGGTCAGGGTCTCGTGACATTATGACAAATCGAGTTGTGTTGCGGGCGTGATCTTCAATATGGCGGGCCAGCACGTGCAGGCCGTAAATATCGGCTGCCAACTCTGACGCCAGTGCCGCCTGTGTGCGGTCGCCAGCCTCGGCCACCTCGCGCGCGGCGCGGGCGTTGTCAGAACTGATGATGCCCTTGATCCCATGTTCCCGTAGAAAGCCTGCACATTGCGGCAGGATTACAACATGCCCGTGTGCCTGTGTCACGTCAGCCACCCGCGCGCCCGGCACGCCCAGCAGGTTAACGTGAACTCGCACGAAGGCCTCGTCTACCATGTGCAATCCGCTGTCTGGCAGCAGCGAATGTACGTCGGCCACACGACCGTAGGTCGAATTTTCGATCGCGATCATACCCAGTTCGGCGTCGCCTTTTCGCACGGCCTCGATTGTGTCTTCGAACGTGGCGCAGGGCAGGGGATCAAAACCTGGACGTGCCTCGACACAGGCCTGATGGCCATAGGCACCAAGTTCGCCTTGAAAGGCGATTTTTGCGGGCATGATCATGTCCCCCCAGACATATTAGCAGCATTTGCACGAAACAGGTCGTTTCGTCGCGCCACTATAGCTTGCGCAACCGGGTGTGAAACGGATACTAGGACGCAACTTATCAAAGCGGGGTGGAACGCGACATGTTCGACACAATGACGATGACCAAGGTGGTCGGTGGCCTTTGCGGCACGTTTCTGGTCTTTCTGCTAGGCGGTTGGGCGGCGGAAACCATTTATGTCGGCGGCGAAAGCCATGCCGAAGGCGAACATCAGGCCTATGTTATCGAAGTGCCGGAATCAGGTGTCGGTGGCGAAGCGGCCCCGGCCGAAGAAGAAGTGCCCTTCGACGTGGCCTTTGCTGCTGCCGATGCGAGTGCCGGCGAGGGTGTTTTCCGAAACTGCAAATCCTGCCACGCACTGGCCGATGGCCAAAATGGTGTTGGCCCGTCGCTGCATGGCGTCGTAGGACGTCCGATCGACAGCATTGGTGACTACGCCTACTCTGGCGCGCTGGAGCAGGTCGCCGACGTGTGGAGCGAAGAGAACCTTTACCACTTCCTGCAGGACCCGCAGGGTTGGGCACCCGGCACCAAGATGACGTACAAGGGGCTGGCCAATCCAGAGGATCGCGCGAACCTGATTGCATATCTGGCAACGAACCCGGGCTGATCGCAGCCAAAGTCTGCGCAAGTATTGAACCGCGCCCGCACTGGGCGCGGTTTTTTATTGCCTTAACCCTGTATCACGCCGACATTACATTTTCTCAACTTGAACCGCCCTGCCACCGGGCGCTAGCCTGACACGCAGCCCAAGCCCCAGCCCGGAGACCCCGATGACCCACGCCGTCCACCGCCCCCGCGCCCTGACTTTGACAGACGCCTTGCCGCGGCACTGGCTGGCTGGCTCGGCGCTATTGGTAGGGGCGATGATGCTGGCGGGGCAGGCGGGTGCGCAGGACCTGATCAAGACCCACGGCTATTCCTACTTTGGCGACCTGAAATACCCCGCCGACTTCGCCCATCTAGACTACGTCAATCCCAACGCCCCAAAGGGCGGAGAGATTGCTGAATGGTTCCCCGGCACCTTCGATGGCTTCAACCCCTACACCCGCGCGGGCAATGCCGCCGTTTTGTCTACGCTTCCCTTTGAGGCTATCGTAACCACGACTGCCGACGATCCCACCGCGCTCTATTGCTACCTGTGCAAGACGATGGAGTATCCAGAGGACCTGTCCTACGTCATCTTCAACCTGCGCGACGACGTGACCTTTTCAGACGGCAGCCCGATGACCGCCGAAGACATCAAATTCAGCTATGACATCTTCATGGAGCAGGGCCTGCCAGAATTCCTTGCGGCCTTTGAAGGGCAGATTACCGGTGCCGAGGTGCTGGATCCATACCGCATCAAGTATACCTTTGGCGCAGACGCACCCAAGCGTGACCGGATCGGCCTTGCGGCGACATTTTCGCCTTTCTCTAAGGTAGAGTGGGAGGCGTCGGACCGCCGTTTGGACGAAACATGGGAAACGCCGCCTATCGGCACTGGGCCATACATGTTGACGGACTTTGATTACGGACGCAGCCTGACTTATGGCCGCAACCCAAATTTTTGGGGCACTGACCTTCCGATCAATGTCGGCCGCAATAACTTTGACAGCATCCGCATGGAATACTTTGCTGACGGCGATACCGCGTTCGAAGCGTTTAAGGCGGGCGAATATACATTCCGTGCCGAAAACTCCTCTTTGACGTGGGCCACCGGGTACGACTTTCCTGGGGTCCAAAATGGGTCCGTGATCAAGACTGAATTGCCCGATGGCAGCCTGCCGCGTGCGCAGGCCTTCGTGTTTAACCTGAAAGCGCCCAAATTCGACGACCCCAAAGTAAGAGAAGCGATCCGCCTCATGTTCAACTTCGAGTGGTCGAACGAGACGCTGTTTTACGGATTGTACGACCGCGTGACTTCTTTTTGGGCCAATACCGAGATGGAGGCCAAGGGCACGCCGACGCCAGCAGAAGTCGCGATTTTTCAGCCATTGGTCGACCAAGGCTTGCTGGATGCCGAAATCCTAACGAATGATGTGGTGACACCGCCGACGTCCTCTGCAAGCCAATTGGACAGGGGAAACTTGCGCCGTGCGGGCGCGTTGCTGGACGAGGCGGGCTGGGTGCCCGGCAGCGACGGCATCCGCCGCAAGGACGGGCAAACGCTGGACGTCGCATTTTTGGAAAGCAGCCCGGCATTTGATCGCGTCATCAATCCCTACGTCGAAAACCTCAAACGCCTTGGTGTAAACGCAAAGCTGGATCGTGTGGACCCGGCGCAGGAAACCGAACGCACACGCTCTGGCGACTGGGATATTGTCACCCACAGCTTTTCGATGTCGCTGGAACCGGGGACCGAGCTTAAGCAGTGGTTCGGGTCCGAAACCGCCGAAGACAGCAGCCGCAACTTGATGGGGTTGGCCGATCCTGCTGTGGACAGCCTGATAGCGACGGTCGTTGCGGCCGATACCTCTGATAACATGCATGCAGCGACGCGGGCACTTGACCGGGTGTTGCGCTCCTATGGTTTCTGGATACCAGAATGGTTCAAGCCGACGTATACCGTCGCTTATTACGATATGTTTGAACATCCCGATGAATTGCCGCCCTATGCACTGGGCGAGACAGATTTCTGGTGGTTCAACGCTGACAAGGCCGCGGCGCTGAAGGCGTCCGGCGCGCTGCGCTGATCTTATAATGGGCGCTTATATCCTTCGCCGGTTGCTACTGGTGATTCCGACGTTGGTCGGGATCATGGTGGTGAACTTTACCCTGACCCAATTTGTCCCTGGCGGCCCAATCGAACAGATCATTGCCCAGATGGAAGGGGGCGGTGATGTCTTTGAAGGTATATCTGGCGGCGGCGGTGGCGAATTGCTGGACGGTGGCAGCAGCGATTACATCGGCGTGCGGGGTCTACCACCGGGGTTCATTGCCCAGTTGGAAAAAGAATTCGGCTTCGACAAGCCCCCGCTAGAACGGTTCCTGTCGATGATGTGGAATTATGTCCGCTTCGATTTCGGACAAAGCTACTTCCGGTCGATCAGCGTCTTCGATCTGGTCATGGAAAAGATGCCCGTGTCGATCACGCTAGGCCTGTGGACTACGCTGATCGCCTACGCGATCTCTATTCCGCTTGGCATCAAGAAGGCGGTGCGTGACGGGACCAAGTTTGACACATGGACAAGTGGCGCGATCATCATTGGCTACGCGATCCCCGGATTCCTATTTGCGATCCTGCTGATCGTTTTGTTCGCTGGTGGCAGCTACTTCCGGATCTTCCCTCTACGAGGACTGACCTCTTCCAACTTTGAAGAGTTATCGATGTTGGGCAAAATCGGCGACTATTTCTGGCACATCGCGCTGCCAGTCCTGTCGATGACCATTGCGAGCTTTGCGACCCTGACGTTGCTGACCAAGAACAGCTTTTTAGACGAGATCAAAAAGCAGTATGTTCTGACGGCCAAAGCAAAGGGGTTGGGCGAAAGCACAATCCTGTATCGTCACGTGTTCCGCAACGCCATGCTGATCGTGATTTCAGGCTTTCCCGCGCTCTTCATCTCTGTATTTTTCGGTGGGTCGCTGATTATCGAGACGCTGTTCAGCCTCGACGGACTGGGGCGGCTTGGGTATGAGGCTGCTGTCGCCCGCGATTATCCAGTGGTGTTCGGCACACTCTTTGCGTTTTCACTGATGGGTCTCGTGGTCGGTATCCTGACCGATCTGACATATATGTTCATCGATCCGCGCATCGATTTCGAGGCGAGGGGATAGACCATGACGAATACCGACCCTCATGACCAAGCATTGATGGGCGCTAGCGCCGACCGCGCGCCCTATCTCTCTCCGTTGAACCAACGACGCTGGCGCAATTTTAAGCGTAACCGCCGGGCCGTCTGGTCGCTGTGGATTTTCGCGATCCTGTTCGGGCTTTCGCTATGCGCCGAATTCATCGCCAACGACAAACCGCTGCTGGTCGACTACCGTGGCGAGTTGCGCATGCCGATCTTCGGCTTCTACTCTGAAGTCGACTACGGCGGCGATTTCCTAACCGAAGCCGGTTATACTGACGTCGAAGTGAAATGTCTGATCGCGACGGGTGGACTTGCGGAACTATGTTTTGACGATCCAGAAGGCACAATTGCCGCGTCGGATGCTGGCACTATTGACGATCCGAACTATCAGAAGGGCTGGATGGTCTGGCCGCTGATACCCTACAGCTACAACACCATCGTTGATGTCCCGGGCGTGGCGCCCTCTGCCCCGGATGCTAATAATTGGTTGGGGACAGACGATACCAAACGCGACGTAGTTGCGCGTGTTATTTATGGTTTCCGCCTGTCTATTGTCTTTACGCTGATCGTCACCGTCGCATCATCGCTGATCGGTATTCTGGCGGGTGCCGTGCAAGGGTACTTTGGTGGATGGGTCGACCTGACGTTTCAGCGCGTGATCGAGGTCTGGTCCGGTATCCCGTCACTATATGTAATCATAATTATGTTTGCGATATTGGGGCGAAGTTTTTGGTTGCTGGTTTTCCTGATCGTGCTGTTTGGCTGGACGTCCCTTGTCGGCCTGGTGCGGGCAGAATTTCTGCGTGCGCGCAATTTCGAATACGTGCGTGCTGCGCGGGCGCTTGGCGTGCGGGACCGGACGATCATGTTCCGCCACATCCTGCCCAACGCAATGGTGGCGACCGTGACCATGCTGCCATTCCTGATCACTGGTGGAATTTCCACATTGGCGACGCTCGACTTTCTCGGCTTTGGCCTGCCGTCCTCTGCGCCCAGCTTGGGTGAACTGACACTTCAAGCTAAGCAGAACCTGCAAGCGCCTTGGCTCGGCTTTACCGCCTTCTTTACCTTTGCGATCATGCTGTCGTTGCTGGTATTCATTTTCGAAGGGGTGCGCGACGCGTTCGATCCCAGAAAGACCTTCTCTTGACTGTCCTGCTTGATGTCCGCGACCTGAACGTGTCTTTCCGGCAGGATGGTGACACGACTCTTGCAGTGCGTGGCGTGTCGTTCCAAGTGATGAAGGGTGAAACCGTCGCACTCGTCGGCGAAAGTGGATCTGGCAAGTCCGTCACCGCGCTGTCCACTGTGCAGTTGCTGGGCGACAGTGCCAATGTCACTGGATCGATCACCTACGCTGGCACGCAGATGGTGGGTGCTGCGGAACGCGATCTCATGCGCGTTCGTGGCAATGATATCAGCTTTATCTTCCAAGAGCCGATGACCTCGCTGAACCCGCTGCATACGATCCAACGGCAACTGGGCGAATCGATCGAGTTGCACCAAGGATTGCGCGGCGATGCGGTACGGACGCGTGTAATCGAATTGCTGACGCAAGTGGGCATCCGCGACCCCGAGGACCGGCTGGAAGCCTTTCCACACCAGCTATCCGGCGGGCAAAGACAGCGGGTGATGATCGCGATGGCGCTGGCCAACGGGCCAGAGTTGCTGATCGCGGATGAGCCAACAACAGCGTTGGACGTGACAATTCAAGCGCAAATCCTAGACCTGCTGGCAGATCTGAAACAATCGTCGGGTCTGTCGATGCTGTTCATCACCCACGACCTGACCATCGTGCGCAAAATTGCAGACCGCGTCTGCGTGATGAAGGACGGCGTGATCGTCGAAACTGGCCCTACGGCAGAAATCTTTGCGAACCCGCAGCATCCTTACACGCAGATGCTGCTGGCGGCCGAATCCGTCGGTAGCCCCGAATCCGTGGCAGCCAACGCGCAAGTTATCGCAGAGACCGAGCATCTGAAAATCTGGTTCCCGATCCGCCGCGGCTTGTTGAAGCGGACCGTCGGTTACATCAAGGCCGTGAATGATGCGAACCTAACCGTGAGGGCAGGCGAGACCGTGGGGATTGTCGGCGAATCGGGGTCCGGCAAGACGACGCTGGCACTGGCGATCATGCGGCTTATCGCTTCAGAGGGGCGAATCACGTTTCAAGGCCAAGATATCCAAAGCCTCAATCAACGGCAGATGCGTCCCTTGCGGTCAGACATGCAGATTGTGTTCCAAGATCCCTATGGCAGCTTGTCGCCGCGCATGACGGTCGAGCAAATTATCAGCGAAGGTCTGACTATTCATGCGGTCGATCCGGGTCGCAAACGTCGCGACATGGTGTCAGAGATCATGGCAGAGGTCGGTCTGGACCCTGTCCTGATGGATCGCTACCCGCATGAGTTTTCGGGCGGACAACGTCAGCGTATCGCTATCGCGCGTGCCATGATCCTGCGGCCCAAACTGGTCGTGTTGGATGAGCCGACAAGCGCGCTCGATATGACGGTGCAGGTGCAGATCGTCGATCTGTTGCGCGATCTGCAGCAGCGCTACGGGCTGGCCTATATCTTTATCAGTCATGACCTGAAGGTTGTGCGTGCCATGTCTCACAAGGTCATTGTGATGAGACAGGGCGACGTGATGGAATCCGGAACGGCAAAGGATATCTTTGACGCACCGCAAACCACCTATACCCGCGCCTTGATGGCTGCCGCGTTTGAAGGGCGGTCGGCCCAAGCGGCCAACGTTTAAGAATGAAATTGGCAGATGCCGCAATGCTATTCGGGCATACTTGGCATTTTGCGAACCGCCGTTCTTGGGGTACTTTTTACCGACTTCAGTCGGTAAAGGGGCGTGGCAGCCATGGGACCACCATTCAAAGATCAGACTGTCGCGGACACATTCGCATCATACCCCGAACCAGCGCGGGCAGCCCTTTTGTCACTGCGCAGCATGATTTTCGCGACGGCCGCAACGACGCCCCATGTCGGTGCGCTAGAAGAAACGCTCAAGTGGGGGCAGCCCTCATATCTGACGCCTGAAACTAAGTCGGGGACGACCATTCGGCTGGGTGTCCCAAAACAAGGTGGTTTTGCGATTTTCACCCACTGCCAAACGACCGTGATCGCTGACTTTCGCACCCTTTTTCCGGACGATTTCGCTTATGATGGCAATCGCGGAGTTCTATTCGCAGACGGCGAAGAGCTACCCTTGGGAAAGCTGCAGCTACTGATCAGTGCGGCGCTTACCTACAAACTGAACTGACGTGACGTCCTATGGCTTCACCTTGGGCTACGAAAGTATGACGTTTGAAAATGCGCTGCTTGCCCTGAGTTTTGGAACTTAACGGACTTCGCGCTCAAGCCCGAATTCCTATGCGACCTCTTTAAACGAAAACGACGCCGCTGGTTTCCCAGCGGCGTCGGATTCACAGATGGCGAACGATCGTCCAAATCGGCCATCCGATTGTCGTGGATGAGGGGGCTTAGCCCTCTGACCCGATCATGAAGCACGACTGGTTACGAGCCTGCAACCGGCGGCAAGCCAAGTCGGCGCCTTCCCGCGTGAGGCCCATGAAGTTCGCGTCGAAACCGCGTGCGTTTTGCGTGACGCGACGGACAGCGCCGTCCAGCGTGCTCATCTCGTTGAGGGCGACGCGAAGCAGGGCCTTCTCGGCCTCGTAGCGTGAATTGTAGCGGCCTACGTTAACGCCCCAGTGCCGTCCGCCGGATGTGCTGATACGCGTCACAATTTCAGGGGCCTGCGGCTGTATAACAGTCGGCGCTGCGGGGGCCACGGCGGCGACCTGCACGGCCTCGGCCAGCACAGAGTTGATCATATCGATGTCGACTGCCAAATTGACGGGGGCTGCTTGTGTGGGGCGTGCGGCAGGCCGCAGGCTGCGGCTGACGCGGCCTGAAACGCGTACAGTCTTGCCTGCGCCGCCGTTCGTAGCGGGGCCCACGTTAGAGGCGACCAATACAGAGGTGTCGGCAGCGGGGGCCGCTGCGGGTGGTTCGGGGCGCTGGATGGGTGCAGTGCTGGGCGCACGGTTAAAGCCCATGTCCATCAGTTCTTTCATCTTCCCGTTCCGCTGCGCTGTCGAAGTGCCGCCGAAAACGGTCGCGATGATGCGTTCCTGCCCATGCTGGGCAGAGGCAACCAGATTGAAGCCTGCGGCATTGGTAAAGCCGGTCTTGATGCCGTCCGCGCCGGGATAGCTGTCTAGGAAGCGGCTGTTGGTGTGCCGTACCTGCGCAATACCCGCATCCGCGGTGCGGCGCGAGAACAGGTTATAATATTGGGGGAAGTCATAAATCACGTGGCGGCCCAGCACGCTCATGTCGCGTGCGGTGGACATATGCCCGGTCTGCGTCAGACCGTTGGCGTTCTTGAAGGTCGTGTTCGTCATGCCCATTGCTGCGGCGGTGCGGTTCATGCGGGTCGCAAAGGCATCCTCTGATCCAGAGATCGCTTCGCCGATTGCCGTTGCTGCATCGTTGGCGGATTTGACGGCGGCGGCACGCAACAGATAGCGCAGTTTGATTTTTTGCCCGGTCTTCAAACCCAACTTTGATGGCGGTTCGCTTGACGCGTTGCTGCTGACGGTCACATCGGTATCAAGGGTAATCTCGCCGCGCTGGATCGCCTGAAAGGCAATATACAGCGTCATCATCTTGGTCAGCGACGCCGGATGAAGCCTGGTATCGGCGTTTTGTGAATAAAGGGTCTCTCCGGTGCGGGCGTCCATGACGAAAGCGGCGTAGGGTGCCGCGAAAGTCATCACCGGCATTAGGGCGAAGAACAGAATAACGGAAACGGCGCGCATGGCGCGGGTGTGGGGACGGTTTTGCACGTCTCTGGCCTCTTTTCGTAGAACTGCCTCAAAGCCCCAGGTTTTCCCGGTGACCGTCATTATTAAGTCAACGCTAACACAGGCCGATAGCCCTCGAAAACACCTAAATTTCAAAGGGTTTGAGTGTGTTCTTTGTGCACTTTCGCAAGATATGGTGTTGCCATTCATCCGGCATGTCTAAATGCTGTGTTACCTGCTCAAAAAGTGTGGTGCGACGGTGACGCTACTTCCTTTGACCGGCGGATATCGGCTAAGAGATCAGACATGACGGGGACCCTGCGCCACAGACTGCTGACATGCGCCGCGATGGCCTTAATTGCGCTGTCCAGCGTGCTGTTCGCCGCCCACAACGCCCCGACACCGCAAGAAGTCGCGGCAGCTGGGGCCTTCGTGGCAATGGGTGGAAGCACAAAAGATTTGTGTGGCAGCGATCTCACGTTGAACCATGATCACTGTCCCTTCTGCCGCCTGCTTTCCGATCCGCCAAATATTGCGCCAACTCCACGGGTATTCAACCTATCGCCAGTCACCGATACGGCGGCTTTTGACGATCTCGTGCGGCACCCGCAGGGTGGCACCCCCCGTGTCTCGGCTCGTGCTCCTCCGGCGCTGGCCTAAGATTTGGCGTCGTTATGACGCTACCTTTTCACCCATTGCAGATTGACGCGGGCCGCGGTGCGTCCGCGCGCGTCCACCGACCGGAGACTTTATGAAACAATTTAACCTTGCCGCCCTTATCCTAGCCGTAGCGTCCACCGCGAGCGCCCAAACCGATGGCACGATGCCCGTAATGGGCCACACCGGGACGTCGGATCGCGCAGCGCCTATGGGCGATGCCGCGACCTACGAGGTCGAAGCGCTTACAATCGCTGGCGCCTTTAGTCGTGCCACTTTGCCCAATGCCCCTGTGGCTGGGGGATTTTTGACGGTGACCAATGGCGGAGTGCAGGATGACGTTCTTATTAGTGCGAGCACTTCTGTCGCGGGGATGACGCAAATCCATGAGATGGCGATGGACGGTGACGTGATGCGCATGCGTCAACTCCCAGATGGTTTACCGATTCCTGCGGGTCAGACTGTCACACTGCAACCCGGTGGCTTTCATTTGATGTTTATGGACTTGCAGCAACCGCTTGTCGAAGGCGACACCGTCGCGGTCAAGCTGACCTTTCAGCACGCCGGAGAGGTCGAGATCATGTTGGCCGTGGGCGCACCCAACGCCAAAGCGGCGTACTAGGTCGTGGCGATGACGCGCGGCATGAAACGTGTAGGCATCGCGTTGTGGGGGCTGGTTCTGCTAACCCTTGTTGCGGTGGTTTGGCTGCAACTGGCGGGGCCAGATGGGGCGGACCCCCTGAACCTTAGCGGTACATTAGGGCAGGGTGACTATACCCTGACCGCCACGGATGGCAGCACTTTTACGTTAGAGACGCTAAAGGGCGGGGCCACGGCGGTCTTTTTTGGCTTCACTCACTGCCCAGAAGTCTGCCCAACCACGCTAGGCGACGTAGCCACATGGCAAGAGGCGCTGGCGCAGGACGGCGCGCGGTTGGACGTCTATTTTGTCACCGTCGACCCCGAACGGGACACGGTCGACACTTTGCGTGACTACGTGTCTTGGGTGCCCGGCGTAACAGGTGTGTCTGGCCCGCGGGATCAGATTGACGCAGCAAAGGCCGCCTTTCGGGTCTATGCGCGCCAGGTCCCACTAGAGGGTGGCGATTACACGATGGATCACTCGGCCTCTGTCCTGCTTTTTGATCGTGACGGGCAGTTCTTTGAGCCGATCGGCTATCAAGAGGGCCCTGAACGTGCGCTTGCCAAGATCCGGCGCATGATGGCGCAATGACATCGGACCCGGGCGCAATCCGTGCCCCGGTTGCCCTGCGCACTGCCGCGACCCGGCGACGCGGTGACAAGGGGTTTTCATGTAGCCGAATGTGACTATATACACAGCCTCAATCACATGTGTGCAGGATCAGGGTCACGATGCGGACGCGACACGAACTCATGGCGGATCACGACGACGACGACGGGCAGGACGATGTCGGTGTCGTCCTCAAGACTAAACCCAAAACGAAGCGCCCGCCGCTTTACAAGGTGCTGATTCTTAACGACGATTTCACACCGATGGAATTTGTCGTCATGGTGCTGGAACGGTTCTTTGGCATGACCCATGCGCAGGCATTCGATATTATGCTGACCGTCCACAAGAAGGGCGTAGCTGTCGTCGGCGTCTATAGTCACGAAATCGCGGAAACGAAGGTGGCGCAGGTCATGGATTTTGCTCAACGTCACCAGCATCCGCTGCAATGCACGATGGAGAAGGAATAGCGCTGTTGCGCTGTTCCGCCCCAGATGGCCGCTACTTC
This sequence comes from Loktanella sp., assembly GCA_024635625.1. Lineage (GTDB taxonomy): Bacteria > Pseudomonadota > Alphaproteobacteria > Rhodobacterales > Rhodobacteraceae > Loktanella. Next base: position 8,025 of record JAGXIQ010000014.1, on the reverse strand, counting down.
CCGCCTTCACACCGTCATTACCGACGGTCTTCTGTCCTTGCCCGATGGCCCCGTGACCGTCATGCGGCCTACGGCTGATTACGATTTATCACCACTTTCGGGCCGCGACATCCGGATTGCCCAAGGGTTTGCCCCCGACGCAGAGGCCTTTGCAGAGGCAGGGTATCCCGTGACACAGGATGCCACAGCATCACCCACGATGATCGTTGTTGTCCCTCGTGCCAAGGCGCTCGCACGGTCCATGATCGCCGAGGCTTGTGCCTTGGGTCAGGTGGTCATCGTAGACGGGCAGCGCACTGATGGAATCGATAGTCTGTTTAAGGACGTACGCGACCGTCTTGGCGATCTGGCATCTGTGCCCAAAGCAAAGGGCCGACTGTTCTGGTTTTCCACCACCGATGCGTTAGCCGACTGGGCTGCCCCACCGCCGGCGCAAGGCGAGCATGGCTATTTTACAACCGCCGGCGTGTTTTCTGATGGCGCCGTTGATAAGGGCTCTGCCTTGCTGGCGGCCGCCTTGCCCGCCAAGTTGCCTGCACGCATGGCCGATCTTGGCGCGGGCTGGGGATATCTGTCGCAGGCTGTTTTGACTCGCGATGGCGTTAAATCGCTTGACTTGATCGAGGCAGAAGCGCTGTCGCTGGCCTGTGCGCGCCTGAACGTGACCGACGACAGGGCCGCGTTCCATTGGGGCGATGCGCTGACCTTTAAGCCTGCGACGAAATACGATGGCATTGTGATGAACCCGCCGTTCCACACCGGATCAAAGGGCACACCGGCGTTGGGGCAAGGCTTTATCGCAGCCAGCGCGCGGATGCTGGCTCCGCATGGTAAGTTGTGGATGGTCGCGAACCGACACCTGCCGTACGAAGCCGCCTTGCGCGAACATTTCCGTAACGTGGACGAACTGCGCGGCGATGGCGCCTACAAGCTGTTCTACGCGACCCGCCCCCTGAAATCCTGACCGGAGGCCCGCGGCCCATGTCTTTTTCTATCAAGGGCCGCACGGCCATCGTGACCGGTGCTGGCAATGGCCTAGGCCTAGCTGTTGCACGGCATTTCGTCCGCGCTGGCGCGAATGTTGTGCTTGCTGATATGGACGAAGCCGCATTAGAGCGTGAGGTCGCAGAGCTGTCGGCTGACACAGACAGGGTGCGGATGTTCACAGGCGATCTGCGGCAAAAGCTGTCGATCGCCAATTTGGTTTCGGCCACTGTGGATGCTTTCGACCGGGTGGACATTCTGGTGAATGCTGCACGGCAGGTCATGCCGACCGCGCCATTGGACGCTGACGATACCTCTGTCGAGGAGATGTTGCAGCAAAACCTGTCGATGCCGCTACGTCTGTCACAGGCTATCGCACGCCGCTACATCAAGCAGGCAGAGGCGGAGGGGAATGAGGATGGTTCCATTGGTTGTATCGTCAACTTGTCGTCCATCGCAGGCCAGCGCGCCAATCCAGAACTTTTGGGGTTTTCCGTTGCCAACGCAGCGCTTGATCAGATGACGCGCAGCTTGGCCGTCGCGCTTGCCCCGCAGCGTATCCGTGTGAACGGTGTCGCCGTTGGGTCTGTGTTGTCGGCCAGTTTGTTAGGATGGCTACGGGATCACGATACTGCACGTGCTGCGATTATCGAGGCGACGCCGATGGGCCGTCTTGCGAACGCGGTAGAGATCGCTGACACGGTGCAATATCTAGCCTCTGACGCGTCAGGATTTGTGACGGGGCAGATCGTAACGGTTGATGGCGGCCGCACCCTGCTGGATCCCGCCGCCATCGCCGTTCACTAGACACCGATTGCGCTACGCAGGCCTGCTGCGTGGTAAAGCTTATTGCGGGTAAAGTGCGCGACATTGTGCAGTGGCAGCAGTGGCCTGCCTCTCCAGTATGGCGCGTTTTGCCAGCAGTTGGTCCAGCGTACCGCGTTCGACGTCTAGATTGATTGCCTGTGGCACATCGACGTTTCTAACCTTGGTCGACCGACACATCGTCGTCGAGATGTGGCCATCTTCATCGCGCGAACGGCACATGTCAAAGCCGCGACTGACCCGTTGTTCACGATCAATCGCGTAACCACGATCTAGGTTGGCTTGGGTCTGCGCGATCAGATAGGCATTGACCCGCAGCTCTTGCGTCACGTTGGTCAGGCACTGCTGCTGAGGCGAGGCGCAGGCGACCAGCAGGGCGACGGGGGCTAAGGCAAACAGGAACCGCATATCATTCTCCGGAAGGCAAGGGGGCGCGGGTGCGCTTGCGTCCCATGGGACAGGTCTTAAGATGATATGCAATAGCAGCAGGGCAAGGGCTAGATGACCGACATGATGGACGAAGAAAAGGCGCGGGCCGGTACTTGGTTTGGGGAATTGCGCGACACCATCGTCGCGGCTTTCGAAGGGCTGGAGGATACTCAGACCGCCGGTCCGACTGCAAACTTACCCGCCGGCCGATTCGAGCGTACTGAAACGCGGCGGACGTCCGACGATGGGTCAGAGGCCGGCGGCGGCGTCATGTCTGTGATGCGCGGCGGGCGGGTGTTCGAAAAGGTAGGTGTAAATACCTCTGTCGTGCATGGCACCCTCGGCGAGGCGGCGCAGCGCGCCATGGCAGCACGCGGCGTACCGGGTATGGATAGCGATCCACGCTTTTGGGCGTCGGGCATCTCGCTGGTGGCGCATATGCAGAACCCGCACGCCCCCGCCGTCCACATGAATACCCGCATGTTCTGGACGCCTCATGCGTGGTGGTTTGGCGGTGGGTCGGACCTGAACCCCTGTATCGAGTATGGCGACGATACCGCCCATTTCCATGAGACGCAGCAAAGGCACCTCGACCCGCATGGCACCGACCTTTACCCACGGCTAAAGGCTTGGGCCGACGAATATTTCTATATTCCGCACCGCAATCGCGCACGCGGCGTTGGCGGCATTTTTATGGATGATCATTGCACCGGCAATTGGGCAGAAGATTTTGCGCTGACGCAAGATATCGGTCGCGCTTTCCTACCTGCCTATCAGCCGCTGGTGGAACGTCGTCGCGACACGCCGTGGGACGAGACGGACAAGGACACCCAGCTGATCCATCGCGGCCTTTATGCGGAATACAACCTTGTTTACGACCGTGGCACCAAGTTCGGTCTTGCCACTGGCCACGACGCTAATGCCGTATTGATGAGCCTGCCACCGCTTGCTAAGTGGGTCTGACCTTTGCAAGCTGGGCGGCCTTTGGGCTAACCTGTGCGGCGATCGAACTGACGCCGGGGCCCAATATGGGTTACCTCGCTATCGTGGGCGCGACTGACGGTCGACGGTCTGGCTATGCCGCAGTTGCAGGTGTGGCGCTGGGCCTGGCGCTGGTGGGGGGCGCGGCCGCGCTGGGTCTGGCGGCGGTGATCAATGCGTCTGACGCCTTGTTCCAGACGCTGCGTTGGGCAGGGGTGTTTTATCTGGTGTGGTTGGCGTGGGATGGCTGGCAGGCGGCGGATGGTCCCATCGCTGATGTGCCCGGCGGTACGTCGCGTCTGCGCTATTTTCGGCGCGGGCTGGTGACGAACCTGCTGAACCCCAAGGCAGCGGTCTTCTATGTCGCCCTTCTTCCCGGATTTGTGGTCGAAGGGGCCGCAATCCTGCCGCAGACGTTGATCCTGTCAGCTACTTTCGTCGTGATAGCCACGGGAATCCATCTGGTCATCGTCACCCTCGCCAGGGCTGCGCGGCCATTTTTAGAGGACCCCCACCGCAGCCGCATCGTACGCCGCGTCTTATCCGCAGCCTTGGCACTGATCGCGGTGTGGTTCGCCATCGATACGGCAGGCTAGCGCGCTGTTATCCAATCGTTACGCAGCTGTCACACAGCCGTCACCGCCACGTTTTACAGCCTGCGACATCGTTAACCTGATAAAGGCTGATCCATGTCCCTGCGCACCACGCTGCTTGCCGCGACCGCTATCGTTTCTGTTCCGGTCCTCGCCGCTGCCGAGATGAACTTTTCCCCCATCGCTGTCCCGACCACGGACGAGATGAAGCGGTCCATTCAGTCGAGCGAAACCGTCACTATCGACGGTACCGACACCACCATCGGTTACCGCGTTCTTGCCCGGTCCGGCGATACAATCGGTGGTGGCACTTTTGCGCAGCTGATTGATCAGGACGGCAACCCGATCGCGGGCGACAGCGAATATGGATCGCCAGACGCCGACTTCACGTCGTTCCTGCCCGTGGGCGATAAAATCTATTCCATCACCCACTTTGAATCGCGCCCGGCTGCGATGTATCTGTCGACCGTCAGCCAAGACGCCGACGGTATTCTGACCTATACCGACACCAAGCCTGTCGACTTTTCGTCCGTCGGTGGCCTGTGGGTGCCTTGCGCCGGGTCCGTGACGCCGTGGAATACCCATCTGGGATCCGAAGAATACCCGGCCGACGCCCGCGCCCATGCGGAAGCGACTTCGCTGGATCAGATCGACGACTACAATTACGCGATGGTCGCCTATTTCGGTATGGACCCGGCGACGATGTCGCTTGACGACTACCGCAGTGTTTATAACCCCTATCAGTACGGTTTCCCGGTCGAGGTCACTGTGACCGAAGATGGCAATGCCACCCCGGCCAAGCATTATTCCATGGGTCGTGTGGCCGTCGAACTGGCGAATGTGATGCCGGACGAAAAGACGGCCTATATCTCTGACGATGGCACCAATGTCGGCCTGTTCCGCTATGTCGCCGATACCGCTGGCGACCTGTCTGCCGGTCAGCTTTACGCTGCCAAATGGACCCAGACCTCTGATGAAGGTGCTGGCACCGCCGGCATCACGTGGGTCGATCTTGGCCATGCCGACGATGCAACGATTCAGAAGGCCATCGACGATAAAGTTGGCTTTATGGACATCTTCGAAGTCGACGAAATTGCCGCCGATGGCACCTGCGCCGAAGGTTTCCTGCCGTCTGCCGCCGAAGGTCGGGCAGAGTGCCTGAAGGTAAAAGACGGCATGGAAGCTGTCGCTTCGCGTCTGGAAACCCGCCGTTATGCATCTATGCTGGGTGCGACGGTCGAGTTCCGCAAGATGGAAGGCAACGTTTACAACCCAGACCGCAACTCGCTTTACCTCGCGATGTCCGAAGTCTCTAAGGGGATGACCGACGGCGACGACTTGGATGCAGGCAGCACCAACGACGTGCGTCTGGCCAAAAACCCTTGTGGTGCGGTTTATGAACTGTCGCTGGATGACAATTTCGTCGCCACCGACATGACCGCCGTTGTCGCTGGTAAGCCTACGACCTACGAAGAGGGCAGCGCGTTCGTCGGCAACGAATGTGACGTTGAAGGCATCGCGAACCCGGACAACGTGACCTATATTCCCGGCCAGAACCTGTTGGTTATTGGCGAGGATACCGGGTCTGGCCACCAGAACGATGTCGTTTGGACGATGAACACCGACTCTGGTGATTTAACGCGCATCATGTCGTCGCCCTACGGTTCCGAAGTGACCTCTGTTGATTGGTACGCGGATTTGAACGGTCATGCCTACCTGACTGCAGTCATCCAGCACCCCTACGGTGAAAGTGACGAAGATAAGGCCACTTCTGCTGCCGACACCCGCGCCTACGTCGGCTATATGGGGCCGTTCCCGGTCATGATGAAATAAGGCGATTGCCGCGCCGTTCACCGGGATGGCAATATTTTTAGAAGTTTCCGCGCCATGTCCTGAAAAGGGTGTGGCGCGTATTTTTTGTGAGTGGTTGTTGCGTGCGACGTGACGGCAATGTCAGACACGCGCCAAAGATTGCGCAGACCGCTTACCGGCCGGTGATGCCCTCGATCCCACGGGGCGGGAATGGCTGCGTGACAAGGTGGCTTTTACGCCTTTCATAAAATGCATTGCCTCCCGCTGCGAGGACGTAGTGCATATTGTCGTAGCCGGCCTTGTAGTTGGCCGCATGAAAGAACATCGCATTGCCGATCAATGGATGGCGTTCGCCCCGCATGACGGCCCGCGCCGCCTCTTGTGCGGCTGGCCCGCCGCTGTATTTCATCTTGCGGGTCAAAACGCCTTTGGCGAACTGCCCTTTTTGTCCGACGACACCGCAGACTGTGTTCGGGTACTGCGATGACGCGACGCGGTTCATGACGACACTGCCGACGGCGACCAGACCGTCGCGACTGGACCGGTTGGATTCGAAATACATGACGCGTTCCATGCAGTCCAAGTCGCTTTGCCGTTTAAAGACCGAACAGCCCGTCAGCACGGACAGCAAAACTGCCGTAGATACAATAATCCGTACCTGCGATTTTGAAACCTTCACGTTCGATCCTTCCTTGCCTGCGCATAGCGCTGCTTGTGACCTTGCCTCTTGCATAGCAGGAGCTGGGGGCATCCCTCAACACGCATAGGTGATGCGTCGGGGTGGCGGGCTTTGATGGGAAATTGATCCGTCAGTTTTTGGCGCGCAAAACGTGGCTAAGTGCCAGACCCATCGGACCGCTTGCTGCCAGTCCGCGCGCCGTGCCATCGCGGTCGGCATCGGATTTATGTTGATTGATCTTCCACGCGCCCTCTAGCCGGTCAAGGGGCATACGCAAGCCAACGATTCCGCGTTGAAGGTTTGCGATATAGTCGGCTGGCGCATCCGACACCGCCCACGGCGCAGGGCGGGGTGCCTCCATTGTGTCGCTGATCGCAGTCACATGGGCGTGCAGCCACGCCGCATCCTGCTCTGCCGTTAGCACGCCGTGGGCGTGAATAACGATATACGTCCATGTCGGCACGACCTTCCCCGTCTCTGCCTTGGACGGGTAGAACGAAGGAGAGGCATAGGCGTGCGGTCCCTGAAAGATCGCGACGGTCTGCCCCGGGGTCCGCCAGTGCGGATTGCCCCGGGCGACATGGGTTTCTAAAACCATGGCATCGTCGGGACCGGTCAGCAACATCGGGACATGGGTCACGACAGGGCCGTCATCGGTCTGGGTGACCAAAGCACCCAGCATGATATCGCCCACAGCGTGGCGCAGAACCCCTACCCGGTCCTCGCGAAAGGCGGGTGGGGCGTACATCAGACGCCGCGCACGGTGTCGATCATCAATTGCACGTTTGCAGGGTCTGCTTCTGGCGTGATGCCGTGACCAAGGTTAAAGATATGCGGGCCGTTGCTGAACGCTTCGACGACCTTGCGGGTCTCTTTGATCAGACCCTTTCCGCCTGTAACCATGTGTGACGAGGCAAGGTTGCCCTGCACGCAGCCCGCGGTTTGGACATGCGCCGCCGCCCATTCCGGCGTGACACCGTCGTCCAGCGCGATGCAGTCCGCACCAATGGCGGCGTGCAGGCCTTCGTATTTTTTGCCTGCGCCACGGGGAAAGGCGATGACCGGAATATGAGGGTACTTGGTCTTAAGCGCTGCTGTGATCTGACGCGCGGGTTCGACGGCATATTTGGCAAAGTCTTCGCCCTGCAACGACCCGGCCCAGCTGTCGAATATTTTGACAACCTCGGCCCCGGCCTCGATCTGGCGGGATAGGTACGCGATCGTGCCTGCAGTAATGCGTGCCAACAATTCTTCGAAAACGGCGCGATTTTCGTCCTTCAGCTTATGGGCCGGGCCTTGGTCTGGGGTGCCGCGCCCGGCGATCATATAGGTCGCGACGGTCCAAGGTGCGCCAGCAAAACCGATCAACGTCGTTTCTGCAGGCAGTTCCCGAGAGAGTATCTTGACGGTTTCATAGACAGGCGACAGGACGGCGTCGATCTCGTCCACGGGCTTTAATTGATCCAATTCGGCTTGTGTCGTGATCGTGGATAGGCGAGGACCCTCGCCGGTCACGAACCATAGTTCCGCGCCAAGGGCTTGTGGTAACAGCAGAATGTCTGCGAACAGGATTGCCGCATCGAAACCATAGCGCCGGATTGGCTGTAAAGTGACCTCTGCCGCCAGGTCCGGATTGTAGCACAGTGACAGAAAATCGCCGGCCTGAGCCCGCGTCGCCTTGTACTCGGGCAGGTAGCGACCGGCTTGCCGCATCATCCAGAT
>JAGXIQ010000013.1 GCA_024635625.1 Loktanella sp. | reverse complement strand
TTCCCCTTCGTCGAGCAGCAGGATCGCATTTGTCCGGCGGGCAATACCGTGGTCCTCGCGCTGGCGACGCACGCAAGCCTCAAGCTCGATACGGTCTGCTGAGGAAAGAAAGCCTGGACGGATCATCAGAATAGCTGAATCGTTTCAAACCCAGCCCTCAAGACATCAAATTCGGCTTATGCGGGACTCGGAGTATAGTTGAAATCTTTTTGCAGAATAAACCGCTTGTCCGCAGGCTGGGTCACCCGCCCCTCAAAGCGAATGCGGCTTTGGATCGTTACGTCTTGCGCCAGAAAATAGACGCCCTCTGACACTAGGATTTGTCGCCCGTTCGCCGCTGCATCTGCCGCTTCAAAGGCCGCGGAATCGTCGGTGCTATTGTTACCTTTTGCCCCGAAGTCGCGCACATCGACCATCGCCATCATGTCGCGCTGGAAAGCGATCGTGTAATCCTCGATGAAGATATCATCAATCCGCACAAGGCCGCCGCTTGTACCGGTCAGGTCCACGCCGAAATGCCCATAATCGGCAGCCGTCCACACAAGATCGACACCCGTCCGGTCACCGGTCCCCACGATCGCACTAATCTCCACCACAGTGCCGTAGGTTGTAAGGGCCTTCTGGGGACCGACAGACGTCGGGACGGATGCCGCCCCGCCTCCATTGCGCCCCCCGAAGCCTGCGATACGAACACTGGGCAGCGGTCCCGCGACAGCCTTAACCTTTGCAGTAATCCGCAAATAGGTTCCCGGTAGGATCGGAGTTTCGCCCATATAGCGGACCTTTTGCACGGTGCTGGTCTTCTGAACCTCTAAGCAGCCGCCGAAATCCTGATCCGCGGCCACAAAGACGCCTGTGCCGCTGGTCGCATAAGTATCGCTGCCCGGCGTCCCGTCGCCGCTGGACCAAACACCAAGCCCTGCCGCGAACGGCAAGGGCATAAAAACGATTCCGTCGGTAATTGCCTTGTTCATCGCACATCCCTTTGGCGGTGGGATGATCGCTCGGCCTTGGCGTGCCGCCCGTCAAATCATCACGTTCAACGCTGTCCGACAAATCGCCGGTCATCGCGGTTCGGGATAAGTGCGAGGCATGAACGTGACCTTGGCCCTCCGTGACGCAGATAACCTGCGGCACGCAACACCTTCAGGTACCGACGTCCGGGGCCGCCAAGATGGACACGCCGTCGATCCGCCAACCGTCAGGTGTTTTGATCATAGCGTATTCCAACATGTGCAGCTTGCCGTTGGGGTCCTGAATCATAACCTGCTGAAAGACGTAGCCATCCTGCGAACGCTGGCTAACAAAGCGTGCGTCGGCATTGTCCCAGACCATCGGATACAACTGGTTGACCATCAGGCCGAACTGCCGCGAATTTCCAAACAATCGCTGAATATTTTGGCTGGCATAACCCCAAGCGCCATCTACATCACGGGACTTGAAAGCGTCCAACTGCGCCCCGATGACGTCACCGATACTAGCTGCGGCCATGGGCGCCTCGGCACTTGGCGGCGGCGTATTCTCCTGTGCAGCCACCGGCAGACTCAGCCCTGCCAACAGGATTGCGAGTTTCAGAATGTGCATGTTCAACCCTCCGCCACTGTGTGTTCAGTTTGAACATACACGCGGCGAAGGGCCAAAAGGTTTCCGCGTTCAGCCCTGCTGCAAATCGCCGCGCAGCGCAGCCTCTATCAATGCAACAGTTTCATCAACGCCATAAAGTGCGATAAAACCACCAAAACGCGGCCCTTGGCTGGCACCCAGCAGCACCTCATACAGCGCTGTAAACCAGTCGCGCAGCGGCTCGAAATTATGTGCTTTACCAACAGCAAACACCTCGGACTGCAACGCCTCGGCATCAAGGCCACCGCCCCACTCCCGCAACCGCGCCGCAAGATCCTCTAGCGCCGCGCGTTCCATATCTGTTGGCGCACGGAACACCTTCTCGGGCTTGACGAAGTCATTGTAATAACGGACGGCAAAGCCTGCTGCCTGATCCATCTGCGGATTGGCCTGCGGTGACGCGTCGGGCGCATATCGCTGGATAAAGCCCCACAGCTTGTCCTTGCTTTCCGCGCTCGAGACACTGGCGAGGTTCAAAAGCATCGCGAATGGCACCACCATGTCAGACGCTGGCACATCTTGGCCATGGATGTGGAAGACAGGGTTGTTCAGTCGCGCCGCATCATCTTGCGTCTCGTAGGCCCGCAACTGTTGGTGGTATTCGTCGACCGCTTTAGGGATGACATCAAAATGCATCCGCTTCGCCGTTTTCGGCTTCAAATACATGAAATAGCTCAGGGATTCCGTCGCGGCGTAGGTCAGCCACTCATCGATGGTCAGCCCGTTGCCGCTGGTCTTTGAAATCTTGTGCCCGTCGGCGTCCAGAAATAGCTCATAGGTAAAATGCTCTGGCGCACGTCCGCCCAGCACCCGGCAGATACCATCATAGATTGCCGTATTGGTGGCATGATCCTTACCATACATCTCAAAGTCGACGTCCAGCGCCGCCCAGCGTGCACCAAAATCCGGCTTCCACTGCAGTTTGCAGTTACCGCCTGTCACGCTCAACGTGATCTCGGTGCCGTCCTCGTCATCGAAGGTGATCATGCCGTCCTTCGTAACGTTCTTCATCGGTACATAAAGCACTCGCCCCGTTGTCGGGCTAATCGGCAGGAAACATGAATACGTTCCCCGACGCTCTTCGCGCAGGGATTTCAGCATGATCGCCATGATTTCGTCGTACTTCTCGGCAGCTTTCAGCAAGATCGCGTCCATCTTACCACTGCGGTAATATTCAGTCGCGCTGGCGAATTCGTATTCGAACCCAAAGGTATCAAGGAAGTTATTCAACCGCGCATTCATATGCGCACCAAAGCTACCGTGCGTGCCGAACGGATCGGGGACCGAAGTCAGCGGCCGTTGCATGTAAGGCTCCAGCGCAGCTGGATCAGGCACATTCCCGGGGATCTTGCGCATCCCGTCCATGTCGTCCGAAAAACACAGCAGCTTTGTCGGGATATCGCTGATAATTTCGAACGCGCGGCGGATCATCGTCGTGCGACCGACCTCACCAAAGGTTCCTATATGCGGCAGACCTGACGGTCCGTAGCCCGTCTCGAACAACACGTAGCCCTTTTCGGGGTCTTTCTTTTCGTAACGTTTGAGCACGCGGCGCGCCTCTTCGAACGGCCAAGCCTTCGATGTCATCGCTGCGTCACGCAATGTGCTCATGTTTTCACTCGCTTCATGGTATATGGCCCCCATGGCCACTTGTCCGGCATCCCTATTGCGACAGGGGCGGGGCGTCAATAAATGGGTCATGACACATAAAGGGAAGACCGCCGATGGTACAGGACTCAATGACCGCTCAGGACGCCCTTGCAGCGCTGATGATCACAGTGTCGGCGGCGGACGAAAATATCCGCACGTCAGAGCTGATTAAGATCAATTCAGCTATCAACAACCTGCCAGTCTTTGCTGGCTACGACGCCGACCGACTCCCCCGCGTCACGCAGATGGTGTTCGACCTCCTCGACCAAGTGGACGGCTTGGAAGCATTGTTTGGCTTGATCCGTGATACGCTGCCTTCACGCTTGTTCGAAACCGCCTATGCGCTATCCTGCGACGTCGCTGCCGCCGACGGTAAGATCGGTAACACCGAAGGTCGCATGCTAGAAGAGATTCGCGACGAGCTTGATCTTGATCGCTTGCATGCCGCGGCTATCGAACGCGGTGCTCGGGCGCGGCACATGACGCTGTCTGGCGCACACGGCGACTGACTGTCAGGGAACAAGACTGCGTTCACGCGGTTGTCATCACAGTAAATGACACCCCCACCCAAGGATTTTCCCAATGGAATATGGTCTTTTCGGCATCCTCGTCCTGATCGCTGATCTCTATGCGATCTATCAAGTTCTGACCTCTGGCGCATCGACGCTGTCCAAAATCGTCTGGACGTTGGCAATCTTGATCCTGCCGATTTTCGGCTTCCTTGTCTGGCTGATGGCTGGCCCGCGTGGCAATTCCGTTCGCGTCTGACTTTGTCAAAGAGCAGCCAAAACAAAGGGCGTACCATTAGGTATGCCCTTTTTGTTATCCGCCGATGCGGCCCAGCACAGCCCAGCGCTGCAACAAATCTTGCTGCAATCCCTTTGCACGCCCGTTAAATCCAACAGAACCGGGCGGTTGTTCATCCAATGACGACAATGACGCCTCCCGCGCTTCGGGATCATAAGCGAAAATGGCAAAGCTTAGGCTGCGCCCGCCATCAGCGTCCAAATACCCAGCCAAGGCCGAAACAAAATTCAACGTGCCCGTTTTGGCGCGCACCTGTCCAGGAAAGTTTTTGATCGCGCGCCTCTGATCATCCAACATCGTGATCGGCTTCATGATTGGCTGTAGGGTTTCGCGCACGCCGTCTGCGTCCAGCAGTTTTACCATGTCACTCGAAGAGATGCGGTTCTCGTCGCTTAACCCTGAATGATCCGCCAGGTGCGGCGCGATGCCGGCCCGGTCTTTAAACCATTGCGCCATCCCCATGGCAGACGTTCGCATGCCCCGTGCCATGCCAAGGCGGCTTGCCGTTGCCGTCATGCCTGCAGCTTCGGCCGTCAGGTTCGTCGAATGTAATAACATGCCCCGCATCATTTCGCGCAGCGGAACACTCTCGAACCGGGCAACCTCTTGCCCTGTCGGTTCCTTGGCCGCCAAATGTGGCGCCGGCAAGGTCACACCGGCATCAGTGGCCACGATGTGAAAAACTTCGCCTGCGTAAAGTGCGGGAAACCGGACAGGCAGCCAACGCGACCCACCGGCACCCAAGGCACCTTTGGCAACGGTCCATTCATCGACCCCGGCCCCTTCGACGTAGGTATAAACTGGGCCGCTGCGATCCACTATCTGCACACGCGATGTCGTGACAACTGGGCGCAGCGTTTCACTGCGCGCATCCATGCTGATGGTGTAATCGGCGCCAGTCCGGGCCCATTCAAATAAGACCCGGTTAAAGTTCAGGTTCAGCCCACCCAGCGACGGGTTGTATCCAAGCTGATCCAATTGTCCGGGTTCTATCTCTTTCACGCCGGGCAATGCATCGCCCCAAACGAGGAAATTGCCGCGTACGTCACGCACGCCCGCCGCGACCAGACGTTGCGCCAGCATCGCAAGCTCATCCGTCACAAGGTTCGGATCACCACCCCCTGCCAGAATCAGATCGCCATCCAACACACCCTCGCTGATCGGACCCGTCGCCAACAATCGGGTGGCAAAACGGTAATCAGCACCCAGCGTTTCCAGCGCGTAAAGGGCTGTCAACGTCTTGGTCACGCTTGCGGGGGGGCGCCCTGTGATCGCATCTACGCGCTCCAGAACCTCGCCTGACGCGGTGTCGGCAATTACGAAACCAACCTGCCCCTCAAGCCCAGCAGCGCGGATCAAATCGACGGCACTTTTTCGCGCAACTGGCCTGACGCCCTCAACGACCGGGACAGTAGCAACCCCTGCCGCGGCGCGCGCCACAGGACGCAAGGTCTGCTGCGGTGCTGCAACAACGGCAGTGGCGGCCATAGCAACACCTCCGGCCAACAAGGCACGGCGGCTCAGTTTTAAACGGATATTTTCAGTCATCAGACGACATTACCCGACGAGAGGACACACTGACAATCGGCTCTCCATCACGCTTGCGCCATGCGCCCCGCGCGCGGATTTCTGATGATGATAGGCCGCTGAGTGGCAGATCGACAAAGCACCATGCGGGCGCCGCTGACCGCCCCAATCGCGCCGCCGCGTACGATGGAAGCCGTGAGGCGCGATAAACCCGTGCAGCATGGCTAAACCGCGCCGAAAGCCGGTCTCCCGGTCGCGCCAGCACGCCGACTGGTACATGATCCATAATCCATCGCCAATCCTGCCAACGATGAAACTGCGCCAAATTATCCGCACCCATCAACCAGACGAAATTAACGCCGGGATAGCGCGCCTGCAGGCGCCGCAGTGTTTGGGCCGTGTGGCGGGTGCCTAACCTTGCCTCTATATCAGTGATCTGCACACGCGGATGCTGCATCAGCGCATTCGCTTGCGCCATTCGATCTGCCAACGGCGCCGGCCCTTGTGCTTTCAAAGGGTTACCAGGGCTTACCATCCACCAGATGTGATCAAGACGAAAGCGACGCATCGCCGCGCGGGTGATATGAACGTGCCCCTCATGGGCCGGATCAAAGGATCCTCCCAAAAGACCAACTGTCTGACCCGCCACCGCGATCGGCCATCCCTGCATGCGCACCTCTTTTCTTCAGGGCCCAAAAGCACTCAGCAGTTGCCGCATGTAAAGTCGAAAGAGCGTACGCGATGCGGAACGCAGGGGTCTTAATCGGTCGCTAAGGCGGATCGGCCTAACCTCCGTTCAGTCTAAGCCAGAGGTTCCGATGTCCGCCGCCACGCTACTCGTAATATATAACCTAGTGGCGCTCGTCGTCGGTTTTGTCGTTATGATTTATCGACGCCAGCCACGACTGGCCCACCCACCGCCAAATTTTGATACCGTCGCTTGCGCCAGCACAAGCGACGGTATCGTAGTACAATCGTTGGATGGAAAAATTATTTGGGCGAACCCCGCATACCTGCGGCTTGTCGGTTTGCCAGAAGACCGGGTTATCGGGCGCAATCCCCTCAGTTTTTGCCTTCCTTTGGACGCCCGCAAAACGTAGGCGGAAATAAGCGCATTCTGCTATGACCCCAAAGATCGTAATTGGCTAAAACTGTGCATCGTCCGCAATAGGCGCCGTGACGGCTACCTATTGTGGAACCAGTTCCGCGTCAGCTTTCATGACACCGCGCAAGGTCAGACCTTCGCCGTATTGGTCTGCCGGGACGTATCAGAACAAGTGGATCAAGATCAGGCCCTTCGAGATACCACTGAGAAGTTGGCGCATGTCGCAACACACGACACCTTAACTGGCGTCGCAAATCGGAACCGCTTCAATACATTCATCGCAAATGCGTTGTCTGCGGCGAACCCTGGTGGCCAAGCGCTGGGCGTCCTGCAAATCGATATGGACCATTTCAAGGCTATTAACGACCAGCATGGTCACGCTGCTGGGGATGCTGCCTTACAGCACGTCGCCACGACGATTGACGCTAATCTGCGGCAAACGGATCTGCTGGTCCGGATGGGTGGCGATGAATTCGTCGCCGTCTGTCCCGGCCTGTCACATGATAAGGAACTTATGCGAAGCGGCCGCACGCTTTGTGACGCCGTACGCGCGCCTTTGGTATTCGACGGCAAGGAAATCAGCCTTTCTATTAGCGTGGGGGCCGTTTTAACCTTTCCGCAAGAAAACGACAGCGATCAATTGCTGCAAAAATCCGACCTCGCGCTTTACGAGGTCAAGCGAAAGGGCCGTAACGACGTCGCCGTCTATAACAGCGAACTGCACGC
Source organism: Loktanella sp. (assembly GCA_024635625.1). GTDB lineage: Bacteria > Pseudomonadota > Alphaproteobacteria > Rhodobacterales > Rhodobacteraceae > Loktanella. The sequence continues at coordinate 16,881 of JAGXIQ010000013.1, read as the reverse complement.
AGAGGCGCAGCGACGCAGCGACGCGCTGCGTCTTGCAGCACAACTACGCGATACTATCGAAAACGGCGGCCTGATCTTCTATTTCCAACCAACCATCGACCTAATTACCCACCGCGTCAAAGGGTTCGAAGCGCTCGCCCGGTGGCAACACCCGACCATAGGTCTAATGCATCCTTCAGTATTTCTGCCGCTTGCGAAGGAACTAAATCTGCTGCGGCAGATCGACATTGCCGCTATATCCGCCGCAGCCAGCTTGCGAAAACGGCTTTATTGCAACGGCTTCAATGATATTCGCGTTGGCTTAAATGGATCATACCATCTGTTGCAGGATACCGACCACATCAATCTGATGCCCGCACTTGCAGCGCGTTTAGGGGTGCAAGCCCATCATATTGTAATCGAACTGGCAGAACGTGACGTCTTCAGCGATCTCGACAGCATTGGAACGCATCTTTCAGCGATTGCGCGTCTGGTTGATCGCGGCTTCAGTGTGATGATCGACAGTTTTGGTGCAGGCTACGCTGGACTATTGCATGTCGAACGACTGGCAGTTGCAGGATTCAAAATCGAGAAGGCTCTGATACGCCACTTAGACAGCGCTCCAGCATGCGAACGCATCACCGCTATGCTCCTGCAATTTGGTCATGAAAAAGCAATCTACTGCGTGGCATCCGGCATCGAAACCGCGGCACAATCCGAAATGGTGAAAGCGCTGGGCGGCACAGTCGGGCAAGGCAACCACTTCGCTCGCGCCATGCCGTCAGAAGATGTTATCGACTGGCTACGTGACCGCAGCGCACGTTTCCGTCTGCAACAGGTTGGCTAGTCGCCGATTGCCCCGCGTCTCCTTGCCCGATAAGGAAGAACAAATCTAATCTAGCGGAGCATCGCCATGGCCAGCTATAAGTTCGTCTATTTCATGGACGGCGTGTCCAAAACCTATCCCGGCGGCAAGAAGGTGTTCGAGAACATCCGGCTGAACTTCTTGCCCGGCGTCAAAATCGGCGTCGTCGGCGTCAACGGCACCGGTAAATCGACCTTGATGCGGATTATGGCCGGTCAGGACAAGGATTTCGTAGGCGAAGCCTGGGCCGCCGAAGGGGCCAAAGTTGGCTACCTGCCACAAGAACCGGAACTCGACCCGACGCTTTCCGTCCGCGAAAATGTCATGCTTGGAGTGGCAGATAAAAAAGCCATTCTCGACAAATACAACGAATTGGCGATGAACTATTCTGAAGAGACCGCCGACGAGATGGCGCGACTGCAGGATGAAATCGACGCCCAAAATCTTTGGGATCTCGACGCGCAGATCGACGTCAGCATGGAGGCCCTCCGCTGTCCCGCAGACGATGCAGACGTCACAACTTTGTCTGGCGGTGAAAAACGCCGCGTCGCCCTGTGTAAGCTGCTGCTTGAAGCACCCGACATGTTGCTTCTTGATGAACCGACAAACCACCTCGACGCTGAAACCATCGCGTGGCTGCAACAGCACCTCGTCGATTACAAAGGTACGATCCTGATCGTTACTCACGACCGCTACTTTCTCGACGCTATTACTGGCTGGATCCTAGAGCTCGACCGTGGCTCGGGCATTCCACACGAAGGCAATTATTCCAGTTGGCTGGAAGCAAAAGCCAAGCGTCTGGAAAAGGAAGCGAAAGAAGATAAATCCAAGCAACGCACGTTGGAACGTGAATTGGAATGGATGCGTCAGGGCGCGAAGGCGCGTCAGGCCAAGTCGAAAGCGCGAATCAGTGCTTACAACGATCTGGCCAACCAGTCTGAAAAAGAAAAAATGGGCCGCGCCCAAATCATTATCCCGAACGGTCCCCGCTTGGGTTCCAAGGTGATCGAAGTCACGGACCTCAAAAAAGCGATGGGCGATAAACTGCTGGTAGAGGGCCTGTCCTTCGACCTGCCGCCGGGCGGCATCGTTGGCGTGATTGGTCCGAACGGCGCCGGTAAATCTACATTGTTTTCCATGCTGACCGGTCAGGCGCAGCCAGACGAGGGTAGCGTCGAATACGGCGATACGGTCAAACTGTCGTACGTGGATCAGTCGCGGGACGCACTCTCCGCCGAGGCTACTGTCTGGGAAGAAATTACAGGTGGGGCAGAAATCATCGAACTCGGTGATGCCTCAATGAACTCTCGCGCCTATTGCTCGGCCTTCAACTTCAAAGGCGGCGATCAGCAGAAAAAAGTTGGTCTTCTGTCCGGCGGCGAACGTAACCGCGTCCATATGGCCAAGCTATTGAAATCCGGTGGAAACGTTCTTCTCCTTGACGAGCCAACGAACGACCTTGACGTGGAAACACTGCGTGCACTTGAAGACGCGCTGATGTCCTTCGCTGGATGCGCCGTGGTTATCAGCCACGATCGCTTCTTCCTTGACCGGATCTGCACACACATGCTCGCCTTCGAAGGCGATGCCCATGTCGAGTGGTTCGAAGGCAATTTCGAGGACTACGAAGAAGACAAGAAGCGTCGCCTCGGTGCCGATGCGCTGGAACCCAAGCGTATGAAGCACAAGAAGTTCGTGCGCTAATTTCGATATAATCTGTCGAAGTGGAAAGCCCTCGCACGCGGGGGCTTTCTGCATCGCGGCGAAAGAAAATATCACATAGCCGTTAGAATCGACAATAAAATCTAAAGTCGATCTTAATCTCGCCAAAATATCATCCTAAACTTAATTAGGTTTGGGGAGGTGAATGCATATGGCAAACGCATTATTAGGCGTGATCGTTGGTCTTATAGCAGCGCTAGCCTCGACCGTTGTGCCCGGAATTTCTGTGTTGGAAACCTGCGCGATCTATATGGGAATGTGCTCGGCAACGCTCACTCTTTCCGTCATATCGCGTGCACGGCCAAACACGCAAGAAACCGACGCCTAACCCGAACGCCCTCATACGGTGACCGATTTGCAGCCCCACGCGACAGGGTTGCATTTCAAATTCAGTTGGGATAAGAAGTCTCCGCAGACGTTATCCATCTCGACCCACTGTGTTCCTTTCTAGGCTACAGCGCTCGACATTGCACTGACTACGCCGGGCCACCGCAATCTCGTGGGTGGCAAGACTAAAAGGAATTACACGATGGCTACTGGCACCGTGAAATGGTTCAACGCAACTAAAGGCTTCGGCTTTATCGCTCCCGATGGCGGCTCCAAGGACGTTTTCGTCCACATCTCCGCTGTTGAGCGTTCGGGCCTGACCGGTCTGGCCGACAACCAGAAAGTGACTTTCGACATCGAATCCGGCCGTGACGGTCGTGAATCCGCTGTGAACCTGTCGCTGGCGTAAGCCACCTCTGCAAGACTTGGGTGCGCGGAACCGCGCATCCTTCCAAGCCCACTGGCGGCTTACAGATACACCCAAAAATTGATATTGATTTTAAAGCGACACCGCTGATAATGCGTGTCGCTACGTTACCTTTATCGACGACGGTCCCTTCGGCCCGGTGCTTCGATCTTGCACTGACGAGCCGGCCCGCTGCATTCCGCGAGCGGTAAAAAAGGGAGAAACGCCATGGCTACTGGCACCGTGAAATGGTTCAATACAACAAAAGGCTTCGGATTTATCGCGCCCGACGGCGGAAACAAGGACGTTTTCGTCCATATTTCTGCAGTCGAACGCTCTGGCTTGACTGGGCTGGCCGACAACCAGAAGGTCACGTTTGACATCGAAGCAGGCCGTGATGGTCGCGAAAGCGCCGTGAACCTGTCGCTGGCCTAATCGCTGGCTAAGTTCTGCACGAACTTTAGAACCGACGGCCCCATTGCCGCTACAATCAGCTTCACCCCGTCCGCATTGGGGTGAATGCCATCCGCCTGCAGGTATTTTGGCAAATCGCCGCCACGCAGACCCGCGAACCAGTCTGGGTAGACTGGCACATCGTAGTCAGCCGCTAGTTCTGGATACATGCCATTGAACTCTGTCGCATAATCCGCGCCATAATTCGTTCCAGCTTGCAAGCCAATCAGCATAGCGGGCACCTCCGCTGAGCGCGCCTTGTTCAGGATTTCATCTAGATTGCCGCGGCTGACGGACGGATCAAGCCCGCGCAAATAGTCGTTACCACCAAGCGCCACCAGCACCCCATCTACGTCCGGTGTCAGCGTCCAGTCCACCCGTGACAGCCCGCCAGCCGTCGTATCCCCCGAAACGCCAGCGTTCAACAAGGTGACCTCAGCGCCCTGCGCATCAAGCCATGTCTGCATCTGCGGCACGAATCCTTCATCCTGCGCAAGACCATAGCCCGCGGTCAGACTATCGCCTAAGGCGGCAACCGTGACGGGACCAGCAAAAGCAGCTGTGGCGAATAGGCTCAGGATTAACCCGTTGCGCACCTGTCCAAGTGCACCATATGCAAAGGTGAACAAAGCAAAGGTCCGCCCCATGTCAAATCCCGTCCTGTCGCTACGCAACGTGGCGCTGTCACTCGACGGAAATGCTGGGCCGGTGGATATCTTGCACGACATATCATTGGACGTGGATAGCGGTGAAACTTTGGGGCTGGTTGGGCCGAGTGGTTCTGGCAAGTCATCTCTCCTGATGCTGATGGGCGGGCTGGAACAGGCCAGCGCGGGCAAGATCAGCGCGATGGGCGAGGACCTGACCGCGATGAACGAAGACCAGCTGGCCCGCTTTCGCCGTTCACATATGGGCGTCGTGTTTCAGTCTTTCCACCTTATCCCGACAATGACTGCTCTCGAAAACGTGGCAACTCCGCTGGAACTGGCAGGGGCCGCGGATGCATTCGACCGGGCCAGAGCAGAACTAGAAGCCGTTGGCCTTGGTAACCGGGTGGATCACTACCCGAATCAGATGTCCGGGGGCGAACAACAACGCGTCGCCCTTGCCCGCGCCTCGGCCCCCCGCCCCCGTCTGCTACTCGCGGACGAACCGACCGGCAATCTTGACGAGGCGAACGGCGCAGCGATCATCGACCTGCTTCTCGATCTGCGCGACCGTCACGGTGCCACGCTGATCATGGTCACCCATGCCCGCGACCTTGCCGCTCGCTGCTCTCGTGTCATTGGCCTCCGCGACGGCCGTCTGGACGCCGCATGAGCCTACGTCTCGCTGCGACTTTCGCCCGCCGTGAACTCCGCGGTGGATTGCGCGGCTTTCGCGTGTTCCTCGCCTGCCTCGCCCTCGGTGTTGCCGCCATCGCCGCCGTCGGCACTGTCCGAGCAGGTATTGAGGCTGGTTTGGCTGAACAAGGCTCTGCCCTTCTTGGCGGCGATGCGCAGGCAACCCTCACCTATCGGTACGCCACGCCGGAAGAACTAGCGTTCATGAACGACGTTTCGACCACCCTGTCGGAGACCGTAGATTTTCGTTCAATGGTCGTCGTCGGTGATGACCGCGCTCTGACACAGGTGCGCGCCGTAGACGGCGCTTATCCCCTTGTCGGCGCCGTCACTCTCGATCCGTCTATGCCCCTTGATCAAGCGCTCGTTGGAAATGGCATCCTTCCCGGCAGCGTCATGGAACGTGTCTTGGCTGACCGCCTTGGCCTTAAGCCTGGCGACACGTTTCGCATGGGTACCCAAGAATTCGTTTTTTCCGCGGTCCTTGATGCCTATCCAGATAACGCCAGCGCAGGTTTTTCCCTCGGCCCGCGCAGCATTGTGTTGAAGGATTCCCTGAAGGACGCTGGTCTGCTAACAGAGGGCACTTTATTCGACACCGACTACCGCATGCTTTTGCCCCCCGGCACGGACTTGCAAGCTTTAGAAGATCGCGCCGACACGCAGTTTCGCGACACCGGTATGCGCTGGCGCGATAGCCGTGAAGGTGCCGGCGGCACAGCACGCTTCGTAGAGCGTATCGGTGCCTTTCTGATCCTCGTTGGCCTATCTGGCCTTGCTGTCGGCGGCGTCGGCGTCAGCGCAGCTGTGCGCGCTTATTTGGGCGGCAAGACGGGGACCATCGCGATCCTGAAAACGCTTGGTGCCACCCGCAGTACGATCTTCCTCACGTATGCCCTTCAAATCGGCGCACTTACGCTGCTGGGCGTTAGTATTGGCCTGATCCTTGGCGGCGGCATTCCTATGCTGCTTGCGCCGCTGATAGAGGCGCAATTGCCTATCCCAGCCGACTTCCGCTTTGCCCCAGCCCCACTGGCAGAGGCCGCAATTTACGGCATTCTTGCCGCCGCAATCTTTACCCTCTGGCCACTCGCCCGAACAGAACAAATCCGTGCTGCGACCTTGTTCCGCGACGCCTTTTCCGGTGGCACCGCCCTGCCCCGCTGGCCGTACCTTGTGATCACCGCAGGCCTAATCGGACTACTTCTCGGCCTCGCAATCTGGTTCTCTGGCACCGTATGGCTGACTCTTTGGACCGCTGGCGGTATTGCTGGTGCGTTGCTGATCCTCGTCCTCGCAGCCGCCCTTATCCGCTGGGTCGCTCGTTTCTCGCGTCGCGCTGCAAGGGGACGCCCAGCACTACGATTGGCGCTGGCTAGCATTGGCGCGCGGGGTGGCGAATCGACTTCCGTTGTCCTGTCCCTCGGTCTCGGCCTTGCGGTGCTTGCCGCCATCGGGCAGATCGATGGCAACCTGCGCCGGGCCTTCACTGCCGAATTGCCAGAACGCGCACCCAGCTATTTCTTCGTCGACATCCAACCCGATCAAATCGATGGCTACCGCGACATGCTGGACAACAATCCCGCCGTCACGAAGGTCGAAACCGCCCCTATGCTGCGCGGGATCATCACCCGTATCAATGATCAAGACGCACAAGAAGTCGCTGGTGGTCACTGGGTCGTGCGCGGTGACCGTGGCATCACATATGCAGACGCTCTACCCGAAGGCACCATCCTGTCCGCCGGGAAATGGTGGCCCGAAGGATACACCGGGGAACCGCAAATCAGTTTTGCCGCCGAAGAAGCCGCCGAGATTGGGCTAGAGCTGGGTGACACCCTGACCGTCAACGTTCTTGGTCGCGATATTACGGGTACCATCACCAGCTTTCGTCAGGTGAACTGGGACAGCGCCGGTCTAGGATTCGTACTTACTTTCAACAGCGCCGCCCTTGCCGGCGCACCTCATAGCTGGATTTCCACAGTCTATGCGTCAGAAGAAGCCGAAGCCAAAATCCTGCGCGATATCGCTACGGCCTATCCCAACATCACCGCCATCCGCATACGCGACGCCATCGATCGCGTTGCCGTGCTTGTCGAAGGCGTAACAGCCGCCACCCGGTACGGGGCGCTTGCAACTCTCGTGACTGGCTTCCTTGTGCTCATTGGCGCCGCAGCAGCGGGAGAACGGGCCCGCACGTTTGAGGCGGCTGTCTTGAAAACCATTGGTGCAACACGAGGCCTGATAATCGCAAGCTTCGCCCTTCGCGCGGCCCTTTTGGGATTAGCAGCGGGCTGTGTAGCGCTGTCAGCGGGTATTCTAGGCGGCTGGGCTGTTCAGACATACATCATGGAAAACGATTATCAAATCATCTGGTCCAATGCGTTGTGGATTGTGGGTGGCGGCGTGATGGTATCCTTGCTGGCGGGTCTGGCGTTCGCCATACGCCCTTTGCAAGCGGCCCCGGCGCAGGTGCTGCGCGCCCGCGAATAGGCGTCAGTGACGTAGCTGGAAAATCCGGAACAAGGTCCGTTGCCCTGCCATCGGTCCCTTTGGGCCGCCATCGCCGCCGCGTGCGATCAGCCGCGATGCAACGATGCCGCCCAGCACGCCAAATACGACGCCACCCAGTGATTGCCCGATCAAAACGCCGGGGGCACCCAACCACCACGCAAAGACAATTACGAAGGGGACCGTACCAAGCGTGTGCCGGCCCCAGTTGACCAGCGTCGCATAGAAGGGTCGGCCAAGGTTGTTGCACGCCGCATTGCTCACGAAGATCATACCGTTGAAATACCACAAGAGCGACAACGGCCCCGCGAATAGGAACACCAATTGCTGGGCTATCCCCTCTAACTGGAATAACGCGGTCAGTGGCTGCCGCAGCAGAAATAAGAATGCAGAAACAGCGACAGTCACCACCGCAGTGAACAGCAGCCCATCGCGATACGCCTGCCGCACGCGGTCTGCTTGCCCAGCGCCAGCGTTCTGCCCGATAATCGGTCCCACGGCCCCGCTAAGCGCAAAAATGACACCGAACGCCACGGGCGTTAACCGCCCGATAAGGGCCATACCCGCGACGGCCTGCTCTCCATATTCTGACATCGCGCGGGTTACGTAGGCCTGTCCCACCGGGGTCGCCAGTTGTGCCAAAATAGCGGGTCCAGCAATGGTAAAGACCGCAGGCAAATCTCGCCACAACCCCTGAGGCGTCGGCTTGCCAAATCCGCCATGATAGCGTTGGATCGTCCAAAGCGCTGATCCTGCGATCACACAGCGGGCAATGACACTGCTGACCGCCGCACCCGTCAATTCCATATCGAAGCCAAAGATCAAAATCGGATCAAGAATTGCATTCACGATCCCACCCGAGATCAATACATACATGGAACGCCGCGCATCCCCATGCGCCCGCAGGATCGCTCCGCCCACCACACCCAGTAGTAGCACCGGCATCGACGGCAGCATAATCTGCATAAAGTGGACGGAAAGGTCATGAACGTCGCCCACAGCGCCCAACAGCGTCACGAGCCCATTCAGGTTCAGCCAAACCAAAGCAGCAAAAATCGCGCCAAAACCAAAGCCCGCGATCAGCGAATGCGTTGCACGAGATTGGGCAAGTGACCCATCATCCTGGCCCAATGCGCGGGCAACCAGCGCCCCGCAAGCGATCGCCATCCCAACGCCAAATGACCCGGTAAAAAACAAAATGGCGCCCGCGTATCCAATCGCGGCCGCCAATTCTGCCTTGCCCAACATGCCGATGAAAACCATGTCGACAAAGTCGACAAGGAAAACCGCCATCAGCCCGACTGTCGATGACAGCGCCATCACCGTGACGTGGCGCATCAGGCTGCCTGACAGGAATCTGGCGTCGGCGACCATATTACATAGCCGGCTTCTTTTGCAGTAGCGGCATAACCTGCGCCATCTCTGGCCCGCGCGCCTGCCCCGTCACCGCAAGCCGCAGCGGCATGAACAGGCCTTTACCCTTGCGGCCCGTCGCATCCTTTACTGCCCCGGTCCATTCACCCCAAGTCGCATCCGTATAGGGCGGTTGCCCCAGCAAATCGAACGCTTGGCCAATGAATTCACGGTCCTCGTCAGCAACGACAGCGGTGCCGCCATCGCGAAACATCGCCCACCAAGGGGCAACATCGTCTAGTTTTGTGATATTTTCTTTGACCACATCCCAAAAGGCTGGCTGCAAATCAGTTGGCACACCAGCGGCGTCCAGCGTGTCCTTGACCGCCGCCGCCCCGAGTGAGGCGTAGTGCCGTGCCGTCAGAGGCCACAGATCCTCAAAATCGAACTTCGTTGGTGCAGACCCGAAGGTACCGATATCGAAACCTTCAATAACTTGGTCGATACCATCAACCAGCACGACAGGCTGCGAAGATCCTAAACGTGCCATCAGCGACAACACCGCCTCAGCCGCGATTCCCTGATTACGCAGGTCGCGCAGGGCCAGCGTACCAAGACGCTTTGACAGTGCCTCGCCCTGCGGCCCAGTTAGCAAGGAATGGTGGGCAAAGCGCGGCACGGTACCGCCCAACGCCTTCATAATCTGGATTTGCGTCGCGGTGTTTGTGACATGATCCGACCCGCGCACAATGTCGGTGATCTTCATGTCCACGTCATCAACCGGGGACGCGAACGTATAAAGGATCTGTCCGGTTTCCTTGATCAGAACGGGGTCACTGACTGACGTACAATCAATGCTAATGTCACCCATAATTCCATCGTGCCACTCGACCCGTTCCAGATCCAGTTTGAAGCGCCAATGACCTTTACGACCCTCGTCGCGGTAGGCCTGCTTTTGCTCTTCGGTCAAGGACAACGCAGTCCGATCATAGACCGGCGGCTTACCCATGTTCAGCTGCTTCTTGCGCTTCAGGTCCAATTCGACGGGTGTCTCAAAGCACTCGTACAGTCGCCCTGCTTCCAGCAATTGCTGGCGCGCCTCATCGTAACGGGCCAGCCGATCGGACTGCTTTTGGACGTCGTCCCAGTGAATACCCAACCACTTCAGCACATCGCGAATGCCCTGCTCGTACTCAGGTTTGGACCGTTCTTGATCAGTATCGTCAATCCGCAGGATAAAGGTGCCGCCGTTTTGGCGGGCGATGGCATAGTTAAACATGGCGGCACGCAGGTTGCCGATGTGCATCCAGCCAGTCGGCGACGGGGCAAAGCGAGTGATCGTAGTCATGGGCGGCATCCTTTATCTTTGCAGATCCTCTGTCACGCCGCCCGCCGTTTGTCCAGTTTCGGTGCCTGTGGGGCGGGCAACCGCCAGACCAGCAGCGCTAGTAAAATGAAGGACGCCGTGGAAAACCAAAGCGCAATTTGCAGGGCTTCGGAATAGACTGGCACTTTGTCCTCACCGCCCTGCAGCCCTGCAGCGATATGCGAAAAGAACAATTGCCCCATAACAGCCAGACCTAAGGCACCGCCCAACTGCTGGAACGATTGCAAGGCACCAGACGCAGATCCAGTGTCGCTGTCTTTTACTTGCCCCAACACGGTATTAAACAATGGAGAGATCGCAGTCCCAAGCCCAAAGCCCCCCAAAAATAGCGGGATCACAAATGCACTTCGGCTGATCTCTCCTGCTGCTTGCGGGGTCACAAAGGGCAGCAAAATCATGCAAGTCGCCAGCAGTAGACCGCCGATGCTGATACGAGGCCGCAGAAACCGGTTCCCCATGCGACCCGCAGCGACGGATGCACAAAGCACGCCGATCGAAAACGGAATCGTTGTCAGACCGGATTGCAGCGGGGTGAATCCATTGCCGATTTGCAGAAGGATCGCGAGCACCAGAAAGAATCCCGGAATACCTGCGAACAGCAACATAACGATCCCCGTACCCACCATGAAATTACGATTGCGGAACAAGGCGACGGGCAGCAGTTGCGCCCGACCAACCTCGGCCCGGTGACGCTGCCAACGTAGGAACACCCAAAGCATCGGCAACGCGGCGGCCATCATCACGAAAATCCAAAGCGGCCAACCGATCTGTCGGCCTTCGATCAACGGGAACATCACTAAAAGTGTGGTGATCGCCGCCAGCGCGATGCCAACACCATCGATTTCCAGGCCTTTGTTGCCCGGCAAGGCAGGCACATAGCGCAGCGCACCCAACACAGCGATGACGCCCACAGGAATGTTCACAAGGAAAATCGGACGCCAATCAAGGCCCCACAGGTCAGCGCCAATCAGAAAGCCGCCTAGGACCGGGCCGGTTACACTGGCCAGGCCGGCCGACAAACCGAACAGCGCGAAGGCAAGACCGCGTTCCTTTGGCGCGAACAGCGCGGGCACAATGGCAAGGGTCTGCGGTGTCATCATGGCACCACCGATGCCTTGCACCACGCGGGCTCCGACTAGGCCCCAGATTGATGGTGCCATGCCGCAAAGGGCCGATCCAATTGTAAACACGATGACACCCGCGATGAACATCCGGCGCCGACCCACAACATCGCCCAGTCGTCCCATCGGCAACAACAGCAGGGCGAACGTCAGGATATAAATGGCCACAACCCATTCGATCTGGCTGTCAGTCGCATTGAACGCCCTTTGTAACGAGGGAATTGCCACATTGACGATCGTTACGTCGATCAGGTTCATGAACCCTGCCACTAAAAGGGCGGCCATGGCAATCCAACGCCCGGCCAGAGGTTCGTCTTCGTTCGTACGATGCATGCGGGGGTTCCTGATCAATGACAGTGACCAGATAGCAGCCCGGTAGGTGAAGTCACGCGCACAGGCCATCTATCGGCGCACAGGTCACTGTGCGGTTGTCATAGGCGGACATGAAAAAGGCCCGGCGCTTGCGCACCGGGCCTTGGCCGTTCGATCTTTGATACTTACCGAATGATGCGGACGATTGCGCCGTTGTCGGCGCTTACCAGTACGGGCAGGCCATTCACGTTAAGGTAGCGATATTCAGGCTGCGGCAGTTCGTAGGTCGTCACCTCGCTTGGGATAACCGCACCGACGACGACTTCGCCATCCAGATAGACCGTTTCGACCGGGTTAGACGTGACGAAGGTGATGGTTTCTTCAGACGGTTCTACGGCTGCGGCACCAACGGCTGTGCCTGCAATTCCGCTTGCGACGATTGCACCTACTGGGCCGCCCAGCGCGACGGCCGTCAGCGCACCGATGGTGCCAGTAGCCGCAGCAGCAAGGTTCTGGTCCGTTTTCGTCGTAGTCTCTTCGGTCTGCTCAATGACCGTGATGACTTCTTCATTGCCAGCCATATCAATCAGCGGCACGGCATTGGCGTTGTCTTCAACATACAGATACTGGCCAGACGCCCAACCCATTGTATCGCCGGCACTAATTTTGCACCAGCTCACGTCAGCCAAACAGCCGTCGATCGTCACGTCCTGATCCTTTTCCAGCACCCCATTGATAGCGCCAAAAGGTGTCGGCTCTGCGCGAACAGTCAGTTCGGTGCCTGCTTTTGCAGTTGTAGTTTCGGTCTGCGCGAAGGCAGGAAACGCTGCGCTGATTGCCATAACCGATGCGACGGTGAATTTTGTCAGTTTCATAGTACGTCCTTTTCGCCGATCTGCGGCACCGGGGTTCGGCACTGCTTAAAAGATCGACTGTCCGGGTATGAAATGCGGGAAACCTGTTTGGCGTTCCGGCGATCAAACGGGCCACAGCGGAAAGGCGCTCGTGTTTCCGACGCAGGTCGGCGGACAAAACCACGACTGCGATTTAAAACTTGATGCCAGCCCTTCTGAAACTAATCAAACGCAATCCGTGCAACCTGCTGTGTTTTCCGAAAGGTGACGAAATCGGCTAAAACCCATACCCAGCGCTTTTTTGCGACATCGGATATCCACACTGATCACGTCCGATAGGATCATCCTACGACACAAAATCAGGATCGAATTGGTCGGAAGCGACACACGATCCGTTGGGAAATACCGCGTAAAACCGCCCGTACTTAAAAACCAGCACCCCCACGCGTTACGAAAAACGACCTGTCGGACGCGTCAGCGCATGTACGATTTGACCCGTGTTCGCCGTGTTTAGCTCGGATCGCGCCAGCGGTTCACAATAGGATAACGGCGATCCAGCCAGAATGCCCGACTACTCAAACGGGTTCCCGGGGCGGACTGAAACCGCTTATACTCACTGATATAGATCAGATGTTCGACCCGCTTCACCGTCTCGCGCTCATACCCAGCGGCGACGCAGTCGGCGACGCTCGCCTCTTCGTCCACAAGCATCGTAAGGATACCGTCCAGAATTTCGTAGGGTGGTAGGCTGTCGTCATCACGCTGATCCGGACGCAGTTCCGCACTGGGCGGCTTGTCGATGATAGCCACAGGTATCATCTCTCCGGCAGGGGCCTTCATCCACGGGCGATGATTGGCATTACGCCAACGGCAGATATCAAAGACGCGCGTCTTATAAAGGTCTTTGATCGGATTATAGCCGCCGGACATGTCGCCATAGATCGTAGCATAGCCCACCGCGACTTCGGATTTGTTACCGGTGGTCAGCAGCATTTCACCAAACTTGTTAGACTGCGCCATCAGCAGCAAACCACGCATCCGGCTTTGAATATTCTCTTCGGTTAGGTCAGGCGCATGCCCTTCGAACAAGGCAGCCAAGGCATCCCCCACCGCATCAACCGGACCGGCTATGGGCACCGTATCATAGGCACATCCCAGTCCGTTCACGACTTTTTGCGCGTCATCAAGCGATGCCTGTGAGGTGTATTTACTGGGCAGCATCACGCAGCGGACATTGTCGGGCCCCAGCGCATCGGCAGCGATCACAGCAACAATCGCGCTGTCGATGCCGCCAGACAGCCCCAGCAGGACCTGTTCAAAGCCAGTCTTGCGGCAGTAATCGCGCAGAGTTTCCACCATCGCGCGGTAATCCTGCTCAAAGGAATCAGGATGCGCCGCACAGGCCCCTTCCTGCGCGACCCAGCCAGCGTCCCCACGGATCAGGTCGACGTGTGCGACAGCTTCTTCACCCAAAGGCATCTGAAGAGCTAGGGCGCCGCCCCGGTTCAGAACAAACGACCCGCCATCAAAGAACTGATCATCCTGCCCACCCACCATGTTGAGGTAGATCAGCGGGACGTCATTTTCGACCACGCGGGCGACCATGTTATTCAGACGTACGGCAAACTTATCTCGGAAATAAGGGCTTCCGTTCGGTACGAGCAAGACCTCTGCCCCGCTTTCGACCTGTGCTTCGGCCACGTCAGGATACCATGCATCTTCGCAGATCGGCGTGCCGATACGAGGGCCGCCTGTGGCAAAGGGGCCTTGGATCGCGCCCCGGCTGAACAGACGTACCTCGTCAAAAACATTATAATTCGGCAGGAAAAACTTGTCCGCCCGCCCTGCGATACGGCCCTCTTTCAAAAGGTAATAACTATTATGTAGCTTCGCACCTTCGATAGCCGGACCTCCAATCATAAGGATAGGACCATCGGCACATTCCGCAGCCAGACCTTCGATCACGGCAACAGCATCAAGAATGAAGCCTTTGCGCCGGATCAAGTCCTGTGTCTGGTAGCCAGTGATGAACATTTCTGGCAGCGCGACCATCTGCGCGCCCGCGTCGCGGCCCTTCCGCCACGCCTCCAGCGCCTTTGCGGCGTTGCCCGCAAGATCCCCTACTGTGGGGTTCAACTGCGCCAGCGTGATGCGATATTGGTCGGTCATGGGCGAAATCTCCGGTTTGGAACGCAGATAGCAGATATCAGGACAAGGGAAACCCGCCGCTTTGTCGCCTCCCCCGTTGTCACCCGGGCAGGCATTCATTAACTTGCGCACTTGAGGCAAAGGTAGGAACACCCCATGACGCGTTTCGCAACGGCGGCACTTTTGGCATTGACCCTTGCGGGAGCGGCCCACGCGCAGACGGTGGAGACCAAGCAATACGACGACGGAGGCGTGTATGATGGCGCTTTTCTCGACGGCAAGCAGCACGGCATCGGCAAATACACCCTGCCTAATGGCTATGAATACGAAGGCCAGTGGGTGCAGGGAGAGATCAGTGGCAAGGGCCGCGCCGTCTTTCCTAATGGCTCTGTCTACGAGGGCACATTTGCCGCAGGCAAGCCCGACGGCACTGGCAAAATCACATTTGCCGATGGCGGCACATACGAAGGCGATTGGCTGACCGGTGACATCACTGGACGGGGTATCGCGCGTTACGCGAATGGCGTGATATACGAAGGCGAATTCCGCAACGCTATGCATCATGGCACCGGCACAATGCGCAGCCCCGACGGCTATGAATATACTGGCCCTTGGATCAACGGTGTCAAAGAAGGCACCGGGCGCGTCACCTATCCCGACGGCGCCGTCTACGAGGGCGAACTGAAAGCCGGAGAGCGCGACGGCACAGGCACCCTGACCATGACCGACGGATTGATCTACGCGGGCACATGGGTCGACGGTCAGATCCAAGGCCAAGGCAAATTGACGCAAGCCAATGGCGACATCTACGAAGGCGCGCTTGTTGCAGGCCGCCGCGATGGTAAAGGCAAAGTAACCTACGCTAACGGCGACGTCTACGAAGGTGGATTTTCCGATGATGCTCGCAACGGCACCGGCATCTTCACCGGCACCGATGGCTATCGGTATACCGGTGACTGGTCAAACGGTCAGATCGAGGGCAAAGGCGAGGTCACTTACCCCGATGGCGCCGTCTACACCGGAGACTTTACCGGCGATCTGGCAAACGGAACCGGCCGGATCGTTTACCCCGACGGATCGTCCTATGAGGGCGAATGGACTGATGGCGTCATCGACGGGCGCGGCATCGCGACCTATGCGAACGGCCTCGTTTACACAGGCGAATTCGTCAACGCGAAAAATCAGGGCCAAGGTCAGATGACTTATCCTGACGGTTATACCTACACCGGATCATGGTCAGAAGGTCAGCGCGATGGGGCGGGCACTGCCACTTATGCCGACGGCACCGTCTATCAAGGTGCCTTCCTGAACGGCCAACGACACGGAACCGGCACGATCACCATACCCGATGGATTTACTTATGTCGGCGAATGGCAAGACGGAGAAATTTCCGGCACCGGCGTTGCGACCTATGCCAATGGCGACGTCTACGAAGGGGCCTTTGTGCGTGGCCGTCGTGAAGGACCTGGCACTATGCGCTATGCGACTGGCACCGAAACCTCTGGTGATTGGGCTGACGGCGCACTTCTGATCCCTGCAGCCCCCCCATCAGAAGAGGCTACAGTCATGACTACCGATGATGCCACCGTGACGGATCCCACGACCGACACCGCTGACCCCTCGTCAGAGCCTGCGCCAGACGCTGCTGGCGACCCTTCCCCTGCCGCGCCGGCAAATTAACTTCTGCTTATCACCCGACGCCTGCACATACTTTTGTTTGACACGACAGACGTCGCCGCCTTGCGAATGGTTGGGGCGATCCGGCAGTTGCGCTCGGCCTCTGGTAATCGACCAGCCCGCGGCCCGCACGGGCGGTAACACTGGGATTGCATCCATCCCTTGGCAGCGCCCCATCGACGTTTTTATTTGAATTGCCCAGCACGACAATAAGGCAGGGCTCTTGGGTGCCACTGGCGCAGGCGGCACCCTACTCGACTTTGCTCATTCATTGACCTTGGCTTTCTAGAGCGTGTTGCAGTTAATCGGTCTCGTATCCGGCAGCTTTGAAGTAGTTGTAGCACTCCTCGTCGGAGAATAGGTGGCAGACATGTCCCACCGCCGCCCAAAGTTGGTCGTAGGTCCGTGCCGCCGCCTTTCTGATGA